>CAJXWR010000074.1 GCA_913062675.1 uncultured Trueperaceae bacterium
TCCTCCTCCGCTGGGCGCCCCTCACCCTCCTCGTCGCGCTCGCCCTCGCTGCGTTCGCGTACGACCAGGCGCGCCGCACGGCGCCCACCTACGAGGCCACCATCGCGCTCGACGTCGGGCGTACGGCACGACCCCCGAACGGCGTCGACGTGGTCCCACCGCCCCACGTCACCGCCTACGCCTACCGCACCGCCCTGTGGGAGGGCGGCCTCATCGCAAGCGGCTTCGAAACCGCCCTCGACGCGACGCTCGACGCTGCGGCCCGGGAACGGTACGAACGTACCGTCCGCGTCGCCATCGAGGAGCACTCCATCTCCAGCATCCTGCGCGTCACCGTCCGGCATGGTGACGCCACCACGGCCGCGGACGTCGCCAACGCGATCGGCGCGAACCTCATCGATTGGGACGCCACGCGTGCACGCCGCGCGATCAATCAGGCGCGCGACGCGCTGAACCGGTCGCTCGATCACCTCGACGCGCAACTCGCCAACCTGCCCGCGGACGCCCCCACGCGCGACGCCCTCACGACCCAACGCGACGCCCTGAACGAGGAGCGCCTCGCCACCGCGAGCCTCGCCGCCGTGCCCGCCATCGACTGGCTCGCCACCGCCAACCCTCCCAACGAACCCATCGCGCCACGCCCGTTCTTCACCACGTTCGTCGCCTTCACCCTCGGTCTCATCGGCACATACCTCGCGGTGTACGTCGGCCTGCTCCTCGACCGGCGCGCCGGCAACGCCGCTGCTACGCAAGTGCTCACCGGCCTCCCCATCCTCGCGCACGTCACGCGCCGACCGACCCCCGCCACCCGGAAGCAGGAAAGCGGCCTGCTTGCCGCGCGCGTCACGGCCCTCACGCACCCAGCAACCCCCACGGGCCTCCCCGTCACCCTCCTCGTCACCGCCCCCCGCCACGCACGCAGCACAACACGCGTTGCCAGCACGCTCGCTGAAGGCGCCACCCGCCAAGGCGCACGCGTGCTGGTCCTCGACGCCACCCCAACCGGCAGGCGGGCAGGCGGTGAGGCGTCCGCCACCCCATCTGGCTACACGCACCAACGGATCCCGTGGCGCGATACGCCCCTCCCCGCCCTTCGGGACGCGCTCGCCCACCACCAAGCCCATGACGGGGACGCCTACGACCTGATCCTCATTGACGCGCCCCCCCTCCTCACGCACGCCGACACCCTCGCCATCGCCCGCCACGCCACGCACGTCCTCCTCGCCAGCGACCCCGCCCGAACCCGCCGCGCCGACCTCCTGCGCAGCCTCGACCTCCTCACCGAGCAACACGCCCACACGATCGGACTCACCCTCAGCCGCCGCGGCCCCTGGCGACCGTTCGCACCCCGCGAACCCCGCCATGCAACCCGGCGCACCGCCATGGCGTGACCCCATGGCGCACCCCCGTGACCCGTCACGCCTGTCCCGCCGACGCTTCCTCGCCGCCGGCCTCGCCCTCACCGCCACCGGCCTGGCGAGCGGCGCGATGGGCAGCGGCCTCCAACAAGCCCACCACCCCGTCACGCACCACGACGCCCTCCCCCTCCCCACGCTCCAGGCGCCCCTCCGCATCGCCTTCCTCACCGACCTGCACTACGGACCCTGGATTCACGCGCCGGACGTCGCAAGCTGGGTCGAGGACGCCCTCACCCCCCAACCCGACCTGATCCTGCTCGGTGGCGACCTCATCGACCGGCACGCCACGCAGGCCGACCTGCCCGAACTCCTCGACGTCCTCGCCGCCCTCCACGCCCCGCTCGGGACGTACGCCGTGTGGGGCAACCACGATCACGCCGCCCTCCCCACGCCCGCCCTCAGGCGCTTCGGTCAAGACCTCGCCCACATCGGTATTCACGTGCTCGACAACCACGGATTGGCGCTCCGTCCCGACCTCTACCTCGCCGGCGTCGACGACCTCGTCAACGGCACGCCCAACCTCCCCGCAGCCCTGCGGGACGCACCCGCGGGCGTCACGACGCTCCTCCTCGCGCACAATCCCGACCTGCTGCCCACCATCGCGCGGCACCCCGTCGACCTCACCCTCGCTGGCCACACGCATGGCGGGCAGGTCGTCCTCCCCCTCCTCGGTCCCCCCTTCACCTCCTCCATCCACGGCCGCCGCTTCCTCGCCGGCTGGATCGCCAACCCCACCCGCGCCTACGTGTCGCGCGGTCTCGGCGTTACTTACCTCCCGCTACGCTGGAACTGCCCGCCCGAACTCCTGATCCTCGACCTGCACCCCACCCGCTGACGCGACGCTCTCCACAGGCAACCCGAGCAACCGGCGGATCTCCCGCCCGTCGCTCCGCAACGCCGCATCCTCGAGCGCATCCACCCGCCAGGCCAGGTCACCCCGGTCGGGCGCAGGGAGGTCCGTCACGAAGATCTTCTCGTGCCGCGTCGCCACCTGCAGCGTCCCCTCGTCCGCGAGCTCCTCGCGCAACTTCTCCCCCGGACGCGAACCCAGGAATGCAATCTCCACGTCCACGTCCGGCTCCAGTCCCGACAAGCGAATCAAATCGCGGGCCAGGTCCACCACGCGCACCGGTTCCCCCATGTCCAACACGTACGTCGACCCGTTGCGCCCCGTCGCCGCAGCCTGCAACACGAGTTGCGCCGCCTCCGGAATCGTCATGAAGTACCGCACCATGTCGGGGTGCGTCACCGTCACGGGACCCCCCGCCGCGATTTGACTCCGGAAGGTCGGTACGACGCTCCCCCGACTCCCGAGTACGTTCCCGAACCGGACCGACGCGAACACGTCCGCCTCGCCCGCGCGCGATGCAGCGTCGAGCACCAACTGCTCCACCAACCGTTTCGACGCGCCCATCACCGACGTGGGGGCGACGGCCTTGTCGGTCGACACGTTCACGAACGTGCGCACCCCCACCCGCAAGGCGGCGCGCAGGAGGTTCCGCGAACCCAGCACGTTGTTGAACACCGCCTCCTCCGGATTCGCCTCCATGAGGGGTACGTGCTTGTGCGCTGCAGCGTGGAACACCACGTCCGGCTGGAACGCCTCCATCACGCGGTCGAGACGTTTCGCGTGTTGCACCGCACCAATCACGCTGCGGGTGCGAACCTCCGGCCAACGCCGGTCGAGTTGCCGTTCGAGCTGGAAGATGCTGTTCTCCCCCCGCCCGAACAGCAGGACCTCGCCCGGCGCGAACCGGCAGATGTGCTGCACGAGTTCCGAACCGATCGAACCTCCCGCACCCGTCACGAGCACCCGGCGGCCCCGCAGGTGTTCGCGAATCCGATCCTCGTCGAGCACGACGGGCGGCCTTCGCAACAGGTCGTCGATGTCCACGTCCCGCACCCGGTCGATCGACGCCTTCCCCGACACGAGCTCGTGCAACGGCGGAATGATCCGCCGCGCAACGCTCGCATCCGCCCGCCGTACGGCATCGACGACGCGGCGCACCGCCTGCCCATCGGCCGACGGCAGGGCGATGACCACCTCGTCCACCCCTTCACGCGCCACGATCTCGGGAATCGCGTCGAGCGACCCGAGCACCTCCACGCCCGCAAGGCGACTCCCGAGCTTCACCGCATCGTCATCCACGAAGCCGACGGGCATGCGACCCGCCTCGGGGTGCCGCTGCATCGTTCGGACGAGGAGCGTGCCCGCCTCTCCCGCACCCGCCACGAGCACCCGCCGTCCCGGTCGCCGCTCCACGTCGAGGTGCCGGTACCGCTCGTGCAGCGTGCGCATCACGCCCCGCACCGTAAGCAGGCCCAACAGGGTGAGGGTTCCGTTCAGCGGGAGGAACACCGTCTCGACACCCAGCGGCGAAGGAGCCGCTGCGCCGTACGGGCCGGTGCGTGCGGCCACGGCGAGGAGGGTCGCCGCCGTCGTGCCCCCCATGACGATCAGGGTGAGTCGGCGCACGTCCCCGAACGACGTAGCGTGAAACGACGCGCGATGCACGCCGGTGGTCACGAGGAAGCCAAGTTGTAGCGCGCTTCCCGCCAAGAGCCAAAGCGCCGCCACGGCAGCCGGTTCGAGCAGCGAGCTCGTTAGGGTCACGGCAAGTCCCGTCGCCATGAGGATGACGAGGGTATCGATGGCCATCCGGCGGACCGTGCGTCCCAGGGCCGTCGAACCGCGGTACCGCTCCATGGCGCCCCGTGCGACGCACGCGAGCCGGCGCCCAGCCGTCCGCCCAGCCGTCCGCCACCCCGTCACGCGCGGGCCCCTTGCGCGTGAACCTCGCCGTTCGCGATGGCCCACCAGTACCAGGCCTCCCCATCGAGGCGACTGAGGGCAACCCGGCCAAGCAGGGCTGCATCCACGATCGCCGCATCGCGCGCGTGCCACATGCGCAGCGACCCACCACCGTGCAGGAGGCACTGCGCATCCGTCATGGCGCGCCGGAAGGGGGCCCCCACCCGGCCCATCACCCACGCGCTCCCCGCCTCGTCCGCCTGCGCGAGCAGTGCGTGAAACACGCTCGACGCGAAGCGCGGGTGCGCATCCAACGCGAAGACGCGCGCCGCACCGCCCTTGGGAAGGGAGGCGACCCACGCGCCCACCGTGCCGCCCCGGGCATCGTGCACCGTGGCGACGTGAAGGGGGTGCATGCCTTCGACCTGCGAGAGGGCGCCGAACTGCCACGCCAAGTGGGCATCGTCGTAGCGGGGGGCTGCGAACGCGTTCCCCCGCAGGCTCGTGGCCGCCGCGTTCCAGGCGGCCGCGTCGGCCTCGAACACGCGGACGCCGGGAAGGTCTACCTCCGAGCGTCCACCGTCGAGGCGTACCCGCCTCGCCGTGAAACGACCGGGGGCAACCCGCCGCACGCCACCATCGACGAGCCGGGCGGCAGGCTCGAGCGCACGCCGAACCAGCGGACTCGAGGTGACGCGCGGCAGGGCGAGCGCAGCGGGCCGCAACGGTTTCACCCACCGCAGGGACGTGAGCGGATCCACCCGTCCCCCAAGCGAGGTCCACACCCGCTCGAACTTGGGGTGTCCCCCGTCACTGAACGTCACGTCCTGCGGACCGGCGAGGAAACGCCGCAGCAGCAACCCGGCAAGGCTGGTGCTCGCCCGCTCCGGATCGATGACGGGGGGGAAGATGCCCGCCGCGCGACCGACGTGCCCGTTCAAGCGGAGGGGGGTCACGGTCGTCCCGAGGAAGGCCAGCAGGTTGCCCGCATCGTCGAGCGCCACGAGCGGCGCGACCGCTTCGTCGCGCGTGGGGTGCTCGAGGTACACGCGACGAACCCACGTCTCCAGGTGAGGCGCTGGGCCCCGAACCTTGTCGTGAAACCAGTAGCGCCACAACGCAGCGACGTGCGCGACGTCCTCTTCGCGAAGGGCGCGAACGTTCACGACGCCGCCAGGTCGAGGACCGCCTCGTCCTGCTCGGTTCGAGGGGGGACGGGGGACAGCAACGTCGGGGTTGCATGCAGGTACGCCGCCACCCGACGTTTCGCCTCGATGTCGTCGAACACGCGTTGCACCTGGCGCTCCTCGAGACCCAGCACGTCACACAACGCGCTCGCGGGGAGGCCCTCGTCCAGGGCGTGGAGGCACAGGTCCATGCCCTCGTGCGGGAGGGGGAAGTAGAACTCGTCCTGCCGCTGCGGGAGGGCGTACGTGTCGGTCGTCGGGACGCGCGAGCGCACGTCGCTCGGAAGCCCGAGGTGCGCAGCCAGGTCGTACACCTGCGTCTTGAACAGGTGCGCGATGGGTTTCACGTCGGCGGCGCCATCACCGTTCTTGACGAAGAAGCCGAGTTCGTACTCCAGGCGGTTGGGCGTGCCGGCCACCAGGTAGTGCATCCGGTCGGCATGGAAGTACGACAGCATGGCGCGCACGCGCTGCTTGAAGGACGTGGCGGCCACGACCTGCCGGTACGCGTCGGGGTCGAGGCGGACCCGGTGCTCCCGCCCGGCCGGGTCGCGCGCCACGAGCGAACTGAGGGCGTACGTGTCGCTGCGGGTGGGGTCGGGCAGCACGAGTTTCGCCGCCCAGCCCTCCCCGTAATCGGGAATGGCGCTGCGGATCGCCTCGTCGCGGCGTGCGTAGCAACCGGCGGTGGCGAGGAGGGGCGTGACGTCCTCGAGGACGGCCGGCAGTTCGAGGTGGCGTGCTACGCGCTCGGCGAGGGGGACGGTGTCGCTTGCCGAGTCGATCTCGGGCATGAGCACCGCGAGCACGCGCTCGGGTCCGACCGCGTTGCTGACGAGGGCAGCGACGACGCTGCTGTCAATCCCGCCGGACAGGGCGACGACGAACCCGCGTCGCTTGTGCTGCTTGGCGGCGTTTCGCAAGTGCCGTGTGATGCGGTCGACCTCCTCGGCGGGGTGGGGGAGGTGGACTCCGTCGCGGGCATCGCCGTGGCGTGCGGGCCGGTTCATGAAGCCTGCCCGTTGCTGCGCTGCGCGACGTACTGCACGATGCGTGCGATGGAGTCGAGATTCTCCGGGAGCGTGTCCTCGTCGGGAATGGTGATGTCGAATCGCTGCTCGAGGTACGCGATGAGTTCGAGGACGCCCATCGAGTCGAGCACGCCGTGCCTCGTGAGGGAGGCGTCGTTCGACAGGGCAGTTGGATCGGCGTCGAGCATGAAGTTCTCGTCGAGGAACGTGCGGACGTCGCGTTCGATGGTTGCGTGCATCAGGCATCCTTTCCGCCCATGGGGGGCACCGCCGCGCTGGGGCGGGTGGGAGGGGTGACGGGTTCGGGAGTCGTGTCGTGTCGAGCGGCATCCCGCAGGTCGCGTTTGCGCACCTTGCCGGTGTCGGTGCGGGGGAGGTCGTCGACGATGATCACGTCGCGTGGAATGCGGTCGGGTTCGAGGGAGGCGGTGAGGTGTCGCTTGATCGTGCGGGGCGTGAGGTCGGCGTTCCCGTCGAGCGTGAGGTACGCGCGGACGGCCTCACCGAGGAGCGGATCGGGAATCCCGACGACGGCCGCTTCCCGCACACCGGGGATTGCGTGCAGTGCGTTCTCGACTTCGCGGGGGGCGATCTTCTCTCCGCCGCGTTTGATGATGTCGTCGGTTCGCCCGACGAAGTACAGGTACCCGTCCTCATCGGTGGTGAACACGTCCTGCGTGTTGAGCATCCGCTCGCCGGGGTGGAGGCCTGGGACGAGCATGCGCGCGGTTTCCTCGGGTCGGTTCCAGTACCCGAGCATCACGTGGGGACCGCGGACGTGCAGGATGCCGGGCGTTCCGGGGGGCGTGGGGTGTCCGTTCTCGTCGAGCACGAACGTTTCCGTGCCTGGAATGGCCTTGCCGACCGAGTTGGCCTTGCTGAGCGCGAGTTCGGGTTCGAGGTAGGCGACCCGTTTGCATTCGGTGAGGCCGTACATGCGGTAGATCAGCGCGCTTGGGAAGACCTCGTGGAGGCGCGTGACGTGCGCGTCGGGGAGGTGCGCGGCGGTGTTGGTGAGCCGCCGCACGGTGGGGAGCGTGAAGGGTGCACTTCGGTGCAGCGACAGGAGTGAAGCGAAGCTGGTGGGGACACCGGGGAGGACGGTGGCGTTCTCCTCACGCATGCGGTCGACGAGGTGGGCGGGGAACCCGAAGGAGGGTTCGAGGATGAGGGTGCCGCCGAGGTGGGTGGCCATGAACGCCTGGTACAGCCCGTAGTCGAAGGCGAGGGGGAGGGCGCTGAGGATGCGGTCGTCTCCGTCGAGACGGAGATACTCCGTGAGGCTGCCTTGCGTGAAGGTCATGGCTTGGTGGGTGAGCATCACGCCCTTGGGGGTTCCGGTGCTGCCGGAGGTGTAGATGAGCGCACCTAGATCAAGGGGGATGGGACTGCCGTTGGCGCGACTGGGCGCGTCGCTGGCGGCGTCGTCGAGCGCAATCGCGTCGCCGGGTAGGGGGGCGTCCAGGCTGGAGCGCGTGGCGTCGGGTGGGGTGAGGGTGAGGACCGTGTGCAGGTCGGGCAGGTCGCTGCGAAGGGGGGAGAGGAGCGTCGCGCCGCGCGGGTCGGTGAGGACGGCGCGGGCGCCGCAATCGCGGAGCGTGAAGCGGAGTTTGTCGGGGCGCGTGTGGGGGTGGAGGAGGACGAGGACCGCGCCGGCGAGGAGGATTCCGTACAGGCTGATGACGGTGCTTGCGGCGTTGCCGGCGAGGAGGGCAACACGGTCCCCACGCCGCACGCCGCGCGCCTGAAGCGCCTGAGCGACGTGCAGTGCACGCGCGAGGAACGTCTCGTAGTCGACGCGTTCGTGCGGATCGACGAGGGCTTCACCGCTTGGGTCTTGCTCGGCGGCGACGAGGAGGGCGTCGTGCAGGAGGCGTGGTACGCGCGGCACGTGCGGCGCGTGAGGTGGCGTGGGGTTGGGGTGGGGTTGGGTCACGTGAGACTCCCTTGCCGGGTAGGGGTTGCGTCCCGCGTCACGCGGTCGCCGATGACGACGCGGGTCGCTTCGGCGGGGGCGGCGGGGTTGGGTTTGCGGATGGTTCGTTCGTGCAGCAGCATGGTGGAGAGAGCGCCGACGAGCGCCATTTCGTCGCGTTCGCTGACGCCGTTCTCAGCCTGGTTGCGGCATTTCGTGGCGAGTTGCGTGACGCGATCGACGTCGAACAGGCCTGCATCACGGAGGGTGTACGGGTCGAGAAGGTCTTCGACCCAGTCGGGCGCGCCGGGACCGAAGAAGGGTCGGAGGATGGGTGCGCGGTAGGGGCGCTTGGGGCGCTGGGCGACGTCGCGGGGAAGGAGGCCTGCCACCGCCTTGCGGAGGAGTGCCTTTTCGTGCAGGTCGGCGAGTCGGGCGCGTTCGGGCAGGTTGGCGGCGAACTCGGCGAGGCGGACGTCGAGGAAGGGGAAGCGTCCCTCCACGCCGTGGGCCATGAGCATCCGGTCGCCCTGTGCGTGGAGCAGGTAGGTGGTGAGGAAGGTGTCGATCTCGGTCCATTGCACCTGCCCGAGGGGGCCGAAGCGTTCGAAGTCTCGGGGCAGCCTTGCGAGGAGGCGCTGTTCGGGGGTGCCGTGAACGCCGGCGGCTTCCCGCACGTCGGGGTGGAGGAAGCGGAGGTTGGGGCGGGTCGACGCGATGCGGGGACGGTGCCCGAAGAGAGGGTCGTCTGGCTCACTGAGTCCTTGCGCGAAGAAGGCGAGGAGGAACCCGCCGGAACTCGCGAGGTCGCGGGCGAGGTACGGGTAGATGCGGGTGAGCAGTGCGGGGCGGAGGCGCGAGTCGGGTTGGCGAGCCCAGAAGCGGCGCACCATGGCTTCCTGGAAGATGCCGTACCCGCCGAGGAGCTCGTCGGCGCCCTCGCCGGTGAGGACGACGTTGCGGCCGTGGTCGTGCGCGAGTCGTGCAAGGTGCCACATGGGGGCGGGTGCGGTTCGTAGGAGGGGCATGGCGGCACGCTCGACGACCTCGGGGAAACGCTCGGCGACGTCACCGTCGTGCATGGTGACGCGCGTCAGGTCCACGCCGATGGCGGTGGCCATGGCGTCCTGGTGACGGGTCTCGTCGAAGCGGGCGTCGTCGAAACCGACGCCGAATGCGCGGAGGGGTTGCGAGGCGTGGCGTTGCGCGAGGGCGGAGGTGGTGGAGGAGTCGAGGCCGCCACTCAAGTACACGCCCACCGGCACGTCGGCGCGCAGGCGGATGCGGGTGGCGTCGTCGAGGAGGTGGAGAAGCTCCTCGGCGAGGGCATCGGCGCGAGCCGTGGTCCGGCCCTCTCGAGGACCAAAGTCGAGCGTCCACCAGGTCCGGGGCGCCTGCACGCCGCCCGGTCCGATGCGTTGCAGCGTGGCCGGTGGAATTTCTTCGATGCCGGCGTAGGCGCTCGAGCCGCGTTGGGGCGCCCAGAGCGTGAACGTGTCGACGAGCGCGGTGGGGTCGAGTGCGCGGTTGGCGTGGGCGTGGCGCAGGAGGGCGGCGGGTTCGCTGGCGAAGCGGGTGACGCCGTTCTGCTGGGCGAGGAAGAGGGGGCGAACGCCGAACCGGTCGCGGGCGAGCAGGAGTTCGCGGGTCTCGCGGTCCCAGAGGGCCAGCGCGAAGTCACCGTTGAGGTGATCGAGGAATCCGTCACCCCACTGTTCGTAGGCGTGCACGATCACCTCGGTGTCGGACTGCGTGGTGAAGGTGTGACCCAGGGCGGCGAGTTCGGCGCGACGTTCGACGTGGTCGTAGATCTCGCCGTTCTGCATCACCCAGTAGCGGCGCGTTTCGTTCGCGATGGGGGGCGTGCCGCCGTCGAGGTCGACGATGGCCAGGCGGGTGGCGGTCATGCCGAAGCGGTCGTCGAGGTAGAGGCCGACACCGTCGGGTCCGCGGTGCGTGAGTTCGCCTGCCATGGCGAGGAGTTCGTGCGGGTTGGCGCGTTCGTGTGGGGGGGTGTAGAGGCCGGCAATGCCGCACACGGGGGGTTCCTCCTCGTTCGGTGGGTCGACCCGTTGGGTGTGTGCAGGTCGACGGGGAGTTCAGGGTAGGGCGTGAAGGTGCCGGGGGCATGTACGGATTTCGCGTTGGGGGGTCGGTGTGACGCCTGAGCGTCCCTCCCAAAATATGCATCTCTACGGTGATGTCTATGACAAACACTGCGGATCGGCCTCATACAACGAAATGCACACGAAACCACGCTTTCAACCGCGCCGTGCAACCGATTCGTGCCCTATTCGCCCTTCTCTTCGTAACGTCACTCGTCGTCGGTTGCAGCGAGCTGGGGGCGTCGCCCGAGCCCACGGAGACCGCGACGCCCACCGTGTCGAGCGTCATCATCGATGGTGATGCGACTCGGACGTTGCAGGTGGGGGACGCCCTGACGCTCGAAGCTACCGTCACTGCGGAGGAGGGAGCCGATCCCTCCGTGACGTGGTCGCTCAGTGACGAGAACGTCGTGTCGCTCGAGGCGACCGACGACCAGTCGGCGACCGTGCGCGCCGTGGCGGCGGGCGGTCCGGTTGCCGTGACGGTGACGAGCGTGTTCGATGCCAGCATGCGGGCTGCGGTGGACGTGGTCGTCGAAGCGCCGGCGCCCGAGCCCGAGCCGCAACCCGAGCCCGAACC
>CAJXWR010000075.1 GCA_913062675.1 uncultured Trueperaceae bacterium
AGCGCCGGCGCGGGACGCACAGGCCATCTTCATAGCTCTCCCAGACCAGGAAGGTGTTGCGGACGCGCATCTTGCTTCGATGCTGTTCAGGTGTAGAAATATGCAGAAGCTATCGTCGCGACCGGGTCGCTGGGGGGCTCATAGGGTTCGGCGCGCCAGGCGGCATTGTGGGGGGCGTGCGGTGCGTCGAAGGCGCCTTCGGGCTCGCGCCCGAGCAGCAGGTGGTGAAACGCTCGGCGGAGCACGGTCGTGGCCGCGGCCTCGTCGGCGAGGGGCGGCGTGAGGTCGCGTTGCAGGAGGCCGAACAGGGTGGCGCGGGTAAGGATTGCGGTGCTGACGGGATCGATCTTGGTGGGGAGTCGCTTGCCGCGTTGGGCTTCGCGGATGGCATCCTCGAGGTCTTCGCGTTCGCGTTGGCTGGCGCTGGCGACGTGACGCGCCAGGTCGGGTCGGTTTCGGGAGAGGGAGAGCACGTGTGCGCGTTGCATGCGCATGGTGACGCCGCGTGGCGAGAGGGCAAGTTGGAGCGTCTCGTCGATGGCATAGCGGACCGCGCCTGCATCGTCGGCTTCGCGCAGGGCGTCTGCGAGTTGTGTTCCGGTGGCGGGGGCGGAGGCGGCGAAGCGATGGAGGTGGGCAGCGTGAATGGCGTCCTTGATGCCCCCGACGTGACGCTGGACGGTGCGGGTGTTGACGTGGGCGCGCTCGGCGACCTGCGCGAGTTTGGCCGCGGACTCGCCGCCCTCGTCGAGCAGGCTGACGGTGGCGGCGAGGATGACGTCGCGCGGTGAGGCACCCGTTCGTCGTTGCACATTCGTACCGTAGCAGAGTGCGCCAGAACTTTCATGGGAAATGAAAGGTATCGCGCTCGCTGGGTTGGGTGGGATGGGCGGGAGTCAACCGGTGGCGAGGAGCGCATCGACGCGTGGCTTGACCTCGCGCCCGAGACGCTCGATCGAGGCGAGGAACACCTCCTGCGGCAGGTGCCCCACGTCCATCTGGATGAGGTGCCGGTCGTGACCCATGGCGCGCGCGAGCGCGACGATGCGCTCGGCCACCTCGTCGGGATCGCCGACGAACAAGGCCCCACCGAACGATGCATCGCGGTCGTAGACGCTGCGCGGCATGGGCGCGAAGCCACGACGCCGCCCAATGTCGCGCATGACGTTGCTCCAGGCGGGCCACCAGTCGTCGCGTGCCGCGTCGGCCTCCTCCCCGACGAAACCGGGGGTGGCGACCCCGACTCGGATGCGGTCGCCCGGCACGTTCGCCTCGGCAGCCGCTTGGCGGTAGGCGTCGGCGAGGGAAGCGAAGCGGGCCGCCTGGCCCCCGATGATGCCGTACGCGACGGGAAGGCCGAGCATGCCGGCGCGCACCGAACTGCCGGGGTTCCCGCCGGTGGCCAGCCAAATGGGGAGGTGGCCCGCGTCGGGACGCGGCACGACGACCGCCTCGTCGAGGGGTGCGCGCACCGTCCCGCGCCAGGTGACGGGATCGCCGCGGTCGATGGCGAGGAGCAGGTCGAGCTTCTCGGCGAACAGGCGGTCGTAGTCGTCGAGCGAATGGCCGAAGAGGGGGAAACTCTCGGTGGAGGAACCGCGACCGGCCGTGATTTCGGCGCGGCCGTGGCTGAGCGCGTCGAGCGTCGCGAACTGCTGGTAGACGCGCACCGGATCGTCGGTGCTGAGGATGGTGACGCTGCTGATGAGTTTGATGCGCTCCGTGATGGGCGCGGCAGCCGCGAGGATCGTGGCGGCCGCACTCGCTGGCATCTCCTCGGTGTGATGCTCGCCAATGCCGAACACGTCGAGGCCGACCTCGTCGGCGAGGCGAATGGCGTCGAGAAGGTTGCGCATGGCCTGCGCACTCGAGACCGGTCGCCCAGTGGTGGGATCGGTGGCGGTATCACCGAAACTGTAGACGCCAAGCTCCATGCTGCGTTGCATGGTGGGGAGCGTACCCATGGACGGCGCGCGCCCCGGCAGCGCGGGGCACGATGCGACGCTTCGCGCGGGGTGGGTACACTCGCCGGCATGACGACCCCTGCATCCTCTCAACCCGTGCCACGCGTGCGCCTGACGGCCGACCTGGAGATTTCGCGTGTTCTGACCGGCCTGTGGCAAATCGCCGACATGGAGCGCGACGGGTCGACGGTCGATCCGGAGGTCGGCGCGAACGCCATGGCGCACTACGTCGCGGCCGGGTTCACGACGTTCGACATGGCCGATCACTACGGGTCGGCGGAACTGATCAGCGGGCGGTACCGCTCCACGCGGCAGCCGGACGCGCCGATCGAGGCGCTCACGAAGTGGGTGCCGAAACCGGGACCCGTGTCGCGTGCGGACGTCGACGACGCCGTGGCCTTGGCCGCCCGGAGGCTCGAGACCGAACGCATCGACCTGCTGCAGTTCCACACCTGGACGTACGACGATCCCGCTTGGCTCGATGCGCTGCACCACCTGCACGACGTGCAGCGCGAGGGGCGCATCGGCGCGTTGGGACTCACGAACTTCGATACGGCGCACTGGCGACTCGGGCTCGACGATGGCTTGCCGCTGGTGACGAACCAGGTGAGCTTCTCGCTGCTCGACCGGCGGGCGGCGCATGGCTTGACCGACCTGGCGTTGGAGCGGGGCGTGCACGTGCTCGCCTACGGCACGCTGGCGGGTGGCTTGCTGACCGACCGTTGGCTTGGGCAGGCGGAACCGACGTGGGACGACGAGGCGACCCCCTGGTCGCTGAACAAGTACCGGCGCTTCATCGAGCAGGTGGGGGGCTGGGAGGCCTACCAGGCGGTGCTGCGCGCGGCGCGGCGGGTGGCGGACCGGCATGACGTGTCGGTCGCTAACGTGGCCACCCGCTTCATTCTCGATACGCCGGGCGTGGCGGGCGTGATCATCGGCGCGCGGCTCGGGGCGTCGGAGCACGTGGCGGATACGGCGCGCCTGTTCTCCTTCACGCTCGACGCGGAGGACCGGGCGACCCTGCAATCGGCGGTGGACGCCCTCTCGCCCGTGCCGGGCGATTGCGGGGACGAGTACCGCAAACCGCCGTTCCTGACCGCGTCAGGCGATTTGAGTCACCACCTCGACGCCATGCCGGCGCCGTACCCGGTGGAAACGGGTGCCGATGGCGTGGCGCGCGTGCGGACGGGGACGGAATGGGAGGCGCGCGCGGGCTACGCGCGGGCGCGTCGCGATGGGCGGGAGGTGCGCGTGTCGGGCACGACGGCGCATCACGGCACTCGGTTGGTGGGAGGCGCAAGCGCGGAGTCGCAAACGCATTTCGTGCTCGACAAGATCGAGGGGACCCTGCGCAGCTTGGGCGCGCGCCTTTCCGACGTGACGCGCAGCCGCATCTTCATTGCGGACGAGGCGGACGTCGCGGCCGTGTCGGATGCGCATGGCGCGCGCCTCGGGCATGCCCTGCCGGCGAACACGTTGGTGGTCGCCGGCCTGATTGGGGAGGACGTGAAGGTCGAGATCGAGGTGGACGCGTCGGTTCGCGAGGCGTGACGCGTCAGCGCACGAGGTGGAACTCGGTTTGACGACCGCCACCGAGGAAGTGGACGGCGCCGCCGGTGAAGGCAATGATCTGCTCGGTGGCGAGGTAGATCGGTTGGTCGTCCCACTCGGGGAGGGGGTGGCGAATCAACATTTCGAAGCTGAACAGCGTGTCGTCATGGAGGACCGCGTCGCCCGTGCCGGGGAGGCCCTCCTGATTGTCGTAGCGGCCGATCATCGGTCCGGCGCCGTGCCCGTGGTAGCCGATGGGGTGACTGTAGATGCGGCCGTCGATGCCTTCTGCGTCCATGGCGGCGCGGGCGGCGTGAAGGATCTCGTTGCCGGTGCGGCCGGCCACCATGGCAGCGGCGAGGAGGTCCTGCTGGCGGGTGGCGATCCGCATGGCGTCGCGCATGCCGGGGGTGGGAGCGTCCTCGTGCAGGTGCGGGACGTAGGCGTTGCGTTGCGTGTCGGTCGCCAGGCCGAGTTCGTGTAGGCCGAAGTCGCAGTGCAGCAGGTCGCCGGGTTGGATGGTGGCGTCGGGCGTGGCGCCCATGGGGCCGACCTGCTCACCGCGTCGCTGGATGGAGACGGAGGGTTGGAACCAGCAGGTGAGGCCGAGCTCGCGGGTGCGTTCGCGGAGCCACCAGGCGACGTCGGTCGCGCGGGTCACGCCGGGTTGGATGACGTGGCGCGAGAACGCCTCGGCGATCAGGTCGTGCGCGAGGGCGTTGCTGGCGTCGGCGGAGGCGATCTCCTCGGGAAGGCGGCGTTCGAGCCAACCAACGACGACGCCTTCGGCGCTGACGGTGCGGGCGAACAGGTCGGGCCCGAGGGCGTCCTCGAGCCAGGCGTGGTCGCGGGTGGTGAGACCGTCGGCGAAGGCGAAGGTGTCACTGACGTCGATGCCGATGCGAGAGGGGTTGCGTTCAGCGACGATGCGGCGCAATGCTTCGGCCTGCGTTTCGCTGGCGAGTTCGGTTTGCGTCTTGTTCCAGGCGGGGGTGTAGAAGCCGTCGAGGCCGATCCCGGCGTTGGCGATGGCAAGCGCTTCGAACGGTCCCTGCTCGGGGGCGTGGAAGACGAGGACGGTGCGGCGCCGCGCGGAGAGCATGGGGGCGGGGAGGAGACTCATGACGACGGGATCCTCGGCGTACTCGCGGGTGGTGACGATCCACAGGTCGATACCTTCGCGGCGCATGATTTCTGGAAGGATCGTGGTGAGGCGACGTTGCAGCCAGTCGTTCTCGATGCGGGTGGCTTCTCGGAGGGGCAGGACGGCGCGGAAGGTGCGGGTCGTGCGGTTCACGAGGCGTCCTCCTCGGGTTCATGGCGGACGGCGTCGGGGTCGACGGTGGTGATGGGGCCGTACCCGAGCGCTTCGTAGCGGGAGCGTCCGTAGTAGATGGCGGCGTGGGTGTGGCTGGGGTCGAGGACGCGCGCATCGTAGGCGGCCTCGTCGACGTGCAGGGTTTCGACGTGGCCGATGAGGAATTCGTGATCGCCGGTGGGGACGCGCGTCTCGAGGCGGCAGACGTAGGCGAGGTAGGCGTCGTGGAGGATGGGGAGTCCGTGGTCGCCTTCGATCCAGTCGAGCTTCGCGGCGTGGAGTTTGTCGGCGACGTCCCTGCCGGTGAGGAGGCCAGCACTGGCGATGGCGTCGGCGCGGTGGTGGGGAAGGAAGTGGACGGCGAAGGTGCCGCTGGCGGTGATGAGGCCGTGGCTGTGGCGTTCGGGTGCGATGGCGACGCCGTAGAGGGGTGGGTCGGCGGAGAGCGCGGTGTGCCAGCCGGCGCTCATGACGTTGCGGGCGCCGTCGTGGTGGCTGGTGACGACGGCGACGGTGCCGGGGTAGTAGCCGAAGAAGGCGTCTTCGGCGGGGATGCGGGTGTGCTTGGGGGTGGTTCTGGGCATGGGGAAGGGTACCCCAACCCCCACGCCATTGAACTATGTTCAATATCTTGACGGGTGCGTGGGGGCGCCACTATACTCACGCAACTTTTTGCGCGAGGAGCGTACCTTTCATGAATCCACGCGACGTCGAACTCGTCCGCGAGAAGCACGCGCAACTCGACGGCTTCCTCCCCAACCTCGAAGCGGACGCATGGCTCGTCCTCACGCGCGAGGACAGTGACCCCGCCGTGCACCTGCTCACCGGTGGCGGCATGGTGGGCGAAGCCGCCTTCCTCTTCACCAAGGACGGGCGCAAGACCGCCATCGTCGCCGATTACGACACGGGCCCGTTCGAGCACACCGGCGTGTTCGACGTCGTCAGCTACGGCACCGGCGGGTTCATGCAGCCCCTGCAAGACCTGCTCGAGAAGGTGGCGCCCAAGACGCTGGCCTTGAACGTCTCGCAGGGCGACCCCCTCGCCGACGGGCTCAGCGTCGGCATGCTCCACAAGCTCGGGCGCCTCTTCCCCATCGAACCGTTCGACGCGCGCCTCCGGCCCGCCCCCAGCGCGCTCGCCGACCTGCGCGCCCTCAAGACGCCCGAGGAGTTGCGGCGCCTGCGGGAAGCGATCCGCATCACCGAAACCGTGCTCGACGAGGTGGGTGCGTTCATGCAACCCGGCAAGACCGAGCGTGAGGTCGCCGCCTTCGTCAAGGAACGCCACCGCCACTACGGCGTGACGCACTCCTTCGGGGACGGCGCGAACGTCATGGTCGGCCACGTCGGCATGGGTCACCGTCCAGCCAGCGACGCGCCACTCACGCCCGGCGACACGGTCGTCGTGGACATGGGGGTGTTCGTCGACGGCTACACGAGCGACATTCAACGCTCCTGGTACGTCCGCCGCGAAGGGGAAACCGCGCCACCCCCCGACATTCAGCACCGCTTCCAGACGGGCAGCGACGCGATGATGAAGGCGATCGCCGCCATGGAACCGGGCGTGGCCGGCTGGGAGCTCGACGCGATCGCGCGTGAGCACCTCGAAGCGAACGGCATTCCCGCCTACACGCACGCGCTCGGTCACCAGATTGGCCGCGCCGTGCACGATGGCGGCACGACGCTCGCGCCCCTCAACGAACGCTACGGCGACCGCGGCAAGCCCGCCATCCGCGCGGGCGAGGTGTACACCGTCGAACCGGTCGTGCACGGCCGCACCGGGGTCGATGGCCCGCCCGTCGGTCACGAACAGGACGTCCTCGTCACCGAGGAGGGTCACGAGATTCTCAGTCACCCTCCCGAATCGATGCCTCTCGTCTAGTGGCGTGACGCAGCCTGCGTTCCGTTACCTTCATCCGCCCCTCGTCATCCCGCACCACTCGTTCTAGGAGGTTCACCCGTGAAGAAGTTCGCCGCCCCCCTCGTCACCCTGCTCCTCGCCGTGCTGCTCGGCACGTCGTTCGCGCAGGACGGCAAGACGCTCGTGATCGGCACGGTTGCCGAAGCGTCCGACCTCGACCCGCGCATCACCTACGACGTGTACAGCTACCAGCGCATGTACGCGATCATGGAACCGCTGCTCGTGTTCGATACCGACCTGTCGTACAAGCCGCGCCTCGCCACGAGCTGGGAGTACGCCGCGGACGGCAGCAGCATCACCTTCGACCTCCGTGAAGGCGTGTCGTTCCACCACGGCCGGACCTTCACCGCCGAGGACGTGAAGTACACGTTCGACTGGATGCTGAACCCGGACAACCCGGCGGCGAACCCGGCCCTGTACGAGGACATCGAGGAGGTCGTGATCCTCGACCCGTACACCGTGCGTTTCGACCTGTCGGGTGACAACAGCTTCATCCTGAACTCGATCGCGCGTCTGCACATCGTGCCCGCCGACTTGGGTGAGAACGAGGATTTCGGCAGCAACCCCGTCGGAACCGGCCCGTTCATCTTCGACTCCTGGTCGCGTGACGACCGCATGGTGCTCCTCGCCAACGCCGAGTACTGGGGTGGCGCGCCGAAGGTCGAGCGCGTGGAGTTCCGTCCCATCATCGAGGATGCGACGCGCCTCATCGCCCTCGAAGTGGGCGAGCTCGACCTCTACTACGGCCAGCCGGTCCGCAGTGAACTCGATGCGCTCGAGGCGGATGACGACATCGTCGTGCAGCGTGTGAACGGGCTGGGTCACCAGTACGTGGCGATGAACACCGAGCACCCTGCGTTGGGTGACGTGCGTGTCCGTCAGGCGATCAGCCACCTGCTGCCTCGCGAAGCGATCGTGGAGCGCATCCTCGATGGCGTCGGCACGGTCGGTACGGGCCCCATCTCGCCCGATGCGGCATTCTTCAACCCCGACGCGCCCACGTACCCCTACGATCCCGAGCGTGCGGCCGAACTGCTGGCCGAGGCGGGCATCGAGAACCTGTCGCTGCGCCTGCACACGAACGAGAACCCCATCCGTCCGCAAATGGCGGAGGTGCTGCAGTTCGAAGCCGCCCAAATCGGGGTGGAGATCGAAGTCATCGTCGAGGAATTCGGTGCCTTCATCGATCGCCTGCTCGGCTCGACCGATTACGACCTGTACCTGATCGGCTGGAGCGGCAACGTCGACCCCAACTACGCGATGTACGAGCTGTTCCACAGCAACGGTGGCAGCAACTTCACCGCGTATGGAAACCCCGAGCTCGACGTGCTGCTCGATGAGGGTCGCCGCCTCGCGCCGAACAGCCCGGAGAGCATCGCGACGTACAAGGAAGCGCAGATGGTGCTCATGAACGACGCGCCGTTCGCGTTCATCAACCACAGCGAAGAGGTTGCCCTGAACCGCGCCGAGATCCTCAACTGGGAAGCGCACCCGTACTCGAGCGCCACCTTCCAGGATCTCCACCTCGTCGAGAAGCTCGACTGAACCAGGTTCCCTGCGGAGCTTCGGGCCGCGCACCTCACGGTGCGCGGCCCCGGCACCGCACCCTTATCTTTCATGGGCATGACTGGATATGTTCTTCGGCGGTTCCTGGCGCTGGTCGTCACACTCTTCGGCGTCTCCGTCATCGTATTCCTTCTCGTTCACCTGTCACCGGGTGATCCGATTCGCATCATGCTCGGGGAGCAGGCGCGCCCCGAGGACGTGCAACGCCTGAACGACATCTACGGGTTCGACCAGCCGCTCGCCGTGCAGTACGTGAAGTGGTTGGGTGCAGCGCTGCAGGGTGACCTCGGCGATTCGATTCGCTCGGGCGTTCCCGTCATCGAACTGGTTGGGCAGCGTCTGCCCGCCACGCTCGAACTGGCCGTCGTCTCGCTCCTGCTCGCGGTGGGGGTCGGCATTCCGCTGGGCGTCCTTGCCGCGGTGACGCGCAACTCGCCGATCGACCTGGCGAGCATGGTCATTGCACTCGTGGGTGTCGCCGCCCCGAACTTCTGGGTGGGCCTCATCCTCCTGAGCACCGTCGCGGCGAACGTGGGGTGGATCCCCGTGTTCGGTCGCGGTCCAGGGGTGATGGAGTCACTCGGTGTGCTGGTCACGCAGTTCGATGCGCGACCGTTGTGGGACGCAGCACGGCACCTGTTGCTGCCCGCCATCGCCATCGGGACGAGCATCATGGCGATCATCACGCGCATGACGCGCTCGGCACTCCTCGAGGTGCTCGGGCTCGATTACGTGCGGACGGCGAAGGCGAAGGGGGTGCGGCGCATGCGCGTCGTGTTCCGTCATGCGCTTCGCAACGCCATCCTGCCGGTCGTAACCGTGATTGGCGTGCAGTTCGGCTTCCTCTTGGGTGGCGCCATCGTCACCGAGGTCGTGTTCGCCTGGCCCGGCATCGGTCGCCTGATCGTTGACGGGATTTCGCAGCGCGACTTCCCCGTGGTGCAGGGCAGCATCCTGCTTCTGGGCGTCGTGTTCGTCCTCGTCAATCTCGTCGTGGACTTGAGTTACAGCTTCATCAACCCGAGGATTCGCTATGACTGACGTCGGGACGAACCGGTCCGGCAACCGCACGCTTCGGCGCGTCTTGCGCAACCCGAACGTTCTGTTCGGGGGCATCATCATTGGCCTGTTGGTGCTGATTGCCCTGTTCGCTCCGTGGCTCACGCCGATGGACCCGATGAAGCAGGACTTGTGGACGCGCTACGAAGCGCCGCGAGGCTTGTGGGTCGAGGGGGCGTGGAACACCGAGTTCGTGCTGGGCGCCGACGAGCTGGGTCGCGACATTTTGAGCCGTTTGATCATGGGCACGCGCGTGTCGCTGCTCGTGGGGTTCATCGCGACGAGCTTGTCGCTCGTGTTCGGCATGCTGCTTGGCGCCTTGGCGGGCTACCTGGGCGGCTGGGTGGACAACGTGGTGATGCGGGTGATGGACGTCCTGCTGGCCTTGCCCGGCATTCTGCTGGCGATTGCGATCGTGGCGGCGCTCGGGCCGAGCATCGTGAATGCCATGGTGGCGATCGCCATCGTGCGGGTGCCGACCATGGCGCGCGTCGTTCGGAGCGAGGTGCTGGCCTTGCGGGAGCAGGAGTTCGTGGAGTCGGCGCGCGCGCTGGGTGGGGGACACCTGCACATCGTGTTTCGCCACATCATTTCCAATGCCTGGGCGCCCGCCATGGTGCTCGCCACGCTGGGCATGGGAACGGCGATCGTCGCGGAGGCGGCCTTGTCGTTCCTGGGGCTGGGCACGCAACCGCCCGACATTAGTTGGGGTCGCATGTTGAGCGTGGGGCGGGAGGTGATTCGCTCCTCCCCGCACGTGACGCTGTACCCGGGGATTGCCATCACGGTGACGGTGCTCGGCTTCAGCCTGCTTGGCGATGGACTGCGTGACGCGTTCGATCGTCGTTTGAAGGATGGCGCGTGACGAGGCTCGTCGCGCTGTTGGGCGTGGTGGGCATCTCGTTCTCGGCCATCTTCGTGGGGTTGGCTGGGGTTTCCGCGTTGACCGCGACGTTCTACCGCATGGCGCTTGCGGTGCCGGTGTTGCTGGCGATTGCCACCTGGCGGGGAACGTTCTCTCGCGGAGCCGCAACCTGGTCGCGCGCGGGCGTGCGGTTCGCCCTCATGACCGGTGTCGTGTTCGCGTTGAACGTGACGGTGTGGCACGTGAACATTGGCGTGGCGGGCGCAGGCTTGTCGACGTTGATGGGCAACGCGCAGGTGGTCGTGGTCGGGCTGGTGGCCTGGTGGCTGCATGGGGAGAGGCCGACGGCGTGGATGGCGGTGCTGCTGCCGGTCATGTTGTTGGCGGTGGCGTTGATGAGTGGCGTCGTGGGGGCCCCCACGACGATTCAGCGTCCTGGCCTCGCGGCGCTGCTGGGGATTGGCACGGCGGTGGCGAACGCGGGGTACTTGCTGTCGTTTCGCGTGGCGACGCGGCGTCTTCCGAATCCACTGGCGGCGTTGCTGCTGTTGACGGGGGCGGCTGCGGTGACGACGTTGCTGCTGGCGCCGACCGACCCGTCGTTCACGTTCCGCGTTTCGGCGACGGCGTTCGCGTGGCTGGCGGCCTTGGCGGTGGTGTCGCAGGTGCTGGGGGGGTTGGCAATCTCACCGGC
>CAJXWR010000076.1 GCA_913062675.1 uncultured Trueperaceae bacterium
GTTCGATCGACGTGACGTTCAAGCCGGTTTCTTCGAGGACCTCGCGGTGAAGGGCATCGAGGGTGGATTCGTAGCGTTCCACCACGCCACCGGGAAGCGTCCAGCGGACGTTGCCGCGACCCTGCCAGTCGTTGCCGACGAGCAACACCCGACCTCGTGCATCGAGGAGGATGGCTGCGGCAACGACGAAGTCACGCCGCGCCACCGGCCTGCGCGAGCGGGGGTTCGCTCGCCTCCATGCCGTGCGTAGCGTGCCCCATGCGCGCGGCGAGATCCGCGTCGCTGAGGGCGTCGACGATCTCGCCAAGGTCACCGGCGAGCACCTGGGCGAGGTTCCGGGTGGTGAAGCCGATTCGGTGATCGGTGACACGCGATTGCGGCACGTTGTACGTCCGAATCTTCTCCGACCGGTCCCCCGTCCCGATTTGCACGAGTCGCGCTTCCCGCGCTTCGGCTTGAGCGCGCGCCCGCTCGCGCTCGAGGAGGCGTGCACGCAGCACGTTCAGCGCCTTCTCCTTGTTCTTGATTTGGCTCTTGCCATCCTGGCAGGTGACGATGATCTCCTCGTCACTCCCCGGCTTGTAGGTGATGCGCACGGCACTGTCGGTCGTGTTGACCGACTGGCCACCGGGTCCCGAGGCGCGAAACACGTCCACCCGGTAGTCGTTCGGGTCGACGTGCACGTCCAAGTCCTCCGCTTCGGGCAGCACCGCCACCGTCGCCGTACTCGTGTGGATGCGTCCCTGCGTCTCCGTTTCCGGAACGCGCTGGACGCGGTGCACGCCCGACTCGTACTTCAACCGGCCATACGCGCCATGGCCCGTCACTTCGCACGACACCTTCGACAGGCCCCCCACCTCGGTGGGGGCGGAGTCGATCACCTCGAGGTGCAAGCCCTCCTGCTCGGTGAAGCGGCGGTACATGTCGAGCAGGTTGCGGGCGAACAGCGAGGCTTCGTCCCCGCCTGCGGCCGCACGAATCTCGACGATCACGTTCTTGCCGTCGAACGGGTCCTTGGGCACGAGGTCGCGTTGCAACGCCTCCTCGAGCGCATCTCGCTGCTGTTCGAGATCGGCAAGCTCCTCGCGCGCCATGGCACCGTACTCGTCATCGTTCTCGAGTTCGCGTGCTGCCGTGATGGCGTCTAGAACGGTGCGGTAGCGGTCGTACCGCTCCACGATGGGTTTGAGGTCGCCGTAGCGTTGCGTCGCCTCGCGGTACCGGCCGGCATCCGCCAGCAGTTCCGGGTCGGCGAGCGAACGTTCGAGCGCCTCGAACTCGTCTCGAAGGTGGTCCAACGTTGGAATCATTGGGGCCAGCATAGCGCGCGCGCTCCTGCGGTTTCGGAACGTAGCCCGGATTCCCCTTCGCCAGCGGGTTCAGGGGGCGGCGACGAGGGGCTGCAAGCGACCGTTCACGATCCGCACGGGGCGCAGGCCTGCAGCGCGGCCCGCAGCGGGAATCCGCGGGTCGGGGTCGTAGCGACCCGTCGCCAAATCCAGCGCGGGGAGGCGCGTGAGGGCGTCGGCGAGCGCGAGCCTCACCTCGTCGACCGAAACGCCGGCCCATGCCCCCGAAGTCCAGGGGGTGAGGGCGGCATCGAGCAGGCGCAGCGCATCGTGAAGGCGGGCACCATCGGCGAGCGCACCGTTGGAGGCGAGCCGACCCGCGCCCCATGCGCGCGCGGTGAGCACCGCATCGTAGGACGGGTCGCTGCGCGGCAGGAACGTCCATACGCTCGATGGGGGCGCCATGGTGCGCACTTCGCCCATTGTCGACGGCGGTGCCGGCCGGTTGGCGAGCGAAGGCACGACGGCGCTGGGTAGGTAGACCGGTCCGCGCCAGCCCCGGTCGCGCAGGCCCCACAGGGCGGTCACCGGGTCGACGGCGTCCCCCCACGCGATCACCACGTCGGGAAGGCGCGTGGCGACCCACAACGCTTCGGGGGTGAGGACGCTTGCGCCCGGTTCGTAGCGTGCGGGGGTGGCGAGCGTCATGCCCGGCGCACCGAAGTACCCCGGGAGGCGCGCAAGGAGTGCATCCCCCTCCGGGCCTGCCGGCATCATCATGCCGAAGGTGCGTGCCCCCCGCGCGTAGGCGTCACCGATGATGGCGCGGAGTTCCTCCGCCGCTTCGGTCCCCACGGCCACGTGCCAACCCGCCGCCGAGCGGACGCTCGTGGGGTGCAGCGAGAGAAGAGGAACGCCCCACTCCGCGGTTTGGGAGGCCACCTGGCGTGACGTCTCGGCGTCCCGGCAACAGAGAATGAGGTGCGCTCCATCACGCACCGCCACCTCGGCGGCGGCGAGGGTTGCAGGGGCCGACGCCTCGTGCTCAAGGACGTGGACCTCCACGTCGAGGGGGTGTCGTGCTCGGTCCCGCTCCCACGCTTGCAGGACCAGACGTTCGAGCGAACGAGAATCCGTCGACGCCTCGGTAGCCGTGGTGGGTAGGAGGACGGCGACGCGCAGGGCGTCCTGCGCGAGGGTGTGAGCACCCCACGTCAGACCCAGGGTCGTCAGTGAAACCCAAACGAGCGTCCTCCACCCCCAGCGAGGGGTGGAGGACCGAAACTCAGAGGGTTGACTCAGGATCAGTCGCGCTCCGCGTGGGAGGCGCCACGCTGCACGTTCAACATGCGAACCAACGCGTCGAGCATGTCGCTGGTCGTGACGATGCCGACGAGGCGGTCGTCATCCACGACGGGCAGGGCGCTCACTTTGTTCTCGCGCATGCGAATCGCCGCGGTTTCGGCCGGTTCGTTGGGTCGCGCCGTCTGGACGGGGGAGGCCATGACGTCCTTCACCCGCAGGCGACTTAGCAGGTACGTGAGCTCCTGCCGAGACAGGGCGTTGGCGTCGGAGGGAGCGGCCTCGCGGAGATCGCGATCACTCACGATGCCCACCAATCGGTCGTAGGAATCGGTGACGGGCAGGTGCCGGAACCCTCCCTCTTGCATCCGCCACTCCGCCTCGAGAAGCGGGGTGTCCGGCGTGATCGTCACGGGGTCGACGTGCATGAATTCGCGAACCAGCATGCTCCACCTCCTCGCTTCAGCATAGTCCCTGTCGACCGGTTCTGCGCGGGCGTTCGTCCTTTCACCCGGCACGTCCATCGTCATGCACGCGGGTTCCGTTCGACGTTTGCAGCATCAGGGCGCGGACGCGGGCGCGCTGCTCGGGATCCCGGCCCAGCGCGCGGGCGTTGAAGAACGTGGCGGCGTGCCCCCGGGCATCGGTGAGCGGCGTGTGGTCATGGGGTGCGCCCCGCCGGAGCGCCTCGGGGTAGGTGGGCAGCCCCACGGGGAGGGGAACGTCGAACGTGGCGTGCACGAACGTCGCGATGTCGATGCCGGCTCCGGCGAAGGGGGAGGCGTTTGGATGCATCGCGAACACCTGCTGGTCGGTGAAGCGGCGCAGGTACGCATCGAGCCAGGCCCCATCGAACGCCAGGGGGTGCGCGACGAGCATGCGGGGTGCCGGGAGGCGGTGAAGCCAGGACAGCAGGTCACGCATCACGGTCTCCGCGGGTTGCGCATCGATCGTGGCTGCCGCCCAGGCGTCCGGTTCGGTCGCCCACCACGCCATGGTGTCCGGGTCGGGTGTCGTATCGGGCAGCGGTTCGAGATTCGCGGCGAAGGCATCGATTTCCACGCCCGCCTCGTCGAAGGCGACGATGCCGATGCTACGGAGCGCGTGCACGCCGGGCGTAGGCCCATCGGTTTCGACGTCGCAGACGCAGTAGGTGATGTCGTGAGGCAAGGGGAACTCCAAAGGGATGTGGTGCGCCCGACAGGATTCGAACCTGTGACCTGCCGCTTAGGAGGCGGCTGCTCTATCCGACTGAGCTACGGGCGCGCGCACCGGGCGGCATGATAGCAACGCCGAGGTTCGCATGGGGCAGCGTCAAGCCTCGCGGCAGGCCGCACAGGTGCCGTGCAGGACGAGGTGATCGTCCTCCACCTCGAAGCCGTAATCGCGGAGAAGGTCGGCGAAGAGCGCCTCCGTGGTGCTGCCCGGGATTTCGGTTTCCGCGCCGCATACGCGGCAGGCCAGGTGGTGATGCGGCTGGCTAGGTCCACCGAGCACGTACAGGCTTCGTCCCTGCCGTTCGATGACGCGCAGCAACTTGCGGTCGGTGAGGAAGTGCAGGTTGCGGTACACCGTGGCGGGGTTCGTGGCCGGCGTGCGCTCGCGGACCGCGTCGCACACCTCCTGCGCGGTCAGGCGTCGACCGGCGTCGCAAATGACGTCCATGATGACTTCGCGTTGCGGCGTGACCCGGTACCCGGCTTCGCGGAGGGCTGCCTGGTAGTTCCACGTGTGGTGCGACACGTCCCCTTCCTACCAAGGGCGTGCCGTCCGCTCAAGGGGTTCGCGTCCCGTATGCGCGTTCCAAGGGCAGGGTGACCCGCAATCCGCGTTGCATGAGTGGACCCACCAGCATCGCGAAGACGAGCGTCCCGAGGCCGACCGTACCGCCGAGCAACCATCCGGACAGGAGGACGACGACCTCCATGCCCGTCCGCGCCCGCCGTACGGACGTACCGAACTTCTCGGCGAGCGTGAGCGCGAAGCCGTCGCGCGGTCCCGCACCGAGCCCGGCCGTGATGTAGAGGCCGGTGGCGAGACCGTTGAGGACCAAGCCAGTGAGGAACAAGGCCCAACCGGCTCCACCTCCGTCAGGGTGGGGGAACCAGGACCGCGCCAGGAACACGTCGACCCAAACGCCGATGAGGGCCATGTTGGACACGGTCCCGACGCCGGGACGCACCCGCGCAAGGAGGAACGAGATGCCGATGAGGAGGAGCCCCGCGAGGATCATGGCCTGTCCGATGGTGAGGGGCGTGTGGAGCGAGAGGCCTTCGTGAAACACGTCCCACGGGCCGAGTCCCACGCCCCCCGCGAGCATCATGGCGACGCTGAGTCCGTAGACGAGCAGGCCGACGTTCAGATGGAGGACGCGGAGCGCGAACCGGCCTGCCTGGCGAGGCGTCGCCGTGGTGACCGGGTTCACGCGCCGCCGCGCACGCCGATGACGTTCGCCTGCGTGATGCGCTGCAGCACGTGAGGGTCGATGGGGAAGACCGAGCGGGGGGTTCCCGCCGCGGCCCACACCGTGTCGTGAAGGAGCAGTGTCTCGTCCATGTAGATGGGTAGGGGGGACGTGTGGCCCACGGGCGCGACGCCGCCAATGGCGAATCCGGTCGCGTTGCGCACGGCGGTCGGATCGGCGAGGCGCACCTCTCCACCGAGGTGCAGGGCGAGGGTGGCTTCATCGACGCGGGAATCGCCAGCCGCGAGCACGAGCAGGGCCTCATCACCAGGGCCTTGAAAGGCGAGCGACTTCACGATTTGCGAGACCTCGCACCCCACCGCCGCGGCAGCGTCCCGCGCCGTTCGAGTCGAATCGGGCATGTCCCGAATGGGCGCATCGACACCGTGGGCAGCGAGGGCGTCGGCGACGCGTTGCGAGCTCTTCGATGCCATGCGCGCGAGGATACCGCTTCGCCTCCCGCGACGTATCATGCGCGCCATGGTCATCGATGCGGCAACACTCGGTACGTTCCTCGTCGCTTCCCTTGCTCTTCTCGTCCTCCCCGGTCCGTCCGTGATGTACGTCGTCGCCCTCTCGCTTCAGCGGGGCCGTCACGCCGGGCTCATCTCCGTCCTCGGCGTGGGGCTGGGTGCCTACGTGCAGTTCATCGCTGCAGCGGTGGGGCTCGCGGCATTGCTCGCGACGTCAGCCGCGGCCTTCACGGTCGTGAAGTGGGCGGGTGCGGCGTACCTCGTGTACCTCGGGGTGCGGACCTGGCTCGAGCCGACCAGAGGCTTGGTGAGCGACGCGCCCAGTCAGGCAGGTTCGCTCCTGCGCATCGGCTTGCAGGGCACCGTCGTGACGATCCTCAACCCCAAGTTGGCGTTGTTCGTGTTGGCCTTCGTGCCGCAGTTCCTCGATCCAGCGCGCGGGTCGGTCACGCTGCAAGTGTTGACGTTCGGCGCGTTCTTCGTGGCGCTCGCCGCCGTGACGGACGGCGTGTACGCGTTGGCAGCGAGCTGGATTGGCGAGCAGCTCAGGCGGCATCCCTTCGCGGCGCGTGCGCAGCGCTGGGTGTCGGGCGGCGTGTACGTCGCCCTGGGATTGACTGCGGCGACTGCGAGTGCGCCGAATGCCGTGGCGGGCAGCGTGGGTGGGGTCGCGAGTTCCTGACCCTTGAAGGTTTCCTCCGTGCCCTGGTCGTCCTCACGGTAGGGAACCGGCCATGCTACGTCTCCTCGCCGAGCGATCGTCGTGGGTATTCGCAAACGCATCATTGAAACGTAAGGCAGCCTACGTAGCGGCGTGACGCCTCACGGCGCGGTACCCTTCCCCATGCCTTTGCATCACGACGCCTCCCAGACCGCTCCGAGGTGGTTCGAAGCGTGATTGCCGAACGCCTCCTCACGCAACGACTCCGCGGCTTGCGCTCGCAACAGCTGCGCCTCGAGCCCTACCAACCCGGTGACCTGCCCCGCCCTCAGCACGAGGGCGGCTACCTGCTCTACGCGCACGTCCCGTTCTGTCACCGCTTGTGCCCCTACTGCTCGTTCAACCGCTTCCCCTTCCAGCAGGATGCTGCGGAGCGGTACTTCAAGAACCTGCGCGAGGAAATGCGCATGGTGGCCGACCGAGGTTACGCCTTCTCCTCGATGTACATCGGTGGCGGTACGCCCACCGTGATTCCCGAGGAGCTCGCAGCGACCATCGACCTCGCCAAGGAACTGTTCGACATCGCTGAAGTGTCGACCGAGACGAACCCGAACCATCTCACCGACGACGTGCTCGGCGTGCTCGAGGGGCGGGTCGACCGGCTCTCGGTCGGTGTGCAGAGCCTCGACGACGAGCTGTTGCGCCAGATGAAGCGGTTCGATTCGTACGGCTCGGCCGAGGAAATCCTGGCGGGCATCGAACGCGCTGCTGGACGCCTCACGACGCTCAACGTCGACATGATCTTCAACCTCCCGTCGCTCGCCGATTCGGTGCTCCTGCGGGACATCGAAACGCTCAAGGCGACCGGCGCCGATCAGGTGACGTACTACCCCCTGATGGTGTCGCCTGCGGTCGAGAAGCCACTCGAGAAGGCGCTCGGGAAGGTGGATTACCAACGCGAGGAGCGGCAGTACCGACTCCTGTCGCGGGCGTTCGAGGGCGATTACCGTCCCACGTCCGCCTGGGCGTTCTCACGCAAGGCGGCGACCATGATCGATGAGTACATCGTCGACCATGACGAGTACGTCGGCATCGGTTCCGGTTCGTTCAGTTACCTGGACGAGGAGTTGTACGCCAACCCGTTCAGTCTTCGCGCCTACGCGGAGGCAGTCGAGTCGGGACGCCTGAGCGTCGATGCGCACATGCCGCTGGGGACGACCGACCGGCGTCGGTACCGCCTCATGATGGACCTGTTCGGCTTGCGGCTCGACAAGGCCGCGTTCAAGCGCCGTACTGGAATGTCCATCGAGCGCACCCTCTGGTCGGAGTACCTGTTCCTCAAGGCGGCGGGCGCGTTCTCGCGCGATGACGCCGAGGCGCTCGAGCTCAGCGAGACGGGTCGGTACCTACTGGTCGTGATGATGCGCGAGTTCTTCATTGGCGTGAACGGCATTCGTGACTTGGCACGCGCGCGCCTTCCGGAGGATGAACGTTCCCTGTTCGAAGAGGGCATGCCCTGCAGCGGCCCCAGCCGCGTGCCGACGCCTGCGGTCGGTTTCGACTAGGCGCCAGCGAGAACGCTTCTTACTGAAAGTAAAGGGTACGAAAAGGCCCCCCGCACCGTTGGGTGCGGGGGGCTCGACCGGGAGGTCGCTTGGGTTAGTTCGCGGTGGTCGGGAAGCCGGCGTCGACCCAGGCGTTGTACCCGCCGCGCATGTTCTTGACGTTGTTGTAGCCGAGCGACGTGATGTACGCGATCGCCCAGAAGCCGCGCGTGCCCGCGGCGCAGTAGACGAGGATCGGCGTATCGAGGTCGGCAGGCATGTCACCGAGGTACTCGCCGATGGTTTGCACGGGGAAGTGTACGGCACCCTCGAGGTGGCCGTCGTCCCACTCGTCTTGCGTGCGCACGTCAACGACGACGGGCATCACGTCGAAGATGTAGTCGGCGGCATCCTCGACGCCGATTTGCATCCAGCCTTCACTGCTGGCTTCCTGGACGACTTCGTACATGCGTTCGGCGGCGGGGGTGTTCGACACTTGCGCAAGGGCGGCGGTGGCGAACAGCGCGGCGATGAGAACGACGAAGAACTTTTTCATGCGAATGACTCCTCTCGGGTCAGGCCCTCTCCGGCCTTAGAACCCAAAGAACTGGTGCTGCCCGATCTCGACGATCAGGGAGCGGACGACGGTGGCACCCACGAAGGGCACCAGGGCGGCTAGGATCGGCATTCTGCGAAGGAATGCCGGTGCAACGAGCAAGGCGAGACCCACGAGGAACAGCGGGCCGCCATGACTCCAGAGGTACGCGAACCCCTGCTGCGCTTCGGGCGTTCCGGTGGCCATGCCCCAGAGGTACAGGGCGCCAAGGAACGCACTCGCGAGGCTGAGGGGCGTGATGAAGTCCTTCGCCCACGCCTGCTTGAGGAGCATGGCGATGGCGATGACGGTGACCATCCCGGTCAGGGGGAACAGCGCGATGAGGGTCATGGTCCAGACGGGGCGGTTGATGTTCACCGCGAGCGCCAGACCGGGGTAGATCAGGGCCAGCGAACTGCCGACGACGAGGAGTGCGCCCCAGAGCATGCGGGGACCCTTGTCGATCCAGACGAAGAAGCTGGAGACGAGCGAGGTGATGAGGCCCCATGCCCCAATCCAAATGGGGGAGGTGGGCGTGAAGGCGAGGAACAGCCACACGTGCGTGAAGCGCCAGCGTGCGGGTGACTCCGCCCAGAGCGTCGCCAGGTCGAGGATGATGAGTCCAATCGTGATGAGCGCGTAGGTGCGCTTGCGGGGGTGGTCACGAATCGTGGCGATCATCGTCACGAAGGCGGCTCCCCCTGCGAGGGCGACGAACGCGAAGTGGAACAGCGTCGGCCAGTGCCAGAAGTGTTGCGACCAAGGAAGTCCGTACCACTCAGTCATGATTAGTGCGCTCCTTCCTCGCTCGCGGCGTGACCGATGTTGCTGGTCAGGCCGTAGCTCGCTGGGGCGTTCAGGTAGTAGAGGTTCGGGCCGGTGCCCTGTTCGGGACGCAGCACGTCCACGCGGTCCGCGTTACGAATCGCGATGGAGACGGCGCTGTTCGGATCGTCGAGGTCGCCGAAGCTGCGGCACAGGGTGGGGCAGGTTTCCACGCAGGCGGGAAGTTTGCCTTCCTCGACGCGGTGGCGACAGAAGTTGCACTTCGTGACGTAGCCGTCGGGGTGCATGCTGCGCGCGTCGTACGGGCAGGCGGCGATGCAGGCACCGCAGGCGATGCACTTGTGCGCGTCGACGTCCACGATGCCGTCGTCGGTCACGTAGCAGCAACCGGTGGGGCAGACGGGAACGCAGGGCGGGTTCTCGCAGTGCAGGCACTGCTCGGGACGGAACTCGACCGTCAGGTTGGGGAAGGTGCCGACCTCGGTATTGCGGATCCACAGGCGGTGGTTGCCGACCGGCACTTCGTTCTCGAGGGTACAGGCGACCGAGCAGGCCGAGCAGCCAACGCACGCTGCGAGGTCAATCGCCATGGCGTAGCGGGTCATACCGGACTCCTATCGGCGACCAGATCCTTGATCGGGGCGTAGTTCGGGTTGGGGGCTCCAGGGACGAGGCGCACGAAGTTGTTGCGCAGGCCCGCACCACCGGAGATGGGGTCCATCGTGTACGAGCTTTGCAGGTGCGTGTCGGACGCACCGCGGCCGTTGGCCAGCCGCATGAGCGGCGACTTGTGGCCGAAGCCGTGCACCATGTAGATGCAGTCGTTGCGGATGCGTTCGGTGACGCGCGCCTTCACGGGACCCTCGCGTACGCCAGCGTCGTTCTCGACCCAGATGTACTCGCCCTGGTGAATGCCGAGCTTCTCCGCTTCGTGCGTGGAGACCCACACTTCGTTCTCGCTCATTTGATCCATGAGGACCGCGTTGTTGTGGGTACGCGCGAAGGTGTGCATGGGTGCGCGTCCGTAGAGGAGGCGGTACTGGCCCGCGGGAACCTCTTCGGGCGGCGTGTAGACCGGCATGGGGTTGTGACCTGCGGCCGCAAACCGTTCGCTGTACAGCTCGATCTTGCCGGACGGCGTTCCGAGGGGGTTGCGATTGAAGCGCTCGTAATCCTCGAAGTAGGGCCGGCCGCGACGAACGATCGTGCCTTGCTGACGCATGTCCTCGAGGCTCGAACCGATCGTGCGGAGCCGCGTATCGAGGTAATCCTCCATGTCTTCCCAGGGGAAGAACTCGCTGAGGCCGAGCGCGTTGCCCAGTTCCTTGGCGATCCACCAGCCGGGTTTCGAGTCGTACATGGCTTCGACGGCGGGGAAACGCGCGGCGATGAACGGCTCCTTGTAGGACTGGAGCAGCAGGTCGTCGTAGCGCTCGAGGTAGGTCGCCTCGGGCAGGATGACGTCGGCCCACATCACGTGCTCCATCGGCAGGACGTCGATGGCGACGTACAGGTCGAGGTTGCGGAGCGCTTCCTTGGTGCGTTCGACCATGGGAACCGAGTGGAACAGGTTGACGCCGTAGCTGAAGAGCCCCTTGATGGGGTACGGCTCGCCGGTGATCATCGGCGGGATCATCTCTTGCACCGCGGTGGCGGAGCCGTAGAAGAGG
>CAJXWR010000077.1 GCA_913062675.1 uncultured Trueperaceae bacterium
GGCCACCCTCAGCGTCGAGGCTGCGCGCCGCGGCCTCGATGCCTGAACGTGCGGCCGCCATGGGCATGGGTACGCCAATCACGCCGGTACTCGCCGTCAGCACCTCGGCGGGGGAGACGTCCGATGCCAGCGCCGCGGCGACCGACTCGGCGAGCATCGCGTCATCCTCGACGCCCTGCGCACCCGTCGCACAGTTCGCATTGCCGGAGTTCACGACGACGGCCCGAATCGGTTCCCCCGATGCGAACCGTGCACGCGCCCGCGTGACGCACGCGGCCACGAACCGGTTCTGCGTCGTCGTCAACGCCCAGGCGAGTGGGCGGTCGGCCACGAGCAGCGCCACGTCCGGCTTCCCGGACGGCTTGATGCCTCCCGTCGCCCCCGCAGCCTGAAACCCGGTGGGGAGCTTCATGGCCACTGCCCTTCGAGTTCCAACCCGGTGGTCTCCGGGAACCCGAACGCCACGTTGAAGCCTTGCACCGCCTGACCGGCAGCACCCTTGCCAAGGTTGTCGATCGTGCTGAACACCGTCACGAGTCCGGTCCGGTCGTCCCGCCGCACGCTCAACAGCGCACGATCGGTTCCCGCGACCGCCTTCATCTCCGGAAGCGTTTCCTGTACGTGCACGAGAGCTTCACGTTGGTACGCCGCGTGCAGCACCTCGAGCAGATCCTCCTCGCTACCCTCCCGCGAGGGCGTGAACGTGCACGAGGTGAGGATGCCGCGGATGCCGGGAATCAAGTGGGGTGTGAAACTCACGGGCCAGGCGTCGATCTCGCCCTGCGTCCGGTGCGTCAACCCCTCCACCGACGCGCGACCGAGCGTCATCTCGATCTCCGCGAGGTGTCGGTGCGTGCCCGCCACCTTGTACGGCTTCGCATTCTCCGCCAGTTCCGCGAAGTGCAACCCCTGCGCTGGCGTTCGGCCCGCTCCACTCGCCGCGGCGAGGACGGTACACACGGGCGCCCGCTCGCGCGACACCCAACCCGCCGCGACGAACGGTGTCAGCGCCAGCGACACGGCCGTTGCGTTGCACCCGGGTGCCGCAACGACCTGTGCGCCTGCCAACTCCTCACGGTGAAACTCGACCAGCCCGTAACGAGCCAGCTCGAGATCCTCGGGGTGCGGATGCTCGCCGTACCAGCGGGCGTACGTGACCGCGTCGAGACGCGAGTCGGCCGACAGGTCGATCACGCGCGCACCGGCTTCGAGCGCTGCGTGCACCCACGGCGCGGTCGCACCGTGCGGGGTGGCGAGGAACGCCACGTCCACGCCCTGCAGGGCGGCATCGGGCGACTCGAACGTCAATGCACCCACGCCACTCGCCAGGCCCGCAAGGTGAGGCCAGGCGTCCTGGACGGGGCGGCCCTCGAAACTCCGTGACGCCACGCGCAGTGAAGCGACCTCCGGGTGCCGCGACAGGCGACGCAACAGACCCGAACCGCCGTACCCCGCCGCACCCAGAATCGCGACGCGGAGGCTCACGCCGTCGAGCCCATCACCGACGCGAGGATGGCCTTGTGGGCATGCAAGCGGTTCTCAGCCTGGTCGAACACGACGCTCCGCTCGTGGTGCACCGCCTCCTCCACGACCTCCTCCCCGTAGTGCGCGGGGAGGTCGTGCATGAACACGCCTCGGGGAGACATCGCGTCGAACCAGGCGGGCGTCACCGTGTACCCGGTGAACGCTGCGCGACGCCGCTCCGTCTCCTCCTCCTGGCCCATGCTGATCCACACGTCGGTGTACAGCGCATCGGCTCCCTCGATTGCCTCGCGGGGGTCGCGAACGATCGTCACGTCCGCGCCTCGCGCCCGCGCGGTCGCCAGGATCTCCGGGTCGGGATCGAACCCCTCGGGCGTCGCCAGCACGAGCGACACGCCCGTCACGGCGGCAGCGTTCACGTGACTGTTCGCCACGTTGTTGCCATCGCCGACGAACGCGAGGCGTACGCCATCGAGCGTGCCGAACGTTTCGAGCAGCGTGATGTAATCCGCCGTCAATTGACACGGGTGAAGCAAGTCGGACAAGCCGTTGATGACCGGCACGTCGGCGTGCTCGGCAAGCTCGAGCAGCGTCCGGTGACCGTACGTGCGGGCCATGATGCCGTCCACCCACCGCTCGAGGTTCTTCGCTACGTCACGCGTCGACTCGCGCACGCCCACGCCAATGAAGTTCTGGCTCAACAAGACGGAGTGCCCGCCGAGTTGATACATCGCAATGTCGAACGTCGAGCGGGTGCGCAAGGATTGCTTCTCGAAAATCATGGCGAGGGTCGCATCCTGCAGCAAGCGAGGTCGGTCCCCCGCGCGCCAACGTCGCTTCAGGTCGATGGCCCCTTCGAGCAGAGCGCGGAACTGCGTGGCGTCCCAGTCGCCGAGCGACAAGAAATCGGACCCCTGCAATGCGGGAAGATCGGAAGCGTCCGTCATGCGTTCCCTCCTTCACGCCCGCCGCGATGCGCGACGCGCGAAGCCGGAGCGTACCACGCAGCCTGCCGTCACCCCACGCCGAGCGCCGTCAGGTACGCGCGTAAGATGGCGTCCCCCACGAGCAGCGTCACGGCACCCGCCACGGCGAGGAACGGACCGAACGGCAAGATGCGACCCCCACCCCGAAGGCGCGCGGCGACGCCCACCACCGCACCCAGGAGAACCGCGAGGAACACCGCCACCAGCAACCGTTCCCAACCGAGCACCACGCCCAGCAGCGCCGCCAACTTCACGTCCCCGAAGCCCATGGCCACCGGCTCGTCCGACCCGGGTGCCGGTTCCTGACCCTCGCTGGCTTCTCCCCCCGTCCGAAGGTCGACGATCCACCAGGCCGCCGCGCCCACGAGGGCGGCCATGCCGGCAGCCAGGACGGAACCGGTGACCGCGTTCAAAACGCCCACCCCGATGGGTGCCGCCATCAAGGCAGCCAGCCAGGCCGCCCAAAGCACGGGTTCAGGAAGGCGAATCGAGCGGCGGGAAACCAGGTTCACGGCGACGGACGCGGCAATCGATGCAACCCCCGACGTGAAGCCCCCGATGGCGCCCACCAACGCAGCAAGGTTCACCGCGTCGAAGCCGATGGGCCATAGACGCTCCTCCGTATCGCGAAACCGCCGCAACGCAAGGGCGCCCAGTCGATTCACGAAGACCAGCAGTCCCGCACCCGCCAGGGCACCCACCAGCGCGTCACGGATCGACGGTAGGCTCTTCGGGTCGCCCCACGCCCACGCAGCCAACAGCATCACGGCGGTCCCAGGGAGGGTCAACACGTCGGGAATCTCGTGGTGCTGCAGGTCGATGAACGTGATGATCACCAGCAGCGTCCACCACCCCGCGAGCGCGACGCTCACCACTGGGGCCACCGTCGGAGGCCATACGCTGGCCACCACGCCGAACCCGAGGGCGGTCACGAGCTCCACGAAGGGGTAACGCCAGGAGATGGCTGCGCCACAGTGCCGGCAACGCCCCCGTAGCACGAGGTGCGACACCACCGGAATCAACTCCCATGCCGACAGCGTGTGGCCGCATGAAGGGCAGGCTGAGCGGGGCCACACGACCGACGCACCGCGCGGCAAGCGGTGGATCACCACGTTCGCGAAACTGCCAATCAGCAAACCGAGAAGCGTGAACGTCAGCACCCCCATGGCGCCTCCGGAGCTGCAGGTGGTACCGTCACACCGTCATGAGAACCCCAGTTGCTCGCTTCCTTGCCTTGCTCGTCGCCGCCACGCTCTCGTTTGCCGTGGCGCAGGCCGACGGGTTCCGCCTCGCGTTCGTCGACACGCAAGTGTTGATCTCCGCGCACCCCGCCCAAGCCGACATTGCCGACCTGGGTGCCGCCCTCGACGCCGAACTTCAGGAACTTCTCGCGCAGCGCCAAGCGCTCATCACGAAGCAAGCGGCGGACGGGCTGACCGCCGAGGAGGAGGAACTCCTCCAAGCGCTCACCGTGACGATCCAAACCCGTCAAAACACAGGCCTCGAGGAGATTCGCAATGCCGCCGCGCCTGCCGAGCAGGCGGCCAACGACATCATTCGCGAGATTGCCGCGCGGGACGGGTACGACCTCGTCCTCGACATCGGTGCTGCCGCAGGCCTCGTGGTCTTCGCCGCAGAGGACGTTCCCGACATCACGCAGGAGGCCGTCACCCTCATGCAGGAGCGGTTCCCCGCTCAGTAGACCCATCGCTTCAGGCCCCATCCCGGTGGGGTGCATCGTCGTCTTCCGCGGTCCGCTCATCCGAGCGGGCCGCGTTCCATGACGCCACCCGTGCACGCTCCTCGTCGGACAACGCGGCATGCTCCAGGAGGTCGGGGCGGCGCTGCCACGTGCGAAGCAACGCCATCTCGCGACGCCAGGCTGAAACGCGGCCATGGTGCCCCGACGTCAACACGTCGGGAACGACGTCCCCTTCGAACTCGGCTGGCCTGGTGAACTCGGGGTAATCGAGCAACCCCGTCGTGAACGAGTCCTCGCGGTGGCTCGCCTCGTCCCCCAGGACGCCAGGGAGGAGGCGAGCAACCGCCTCCAGGAGCACGAGGGCGGGCAACTCGCCCCCCATCAATACGAAATCGCCAATCGAAACTTCACGCGTCACCCTCGACTCCACCCGCGCGTCGAACCCCTCGTATCGGCCCGACAGGAGCATCACGTGCCGCTTCCCAGCGAGTTCCTCCACGAGTGCCTGCGTCAACGGTTCGCCGGCAGGGGAGAGCAGGATCGTCTCCTCAGGGGGAGGGTCGTCCGCAGCCGCCTCAGCGAGTGCGGCGGCGGCCACGTCCACGCGAATCACCATGCCCGCACCACCCCCATAGGGCGCGTCATCGACGCGGTTCGTGCGGTTGCCTGCAAAGCGTCGCAGGTCCCGCGTGACCACCTCGAGCAAGCCCCGCGCTTGCGCCTTCTCCAGCAAGGCGTCCCCCAGGTACCCCTCGATCAACGCGGGGAAGAGGGTGTAGACCGTGAACCTCACGGCGCGTCCCACAACCCCTCAGGCGGATCGATGAGGCGGACCGATTCCAGGGTCACCTCCACGTACGGCGCGAGGAACGGCAGGAAGGCCGAACCACCCTTCACGCCGCGTACCCGCAGCAGCGGATGCAACGGGGAACCCTCGACCGCGATGACCTCACCGAGCGTCTCGTCACCCTGCAGGACGGGCAGACCGACCAGGTCCTCCTCCCGCCAGGCGTCCTCCCCACCCCCGGGCGTATCGAGCACCGCGGCGTAGAGGGTGGCGTGCACGAGGGCATCGGCCCGCTCGCGCCGGTGCACCCGGTCGAACCAGGCGAGCCAGAAGCGTCCATGCGGCGCGAAGCGTTCGAGTCGCACCTCACCAAGACCCTCGAGCCACAACGAAGCGTGCTCCTCCACGGCATGGAGAAGCACGTCAATCGCGGAATCGGTTTTGGGGTGCACGCGCAGCGCACCCTCGAGGCCGTGCGCACGCCCAAGCGTGGCGACGGGAAGAAAACCGGCCGGGGGTCCGGCATCGGACCGGGACGGCTCGGCCATGCGCGTCAATCGAGCAGGTGAACGTCCACCCGGCCGCGACCATCCGCCGCGGCGCGAGCAAGGGTGCGAATCGCATTGATGATTCGGCCGTTGCGCCCGATGATGCGACCTGCATCCCCCGGCGCGCAACGAATTTCGATGCGCACGTTTCGACCGCCACGATCCGCCGACGTTTGCAGCGCCTCGGGGTCCTCCACGAGGTTCTGCGCTACGTAATGGACGAGGTCGCGCGGCATGAGGTCGTTACGCTCCCGCGTTCGCGCGCTTGCGGTACGCGTTGGCGCGCTTCACGCGCACGTTGGGAACCTCGACGCCCTTCTGTTCGAGCAGGCGCACGACGGTATCAGTGGGTTGGGCGCCTTGCCCCAACCAGTGCTGGGCACGCTCGGCATCAAGCTTGAGGGGCTCGGCGACCGTCTCGCGAGGGTCGTAATAGCCGAGCTGCTCGATGTAATCGGCGCTGCGCTTCTTGCGCGCGTCGACGACGACGATGCGGTAGTGCGGGTTGCGCTTGGAACCCAAACGCATGAGGCGAATCTTGACCACGTCCATCTCCTAGCTCTCCGACCGGGAGTCGTTCCGGTGGGGGGCGCCGTTGCGTCACGCCGGGGTTCGGTGTGGCGCGCACGTGCGCGTCGCGTTGGCGTCAGGCGGGACGCCTGAGCAGCAGTTGGTGATTGTACCCGTCCGACGCGGACTACGCAAACGGAAGGCCGCCTCCGCGACCCCCCTTGCCCATGCGCTTCATCATCTTCCGCATCTGCTCGTAGTTCTTCATCAAGCGATTCACGTCCTGCACGGTGGTTCCCGAACCGCGCGCGATGCGCCGGCGGCGACTCGCATCCAGCAGGCGCGGCGCGCGACGCTCCCGGTCGGTCATGCTCGACAGGATCGCTTCCACGCGAGCGAGCTCGCGGTCATCCACCTGCGCACCCTCAGGCATGAGCTTATTCGCACCGGGAATCATCCCCAGAATCTCGCTGAACGAACCCATCTTCTTCAACCGCTGCATCTGCACGAGCATGTCCTCGAGCGTGAAGTCCCCAGGCTTCTTGCCGGAGAGCTCATCCTCCTGCGCCGCCTCCACTGCTTCCGCCTTCTCGATGAGGGTCAGTACGTCCCCCATCCCCAGGATGCGTCCCGCGATGCGGTCGGGTCGGAACGGTTCGAGGCCATCGAGTCGTTCACTCACCCCGGCGTAGTACACGGGTCGACCGGTCACGCTCGCTGCCGAGAGGGCGGCACCGCCACGCGCGTCCCCGTCCATCTTGCTGAGGATCAAGCCCGACACGCCGACACGCTCATCGAAGGTGCGGGCGACGGGCAGCGATTGTTGACCCGTCATGGCGTCGATAACCAACAGCCGCTCGCTGGGTTCGAGAACGCCGGAAAGGGCGGCAAGCTCATCCATGAGCGCCTCGTCGATCTGAAGGCGACCGGCCGTGTCCACGAGCACGAGATCACGGAAGTCCGCCTTCAACATCGCGTCGAGACGCGCCTTCGTCGTTTCGGGCGCCTCCCCATCCTCGACCTTGAGGATGGGAACGCCCACGCGGTTGGCGAGGACTTCGAGTTGATCCCGGGCCGCAGGTCGCTGCGTATCGGCAGCCACGAGGAGCGGCCGTCGTCCCTTGGCTTTGAAGTGGTACGCGAGTTTGCCGACCGTCGTGGTCTTGCCGGCCCCTTGAAGCCCCATGAGGAGCCACACGTTGTGATCGCTGGCGAGTTCGGGTTGCTGCGTGGAGCCGCCGAGGAGAGCCTGCAGCTCGTCGCGCACGATGGCGATGACGCGCTGGTCCGGCGTGAGGCTCATCAGCACCTCGGAGCCGACCGCCTTCTCCTGCACGCGCTTCGTGAAGTCGCGGGCCACGTCGAGCGCCACGTCCGCCTCGAGCAGCGCAACGCGCACCTCCCGCAGGGCGGCTTTCACGTCCGCTTCGCTCAAGCGACCGCGGCCACGCAGCGAATCGAACACCGATTGTAGGCGGTCCCCGAGGGACTGGAACATGGGTTCCCCTCTCGTCGAGCCTCGTCAGCCTAGCCAAGCGCGCGAGTGGCGTCAAGGACGTGCCGGACGCGTCTCAGCCGGGTGCTACACTCAGCCGAGATGACGCATGCGAGCCGGTTCTGGATGGGGTCTTACCTCCTTTGGCTGGTGAGCATCGTGAGCCTCGTCGTCCCGCCGATTGCCGTCGCGCAGGCCACCCACCCCACCTTCCCTGGCTCGGTCTTCACCCCCACCGCCGAACTTCCGCTGGCTACACCCGTCGTCACGCCCGTCGGGACGCGCATCGCACAAGGGCCCGGCCTCCACGCCTGGTGGCGGCAACGGCCCGACGCCTCCACCTGGCGACCCGTCGCCCTCCTGCTCACTCCCGCGCTGCAGGCCAGCGGCAGCGAACCATCGGCCGACGTCGTACGCGCCTTCCGCGTTGCCGGGTACCGCGAGGTTGGCCGCCAGACCCTGCCTGCGCTGCGGGTGGAGGCCGAACCGTCCCTTCCGGCTGGGGATGCCTGGACGTTCCTCGGTCCTGACGGAGAGCGGGTCCTCGTCGTCGTCCGTCCCGCACCCGACCGGTCCCTCGATGGGCACGGTGACGGCGCCATCGCTTGGCTCGTCGCCGTACGGACGCCATGAATCCACCCGTGCCACGCCACCGCTGGCGGTGGACCGTCGCCCTCCTGGTGCTGCTCTTCGCAATGGGTGGGGCGGCGTGGTGGTTCGCGCAGCGAGACGCCGTCCGTCCGGTGTACTTCCTCGCGTACGACGCCACCACCTTCACGCTCGCTCCGGTCCTGCGCCCGCTTCCCGACCCGCGGGGCGACCCCGCCGCCTTCGCGCGCTCGGCGCTCGCAGCACTCACCGAGGGTCCCCGCGCAAGCGAGGAGGCGGACGGGTTGAGCAGCGCCGTTCCCGAAGCCACCCGCTTGCTCGCCGCGAGCCTCGAGAATGAGCGCCTCACCGTCGATCTCACGCGCGCCTTCACCAGCGGTGGGGGGAGCGCATCGATGCGCGGCCGTCTCGAACAGGTCCGCTGGACGTTCACGGAACCGGGCGGCATCACCAGCGTGCGTCTCCTCGTCGAAGGTGAACCCCTCGAACTGCTTGGCGGGGAAGGCCTCATCGTCGAACCCACTTGGACGCGCGACGACGAGACGTTGCCTCGCTGGTGATGGCGCGACACGCCTGCACCGCCCATCCCGCGCATGCGCGCACACGCATGCGGCGCTTTGGCCTCGTCCTCGCCTTGCTCTGCGCCCTGTGGATCCCGATTGGCCTGGCGCAGGGCGACCTCCTGCCCAGCAACCAGGATGGGTTGGCCGACCCCGTGTCGCGGGGACGCCTGTTCGACGCCATGGCAGACCGTTTCGAAGCGCTGTACTGGGATCCATCCCGCATCGATTGGCCTGCCTGGCGCGCCGAGTGGCGGCCCCTCGTCGTGCGCGCGGAAACGCCCGCCGCGTTCGATGCAGCCATGCGCCGCGCGGTTGCCGCCTGGCGTGACGGTCACTCCCGCTGGATTGGCGCGCGCGACGATGTGTCCGACGTGACCCCGCAATGGCGGTTCTCACCGCCCCGCGACGTGCCCCCGATCGAGCCCACGCCGCCAGGGGTGCGGCCGTCAGGGGAGACCGAGCGTCCCGAACTTGGCGCGGACGTGTACCCCGTTGACGGGGTCGGCCTGCTCGTGCTTCGCGCCTACCCGGGAGCCGCGGCCGACGAGGCGGGTATTCGACGCGGGGACGTGATGACCCGCGTTGGGGACGAGCCGCTCGACGCGCCTGGTTTGGGCTGGCGAATGCTCGACGTGGTGCTTGCTGCTCTCCGGCGCGGATCTACCGACGCGCACGTGACGCGTCCTCACGTCGGCACGATCGACGTGACCCTGACCGCGATGGCCGTACCGGAGGGCGCCCGTGACGCCGCCACGCTCACGCTCGATCCGGCGACCGGTGCAGCGTTGATCACGCTCCCCACCTTCGATGCCGGCTCCGCGCAGCGTGTCCACCAGCTCATCGCCGAGGCGGAACGGCAGGATGCGCCCGTCCTGATCGTTGACCTTCGGGGCAATCCAGGGGGCAGCGTCCTGGACCTTGCGCTCGCTGCCGCCGCGTTCCTGCCCGACGTGCCGCTCGAGGCATGGCTGCCGAATGAGCCTGCCTGGACGGTCGCCGTGCAACGCACGCCACAGGCGTTGACTGCATCGCTCACGTACGCCCGTGGACCGTTCGATGGGGCGGCCTTCGCCATGAAGCGACTCCAGGGGCCGAACGCGTGGGATGGTCCACTCGCCCTGCTCGTGGACGGCGTCACCGCGAGTGCGGCGGAGGGTTTCGCCGCCCTCGTGATGCGGGGTAGGCCCGACGCGCTGGTCGTGGGCGAGACCACGGCGGGCAACGTCGAAAGCGTGCAGCGCGTGACGCTGCCCGGGGGGTATGCCGCATGGCTTGCCGTGGCCGAACTCCGGCATGTGGGCGGGGAGGCCTTGGCGCCCATCGACCCCAGCGTGGTGGCCCGGTTCGACGTGGATCGTTTCGCGACCGGTTTCGACGAGCCTTTCGCCCTCGCGGTCGAAGCGCTGCTCGACCTGCCCGTGGCGGTGGGGCGGTGGTTTTGAGGGGACGCGTGCAGCGCGGGTGGTTGTACCTCGTGAAAGGACCGTGGTACCGTGGCGCGGATTCGACGGGGGCGCCCAAGCGCGCAGAAACACCGTCTCTCACGCAAGAAAACGCCTCGAACCCAAGCGGGTGGAAGGCGGGACCTGTGAGGCGTGAACCGAAAG
>CAJXWR010000078.1 GCA_913062675.1 uncultured Trueperaceae bacterium
GTAACGATGTCCCGCAGCATGAAGAAGGGGCCGTTCGTCGACGGCCACCTGCTCAAGAAGGTCGACGCCGCCAACGCAAGCGACGATCGTCGCGTCATCAAGACGTGGAGCCGTCGCTCCACCGTCGTGCCCGAAATGGTGGGCCACACGATCGGCGTCTACAACGGTCGCCAGCACGTGCCCGTCTTCGTTCAGGAGAACATGGTCGGCCACAAGCTTGGTGAATTCGCACCCACCCGCACCTTCCGCGGTCACGGACGGGGCGACTGAGATGCAAGCCAAGGCCACCCTCCGCATGCACCGCGCCACGCCCCGCAAGACGCGTCTCGTCGTGGACCTCATCCGCGGCAAGAACGTCAGCGAAGCCGAGACGATTCTCCGCTTCACCGACAAGCGCGTCGCCACGCCCGTGCTCAAGCTCCTCAAGAGTGCGCGCGCGAACGCCGTGAACAACCACGACATGTTCGAAGACGACCTGTTCGTCGCCGAAGTGCAAGTCGGTGCCGGCCCGACCCTCAAGCGCTACCTACCGCGCGCCCGAGGCCGAGCCGACCTGCTGCGCAAGCGGACGAGCCACATCACCATCACGCTGGAGGAACGCAGTGGGAAATAAGATCAATCCCCTCGGTTTCCGCCTGGGCGTCAACAAGGTCTCGTCGGCACGCTGGTATGCCGGCAAGGCCGACTACCCGCGGTTGCTCGAGGAAGACGAATCCATCCGGCGCCTCATCGATCGCGAGGTCGGACACGCCGGCATCGCGCGCATCGACATCGAACGTGCTGCCGACAACGTCACCATCACCATCCACACCGCCAAGCCCGGCGTGGTCATCGGTCGTGGTGGTGAAGCCATCAAGGTGCTCCGCAGCAAGCTCGAGAGCGGCATCACCGGCACCGTCGCCGTCAACGTGCAGGAGATCTCCGATCCCAACACGAACGGCATGCTCGTCGCGCAACGCATCCGCGATCAACTCGAGCGCCGCTTCGCCTTCCGCCGCGCCATGAAACAAGCCGTGCAACGCACCATGGAGTCCGGCGCGCAAGGCATCAAGATTCGCTGCTCCGGTCGCCTCGGCGGCGCCGAGCAGGCGCGCCCCGAGTGGTACTCCGACGGCCGCGTGCCCCTTCAGACCCTCCGTGCCGACATCGACTACGGTACGGCCGAAGCGCGCACCACCTACGGGATCGTGGGCGTCAAGGCGTGGGTGTTCCACGGCGAGATCGTCGGCGATCGGCAGCGCAAGGCCGCCGTCATGCCTCGCCCCCGCAGCGACGAGGACAAGAAGAAGCGTCGTCGCCCCGCCCGTCGCCGTGACGGTGCAGGTGGCGGACGCCGCCGCGTCAGGAGGGATGGCTGATGCTTCTCCCCAAACGCGTCAAGTACCGCAAGCAGCAGCGCGGACGCATGAAGGGCGCCACGAAGGGTGGCGATTACGTCGCCTTCGGAGATTTCGCCATGGTCGCCATGGAACCCGCCTGGATCAAGTCCAACCAGATCGAAGCGTGCCGGATTACGATGAGCCGCTACTTCAAGCGGGGCGGCAAGATCTACATCCGCATCTTCCCGGACAAGCCCATCACCAAGAAGCCCCAAGAAGTGCGAATGGGGAAGGGGAAGGGCGCCGTGGAGTACTGGGTGTCCGTCGTGAAACCTGGCCGCATCCTCTTCGAAGTGGCCAACGTCACCGAAGAACAGGCACGCGAAGCCTTCCGCCTCGCCGGCCACAAGCTCCCCATCAAGACCAAGATGGTGAGTCGGGAGATCTACGATGAAGCCCAATGAGATCCGCAACCTGACGGCCGAAGAGATCCAGGCCGAAGTCGACGCACGCCGCGCCGAACTTCTCGACCTGCGCTTCCAAGCCGCCGTTGGTCAGGCCACCAACCCGCGCCGCATTCGTGAAGCCAAACGCGAAATCGCGCGGTTGTTGACCGTCGCCCAGGAGGTGAAGGCATGAAGAAGGTGCTGCAAGGGCGCGTCGTCAGCAACGCGGCCGACAAAACGGTCACCGTCTCCGTCGAGCGACGCTTCAAGCACCCGCTCTACGGCAAGGTCGTGAGCAGCAACAAGAAGTATCTCGCGCACGACGAGGGCAATGCGTACGGTGTGGGAGACGTGGTGGAAATCACCTCGGCTCGCCCCATCAGCAAGAGCAAGCGCTTCGTCGTGACCAAGCTTCTCGAGAAAGCCCGAAGCTGAGGGCGGCGGAGGAAACGTGATTCAACAAGAGACCTTCCTCGACGTGGCCGACAACAGTGGCGCCCGACGCATCCAGTGCATTCGTGTACTCGGTACGGGCCAGCAGTTCGTCGGTGGCGTAGGTGACGTCATCGTCGCCGCGGTGAAGGACGCCATCCCGCAAGGCCAAGTCAAAAAAGGTGACGTGGTCCGCGCGGTCGTCGTCCGCACCAAGAAGGAAATCAACCGTAAGGACGGCTCGTCGATTCGCTTCGACACCAATGCAGCCGTTCTCGTCAACCCGCAGAACGAACCGCGTGGCACGCGCGTGTTTGGACCCGTCGCCCGCGAACTTCGCGAGAAGAAGTTCATGCGCATCGTGTCCCTCGCGCCGGAGGTGCTGTGATGCCCGCCATGAAGACGCGCCTCAAGAAAGGCGACAAGGTCCGCGTCGTCGCTGGCAAGCATCGCGGTCTCGAAGGCGAGATCATCGGTTTCGAGCGCGAGTCGGGCCGCGTGTACGTGGAGAACGTCAACATCATCAAGAAGGCGCAACGCCCCACCCAGGAGAACCCGCGAGGAGGTTTCCGCGAACAGGAAGCCGCCATCGACGTCAGCAACGTCCAGTTGCTCGACCCGCAAACGGGTGAACCGACCCGCATCGGCGTGCAAACCGACGATGCAGGCAACAAGGTGCGCGTCGCCCGCAAGAGTGGAGTGGTTCTCGATGGCTAAGGCGCAAGCATCGACCGAACGCGTCGACCTTCCCATCAAGGCGCGCTACCAGTCGATCCGCAACGATCTCGTCGAGCGGCACGGGTATGCCAACCCCATGGCCATCCCCCGCGTCGAGAAGGTCGTCCTCAACATGGGCGTCGGTGAGGCGCGCGAGGACAAGAAGGTGCTCGACAAGGCGGCAGGCGAGCTTGCCCAAATCGCGCTCCAGCGTCCCGTCGTCACCAAGGCCAAGAAGTCCGTCTCGAACTTCAAGATTCGTGCGGGCATGCCCGTCGGCCTCAAGGTCACGCTTCGCGGTGAGCGCATGTGGGCGTTCCTCGACAAGCTCATCAACGTCGCCCTCCCCCGCGTCCGCGACTTCCGTGGCATCAGCGCCAACGCCTTCGATGGACGCGGCAACTACAGCCTCGGGCTGCGCGAACAACTCGTGTTCCCCGAACTCAGTTACGACCAGATCGACGCCGTCCGCGGCCTCGACTGCGTCATCGTCACCACTGCCGACACCGACGAAGAGGCCCGCAGCCTCCTCGAACTCCTCGGCATGCCGTTCCGGAAGTAGGGAGGACCGTGGCCACCAAAGCAAAGATCGCTGCGTCCAAACGGACACCCAAGTACACGGCGCGCGCCGTCCGTCGTTGCAGCCGCTGCGGACGCACCCGCGGCTACATGCGCGACTTCGGCCTGTGCCGCATCTGCATGCGGGAGATGGCCCACAAGGGCTACCTTCCCGGCGTCACCAAGTCGAGCTGGTAGGAAGCAAACGAGACACCTCATTCCCGGGGTCAAGGCCGCTCACATAGCGAACGGTACCTACCCCACGGAGGCAAAACGTGCACTCTGATCCGATTGCAGACATGTTGAACCGCATTCGCAACGCCGTGGCCGTGCGCCACGGCCACGTGGATGTCCCCACGAGCAAGTTCAAGCGCTCGCTCGCCCAACTCCTCGTCAAGGAAGGCTACCTGGGGAGCGTCGAGGAGGCCGAGGTCGACGGACATCCCGTCCTCCGCATCGCCCTCAAGTACGGCCCCAAGCGCAGCCCCATCATTCACAGCCTCACCCGCGTCTCGAAGCCTGGTCGACGCGCCTACGCGAAGTCCAAGGACGTGCCCGTGGTCCGCGGTGGCCTCGGCATCGCCGTCGTCTCCACGTCGCAAGGCCTCATGGCTGACCGCGATGCGCGCCGTAAAGGCGTCGGGGGCGAAGTCGTCTGCGAGGTGTGGTGATGAGTCGCGTTGGACGCAACCCCATCACCCTGCCCAAGGGCGTCGAGGTGAACCGCTCGAGTGACGGCACGCTCATCACGGTCAAGGGCCCCAAAGGCACGCTGACCGCGCCCATCCACCCGCGCATCACCATGAGCGAGGAGGACGGCGTCCTCACCTTCGAACGGCCCAGCGACCAGCGTGACGACCGCGCCCAGCACGGTCTTGCGCGCGCGCTCGTCGCCAACGCCATTCAGGGCGTCAGCGAAGGATTCAGCAAAGACCTCGAAATCCAGGGCGTCGGTTACCGCTGCCAGATGAAGGGCAGCGCCATCGAGCTCCTGCTCGGTTACTCCCACCCCGTCATCATCACGCCTCCCGAAGGCGTCACCATCCAAGCGCCCGAACCCACCAAGATCACCGTCTCGGGGATCGACAAGCAGCTCGTGGGTCAAGTCGCCGCCAACATCCGTGCCGTGCGTCCCCCCGACAGCTACCACGGCAAGGGTGTTCGCTACGTCGGCGAATACGTCAAGCTCAAGCCCGGCAAGGCCGCGGCTCGATAAGTCGGGAGGGAAGGCAAAAAGTGAACACGCTCACTGCCAAGCAACGCCGCACCTTCCGGACGCGGCGCAACATTCAAACCCAGGTCGACAACGGCCGCATGCGCCTCTCGGTGTTCCGCAGCGCGAAGTACATCTACGCGCAGGTCATCGACGACCGCACCGGACGCACCATCGCCGAAGCGAACAGCAAGAGTCTCGCTCCCAAGGGCGACAAGACCCAACAAGCCACCGAAGTGGGCAAGACCGTCGCCGAACGCGCGAAGGAAGCGGGCGTGACCCGCGTCGTGTTCGACCGCGGACCGTACCGCTACCACGGACGCGTCAAAGCGCTCGCCGAAGCTGCTCGTGAGGGAGGGCTGGAGTTCTGATGGCTGAAACCGAATTCGAAGACAAGGTGATTTTCATCCGCCGTACCGCCAAGACCTACAAGGGCGGTCGCCGCTTCCGCTTCGGCGCCATGGTCGTCATCGGCGACCGGCAAGGCCGCGTGGGTGTGGGTCTCGGCAAGGCGAAGGAAGTGCCCGTCGCCGTGCAGAAGGGCCAGTACGTTGCGCGCCGCAACCTCTTCGAAGTGCCCATCGAGGAACCCGGCACCATTCCCCACGAGGTGCTCGGCGCCCACGGCACCAGCCGCGTGATGCTCAAACCCGCCGGCGCGGGAACCGGCGTCATCGCTGGAAGCGTGCCGCGCGCCATCGTCGAACTGGCCGGGTACCGAAACCTCCTCACCAAGGAGCTCGGATCCCGCAACCAGACGAACGTCGCTTACGCCGTCGTCGACGGCCTCAAGCAGCTTCGTACCTTCGCCGAGTCGAAGGCCGAGCGGGAACGAGCCCAGTGATGCGCGTCACCCTCGTCCGCAGCCTCATCGGTGTCCCCAAGGACCAACGCGCCACGGTCCGCGCCCTCGGTCTCCGCAAGACCGGTGACGTTGCCGAGGTGAAGGACACCCCCGACGTTCAGGGCATGGTCCGCAAGATTGCGTACCTGCTCCGCATCGATTCTGGAGACCAAAAGTGAAACTCAACGACATTGCCCCCGCCAAGGGCTCCAAGAAGTCCCGCCGCCGCGTCGGCCGTGGCCTCGGGAGTGGCCGTGGCAAGACCGCCGGGCGAGGCCAAAAAGGCCAGAAGTCCCGCAGCGGCTTCAGCCAAGGTGCCGGTTGGGAAGGCGGACGCTCCCGCCTCATCATGCGCCTCCCGAAGCGCGGCTTCAACCGCGCCAAGGAGCCCGTCCAGATCGTCAACGTCGGCGATCTCGAACGGTTCGACGATGGCACGGTCGTCACCACCGACCTGCTCGTCGAAGCGCGGCTCGTGCGGCGCCTCGACCAACCCGTCAAGCTTCTTGGAGATGGCGAACTCACCAAGAAGCTCGAAATCCAACTCGACGCCGTCAGCCAAGCGGCCGCCACGGCGGTCAGCAAGGCCGGCGGTAGCGTGAAGGGTGCGGCGACCGAGGAGTCGGCCTGATGCTCGCCGCCTTCCGCAACGCAGCCGCAGTTCCCGCCTTGCGAGCCAAGCTGCTCGTGATGATTGGACTGCTGGCCGTGTACCGCCTGTTGGTGTTCATTCCCACGCCGGGAATCGACATCGACCGGTTGCGCGAGCAGAGCTTCGGGCAGGGCGACATCTTCACCCTCCTGAACTTCATTTCCGGCGGAAACTTCGAAGTGTTCTCCATCGCTGCACTCGGCGTGATTCCCTACATCACCGCCAGCATCATCGTGCAGCTGCTCCAGGGCACCTGGCCGCCCCTCGAACGCCTCGCCAAGGAAGGCGAGGAAGGCCGCCGGAAGATCACGCAGTACACCCGCTACGGCGCCACGGTTCTCGGCGCCATTCAAGCCGTGTTCCTCGCCATCGCCCTGCTCGGACCCTCCGGAGCGCTCAAGGTCGGTTGGGCGAACGGCCCCTTCTTCTGGTTCGTCGTGCTTGTCACGCAGGTGGCCGGCATCAGCCTCGTCATGTGGCTCGGGGAGAAGATCACCGAATACGGCATCGGGAACGGCATCTCGCTCATCATCTACGCCGGCATCGTCGCCGCCTTCCCCGGGGCCATCACGCAGCAGTTCGCGCTCATCGGCCGTGGCGAAGGCAACCTGTTCGGCCTGTTGATCTTCTTCGCGCTGCTGATCGTCGCGCTCGCCGGGATGGTGCTCGTCCAACAAGCCGAGCGACGCATCCCCGTCCAGTACGCCCGCAAGGTGGTCGGACGACGCGTCATGGGTGGACAATCGACCTACATTCCGTTGCGTCTCAACGCCGCGGGCGTCATTCCCATCATCTTCGCGGTCAGCATCATCATCCTGCCGCAGACGCTGATTGGCGCGTTCCCGAACGTCGGCTGGCTGCAGGCGGTGGGTGCATGGTTCAACCCAGCGCAATGGCAGGGTCTCATCACCAGCACGCTGCTCATCGTGGCGTTCACCTACTTCTACACGCAGATCAGCTTCGATCCGCGCCGCATCAGTGAGAACCTGCGGGAGTACGGTGGCTTCGTGCCCGGCGTGCGCCCCGGTCAACCCACCACCGAGCACCTCACGCGCATCACGGGTCGCATTACGCTCTGGGGTGCCCTGTTCCTCGGTGCCGTCAACGCGCTTCCCCAAACGCTCGCCTGGATTACCGGTGCGGGACAACTCAGCTTCGTGTTCAGCGGCATCGGCCTGCTCATCATGGTTGGTGTCGCACTCGACACGCTCCGGCAGCTCGAATCTCAGTTGATGATGCGGCACTACGAAGGGTTCGTGTCCAAAGGCCGGATTCGCGGTCGCGGACGTCGCATCTGATGTCGTCCGAAGTTCTACTCATGATGGGACCCCCCGGAGCGGGGAAGGGTACCCAGGCCGCACGCCTCGCCGAGGCGCACGACCTGCGGGCCCTCTCCACCGGGGACATGCTCCGCGCGCACGTCTCGCAAGGCACCGACCTTGGGCGTGAAGCGAAGGCCATCATGGAGGCCGGTGACCTCGTCCCCGACGACCTCATCGTCGCCATGGTGCGCAGCGAGCTCGATGAGCTCGAAGAGATTCGCGTGCTGCTCGACGGGTTCCCACGAACCCCCGGGCAAGCCGTCGCGCTCGACGCCCTCCTCGCCGAATTCGGTGCGGAGATGACCGCTGCGGTCGTACTCGAGGTGCCCGAGGATGAACTCGTGCGCCGCCTCGTCGGCCGAGCCGAGGAGCTGGGACGCTCCGATGACAACGAAGCCACCGTCCGACACCGGATGTCCGTGTACCACGACGCCACCAAACCCCTCCTCGACTTCTACGACGCACGTGGGCTGCTGCGACGCGTGGACGGGACGGGGGAGATGAGCGACGTGACACGCCGAATCCAGGAGGCGTTGGCTTGATCCTCAAACGGCCCAGTGAAATCGACGCGATGGCGGATGCCGCCGTGATCAACCGCGCTGCCCTCGAGGCAGTCGAAGCGGCGATCGCGCCTGGTGTGACCACCCTCGAGTTGAATGATCTGGCCGAAGAGGTTATTTTAGGGGGCGGTGGTACGCCTGCCTTCAAGGGCTACCACGGGTTTCCCGCGACGCTGTGCACCTCTCTCAACGAGGTCGTCGTTCACGGCATTCCGAACGAACGACCCCTCGAGGAAGGCGACATCGTCAGCATCGACGTGGGAACGTTCTACAAGGGATACGCCGCCGACATGGCCAAGACCTATGCCGTCGGCACCATCCCCGAGGACGTCCAACGTCTGCTCGATGCGACCGAGCGTTCCCTCTACGCCGGAATCGAACGAGCGCAACCGGGAAATCGCCTCGGTGACGTATCCGCGGCCATTCAGGACGTCATCGAGCAAGAAGGCATGTGGGTCGTACGCGAGTTCGTTGGGCACGGCATCGGCCGGACCTTCCACGAACCTCCCGACGTCCCCAACTTCGGTCGAGCCGGCACGGGCCCCGTGCTCCGGCCAGGCCTGGTCCTTGCGATCGAACCGATGGTGGCCGTTTCGCGCACCTCGGTCGTCGTGCTGGACGACGGCTGGACAGCACCCACCGAAACGGGGGTTCTGTCCGCACATTTTGAACACACGGTGGCCATCACCGACGATGGACCACGCATTCTGACGGCAAAGGAGACGATGACGAAGCAGAACCAGGAAGGTAGCGAACATGGCGCGTAAACGAGGAGGCGGACGCAGCGGCCGAGCCAATGCAGGACGAGGCCGCGCAGAAAACCGTCAAAAGGGCAATGAGACCACCCAAGACATGGTCCGTACCGAAGGCGTCGTCCTCGAAGCGCGCCCCAACACGACCTTCCTCGTCCAACTCGACGCCGGGCCGGAAATTCTCGCCCACGTCGGAGGCAAGATGCGCCGCCACTACATCCGCATCCTCCCCGGCGATCGCGTCATCGTCGAAATCAGCACCTACGATCCGGAAAAAGGTCGGATCGTCTACCGAAAGTAGGTACCCGGTGAAAGTACGAGCAAGCGTCAAACCCATGTGCGCGAGTTGTAAGGTCATTCGCCGGAACGGACGGGTCTTCGTGATCTGCTCCAATCCGAAACATAAGCAGAGGCAGGGATAACCATGGCACGAATTGCAGGCGTCGACCTTCCGCGCGACAAGCGCATCGAATTCGCGCTCCCCTACATCTACGGCATTGGCATCACTCGGTCCCGCGCCGTCCTCGAAGCTGCTGGCGTCGATCCCGACACCCGCGTCAAGGACCTCGCCGAAACCGAAGTCGCCAAGATTCGTGAAATCGTCGACGGCCAGTACAAGGTCGAAGGCGATCTGCGCCGCGAAGTCCAACTCAACATCAAGCGGCTCATGGACATCGGCTGCTACCGCGGTCTTCGTCACCGCCGTGGCCTTCCCGTCCGCGGCCAATCCACCAAGACCAACGCCCGCACCCGCAAGGGACCGCGTCGCACCGTCGCCGGCAAGAAGAAGGCGCCGAGGAAGTAAGGGAGAGCCGTGGCCAAGCCAACGAAGACTCGCAAGCGCACCAAGCGCAGCCTCGTGGAAGGCAAAGCGTTCATCCACGCGAGCTACAACAACACGATCATCACGATCACCGATCCCGAAGGCAACACGGTGACGTGGTCCTCCTCCGGATCCATTGGCTACAAGGGATCCAAGAAGGGCACGCCGTACGCCGCGCAACTCGCTGCGGCCGATGCCACCCGCAAGGCGCAAAACATGGGTCTCTCGACCCTCGACATCGTCATCCGCGGGACCGGCTCCGGTCGTGAACAAGCCATCCGGTCGATCCAGGCGACGGGCGTCAACGTCCGCTCCATCATCGACGACACCCCCACCCCCCACAACGGTTGCCGCCTCCGCAAGCGGCGCCGCCAGTAAGGCAGGAGGACCATGGGCCGCTACCGAGGACCAATCGTCAAACTGTGTCGCCGTGAAGGGGTGAACCTCGCCGAGACCCCCAAGGCGCAGAAGTACATGGAACGTCGTCCGTACCCTCCGGGTGAGCACGGCCAACGCCGCCGCCGCCGGATT
>CAJXWR010000079.1 GCA_913062675.1 uncultured Trueperaceae bacterium
CGTGTACTGCGAGCCGTAATCGATGACGACGATGCTCGAGGGCATGGGGAGGTCCTTCCGTGCGCGGCGTGCGTCCGCGCGTCCTAATGACGGTCAGGTTACCGCGTTCGTGTCGGCGGGAAGCCCCCCGCGCCGCGTTCGCTTGCTACCGTGACGCGCATGAGCCTCAATGAATCCATGGTGCTCGAGGCGCTCGGCACCGTCCAAGATCCCGAATTGCATCAAGACCTCGTTTCGCTTGGCATGGTGGAGTCCACCACGATCGAGGGGAGTGACGTCCACATCACGGTGAACCTCACGACGCCGGCCTGTCCGATGAAGGCGGAGATTGAGCGGGACGTGAAGGCGGCGGTGGGGGCGCTTCCTGGCGTGGAAACGATTCACTTGACGTTCGGTGCGCAGGTGCGCGGGACGGAGCAGCCGTCGCTGCCCGGCGTGAAGCACGTGATTGCCGTGGGTTCGGGCAAGGGCGGCGTCGGCAAGTCGACCGTCGCGGCCAACCTTGCGGCGGGTCTCGCGCTCGAGGGGGCGTCGGTCGGTCTGCTCGACGCCGACATTTACGGTCCGTCGCAAGCCAAGATGTTCAGCGTCGAGGGCAAGCGCCTCATGGCGGACAGCGACAAGAACATCCTTCCGCTCCGGAACCATGGCGTGAAGATCGTGTCGGTCGCGAACCTCGTGGAGGACGGGCAGGCGCTCACCTGGCGGGGTCCGATTCTGCACGGCACGCTCACGCAAATGTTGCAGCAGACGGTGTGGGGGGAACTGGATTACCTGATCGTCGACCTGCCACCAGGCACGGGTGACGTGCAACTGTCGCTCACTCAGCTCGTGAACGTGACGGGTGCGGTGCTCGTCACCACGCCGCAGGAGATGTCGATGGTGGACGTGCGGCGCGCGCACACGATGATGCGCAAGACGCACATTCCCATTCTCGGCTTGGTGGAGAACATGGCGTGGTACGCCCTGCCGGATGGCGAAAGGGATTACATCTTCGGCGAGGGTGTCGGTGCCGCGTGGGCCGAGCAGGAGCGCATCGCGCTCCTCGGCCAGATCCCCATTTCTCGTCGCGTGCGCGAATCGGGCGATGCCGGGACGCCCATCGTGATTGCCGATCCTGACAGTGAACAGGCGCAAGCGCTTCGGTCGGCGGCGCGCGTACTGGCGGGGCAAGTTTCGATTCAGGCGCTCAACACGCTGCCCGTTCTCTAACGCAAGGCCGGTTCATCAGCGCGCGGGCGCCCGGGAGTCGGGCGCCCGCGCGCTTGCTACACTACGAACCATTGTGCAGGAGGAACCCGTGAGCGACGCACCCACCGGGCAGGAAGCCGCCCCCCTACGCGAACTGGCCAAGAGTTACGATCCGCTGCAAGCCGAAACGAAGTGGGTGGAACGCTGGGCCAACGAACCGTTCCGCGCCGACCCGGCGAGCGGCAAACCGCCCTACACGATCGTCATTCCTCCCCCCAACGTCACCGGCAACCTGCACCTCGGGCACGCCTTCGACAACACCCTCATCGACACGCTCATTCGCTGGCGGCGCATGCAGGGCTACGAAGCGCTGTTCCAACCCGGCATGGACCACGCCGGCATCAGCACCCAAGTCGTTGTCGAGAAGCAACTCGCCGAAGAGGGACTGAACCGCGTCGACCTGGGCCGCGAGGCGTTCCTCGAACGCGTCTGGGCATGGAAGGAACGCTACGGCGGGATGATCGAAGGGCAACTCAAGCGTCTCGGCGTGAGCGCCGATTGGTCCCGCAGTCGCTTCACCATGGACGAAGGCCTCTCGCGCGCGGTGCGAAAACAGTTCGTGGACCTGTACCACCAGGGCCTCATCTACCGCGGGGAACGCATCGTCAATTGGGACCCCGAAAGTCAAACGACCCTCAGCGACCTCGAGGTCGACCGCGAGGACCGGCCCGGCGAGCTCTACACCCTCGCCTACGAGCTCGAAGGCGGTGGCGACGTTCGCATTGCCACCGTCCGTCCCGAGACGATCTTCGCCGACCAGGCGATCGCCGTGCATCCGAGTGACGAGCGGTACGCCCACCTTCTGGGCGAGAAGGCGCGCATCCCGCTCACCGACACGTGGATTCCCATCATCACCGACGAAGCGGTCGAACCCGACTTCGGAACCGGCGCCCTCAAGATCACTCCGGCGCACGACCCCACCGACTTCGAAATCGGGGAGCGGCACGGTCTCGCGCGACCCTCCGTCATCGGACTCGACGCCTGCCTCACCGGTGAGCTCGTCCCCGCCGAGTTCCAAGGCCTCGAACGCTTCGAAGCACGCAGCGTCGTCGCCAAGGCACTCGAGGCGGCCGGTGCGCTCGTCGAAAGCCGCGAGTACACCGTCCCCATCGGCCTGTCGCAACGCACCAAGGTGCCCGTCGAACCCATCCTCTCGCTGCAATGGTTCTACGACGTGCGCGCCATCGCCGAACGCGTCTTGGATGGCCTCGATGCGGGGGACATCCACATCGTGCCCGAACGCTACGAGAAGGTGAACCGCGACTGGCTCGCCAGCATCCGCCCGTGGAACATCAGCCGGCAACTCTGGTGGGGCCACCGCGTGCCCGCCTGGTACGACGATGACGGCAACGTCCACGTCCCCCCCGCAGACGACCCGTTCACCGACGTGCCCGACCTGCCCGAGCACGCCGGCAAGACCCTCACGCAGGACCCCGACGTGTTCGACACCTGGTTCTCCAGCAACCTGTGGCCGTTCTCCACCATGGGCTGGCCCGACGCGACCGACCCCTTCTACGAGCACTTCTACCCGACCGACGTGCTCGTCACCGGCTATGACATTCTCTTCTTCTGGGTCGCCCGCATGCAAATGGCCGCCTACCAGTTCACCGACCAGGCGCCCTTCAAGCACGTCATGCTGCACGGCCTCGTCCTCGACGAGCACGGCCAGAAGATGTCCAAGTCAAAGGGCAACGGCGTCGACCCGCTCGACGTCATCGCCGAAAGCGGTGCGGACGCCCTCCGCTTCGCCATGACGTACGCCTCCACCGGCGGGCAGGACATCCGCTGGGACGCGCGCCGCGTCGACATGGGTCGCAACTTCACCAACAAGTTGTGGAACGCCACCCGCTTCGCCTTCATGAACCTGAACGGTCCCGAGGACGCCGGTCCCCCCGAGCGGCTCGCCGACCGGTGGATCCTCGCGCGCCTCGCGCGCGCCACCGACCTCGTCACCGAACGCCTCGAGGCGTTCGACTTGGGAGGCGCCAACCGCGCCGCCTACGACTTCGTCTGGAGCGAATTCTGCGACTGGTACCTCGAAGCCGCCAAGCCCGCGCTGCACGCCGGGGACGCGCGCACCCGATACGTGCTTCGCACTACGCTCGAGGCCATCCTGCGGCTCCTCCATCCCCTCCTTCCCTTCGTCACGAGTGAACTGTGGGAAGCGATGGGGCACGAGGAACAGGTCGCCCTCGCCGCCTGGCCCACCGCCACCGGTGACGGACGGACCGACGCCGAAGCCGAGGAGACCTTCGCCACCCTCCAGGCTGCCGTGGGTGCGGTTCGCGCCCTCCGCGCCGAAGCCGACCTGCCCCCCTCGCAGGTGATCCCCGTGCACGTGAGTGGCGATGCGCGCGAGGCTCTTGAACGGCAAGCCGACGTGATTGCCGCCCTCGCCCGCGCCGAACTCATGGACGACGCCCCCGAAGGTGCATCACTCCGGCAGGTGCTCAGTAACGTCGAGTTGCGCCTCCCCCTCGAAGGCCTCGTCGACGTGGGTGCCTGGCGCGCCCGGCAGGAGAAACGCCTCGCCGACCTGCAAACAGACGTCACCAAGAGCGAGAAGAAGCTCGGCAACGAGAAGTTCGTCGCCAACGCCCCCGAGGAGGTCGTCGCCGAGGAACGTCGACGCCTCGAAGAGGCAAAACGCCTCATCGAAGGGATCCAAGCGAGCCTCGCGAACCTCGGCTAACCACCCCCCAACGTCCTGACGCGTTCATGACGATCACGTGACGGGCCTGTGACGCCCAGCATGAACACTCAATGGTGGAGGTGTTCATGAATCGTCTCGTCCTGCTCGCCACGCTCGCTTTCACGCTCTCGATCGCCGCGGCCCAAGCGCCCACCGGCACGCTCACCCTCACCCCCATCGGTGGTTACGACCACGGCGGGTTCGACGAAGGGGCTGCCGAAATCGCTGCCTTCGATCCCGAGACGGACCGCCTGTTCGTCGTCAACGCCGAGGCTGCCGGCCTCGACGTCCTCGACATCAGCGATCCAGCCAACCCCACCCTCGTTACGCAACTCGACATGAAGCCCTACGGCAACGAAGCCAACAGCGTCGCCGTGCTGGACGGCCTCGTCGCCGTCGCCGTCGAAGCGGAGGAGACCGGTGATGCCGGCCTCGTCCTCTTCACCAACCTCGACGGGGAGGTGCTCGCGCAGCACACCGCCGGCTTCCTTCCCGACATGCTCACCTTCACCCCCAACGGCATGCACGTCGTCGTCGCCAACGAGGGAGAACCCAACGACGATTACAGCATCGACCCCATCGGCAGCGTCACCATCATCGATCTGCCCGCCGACCGCGATCCCGTCGGCGCGACCGTTCGTCACGTCGACTTCACCCAGTACGACGGCGAGGAGAACGAAATGCGCGAAGCCGGCATCCGCATCTACGGGCCGGGCGCAAGCGCATCGCAGGACTTCGAACCCGAGTACGTCGCCATCTCCAGCGACTCCACCACCGCCTACGTCGCCCTGCAGGAGAACAACGCCGTCGCCGTCATCGACCTCGTCGCCGGCGCGGTCGACACGCTCCTGCCCCTCGGCTTCAAGGACTGGAGTGGCCTCCTCATGGACGCCAGCAACCGTGACGATGGCGCCAACCTCGCCTCCTGGCCCGTCCATGGCATTTACCAACCCGACGCCATGACCCTCTACACCGTCAATGGCGAGGATTACCTCGTCACCGCGAACGAGGGTGACGCCCGCGACTACGACACCTACAGCGAAGAGGCCCGCGTCGGGGACGACGAGGTCATCCTCGACCCCACCGCCTTCCCCAACGCCGAGGAACTCAAGGACGAAGCGAACCTCGGTCGCCTCAACATCACGCTCGCCAGCGGCGACGACGATGGCGACGGTGACCTCGACCGCATCGTCGCCTACGGCGCGCGAAGCATCACCATCTGGTCCACCGAGCGAGGCCTCGTGTGGGACTCCGGCGACCAGATCGAACGCGCCGTTCTCGCCACCCACCCCGAGTTCCACAACACGAACAACGACGAGTCCGCCGCCGAGGGCTACGACAGCCGTAGCGACGACAAGGGCCCCGAGCCCGAAGGCGTCGTCGTCGGCGTCATCGACGGCGTGCCGTACGCCTTCGTTGGTCTCGAGCGCACGGGTGGCGTCATGGTCTGGGACGTCGCCGATCCAATGAGCCCCACCCTCGTCTCGTACTTCAACGACCGCCCCCTCGACGCCGCCGCCGACGGTCCCGACGCGGGCGATCTTGGCCCCGAAGGCCTCATCTTCATCCCCGCCGCCGACGCGCCCAACGGCAAGGATCTCCTCGTCGTCGCCTACGAAATCACCGGCACGACGCGCATCTACGAGGTCACCGTCGACTGAATCCACCCAGTGTGTGATTTCTGACATGCCGCTGACACTTCGCGCCTACGATTCACCTCGGAGGTAAACCCATGAACAAAATCCTTGCCCTGCTCGTCACGCTCTCCCTGTTCGCCGTCGCGGCCGCCCAAGACGTCCGCGTCGACGGCTCGTCCACCGTCTACCCGATCGCGCTCTCCGTTGCCGAGGAGTACGCCATCGAGAACCCCTCCGCGAACGTCAGCGTCGCGTTCAGCGGTACCGGCGGCGGTTTCAGCAAGTTCTGCGCCGGTGAAACCGAAATCAGCAACGCCAGCCGCATCGTCAAGCAAAGCGAAATCGACGCGTGCACCGCCAACGGCGTGGACTTCGTCGAGATCCCCGTCGCCTTCGACGCGCTCACCGTTGTCACCAACCTCGAGAACGACTGGGCACAGTGCCTCACTGTGGACCAGCTCTCGCAAATGTGGCGCGCCGGCACGGGCGTTGAGACCTGGGCCGACATCGACCCCAGCTGGCCCGACGAGGAAATCGAGTTCTTCGCGCCCGGCGTCGACAGCGGTACCTTCGACTACTTCGTCGAGGAGATCATCGGTGAAGATAACCAGATCCGCACCGACTTCTTCCCGAGCGAGGACGACAACGTCCTGATCACCGGCGTGGAAGGCAACCCCTACGCCATCAGCTTCTTCGGCTACGCCTACTACGTCGAAGAGGAAGACAAGCTGAACGCCGTGAACATCGACGACGGCAACGGCTGCGTCGAGCCCTCCACCCAAACGATCGAGTCCGGCACGTACACCCCGCTCGCCCGTCCGCTGTTCATCTACGTCAGCATCGACGCGGCCGACGGTAACCCGGTCGTTCAGGACTTCGTCGAGTACTACCTCAGCGAGGATGCGCGCCCCTACATCGCCGACACCGGTTACGCGCTGCTCGACCCCGCCGCGTACGAAATCTCGCTCGAGCGCTTCAACGCCCGCGCCGCCGGCTCGCTCTTCATCGACGGCTCCGGCACGGTCCTCGAGATCCTCGGTCAGTAACGAGCCCACACGGGGTCGCCTGACGAACCCCTGATACGCACGACGTACGCTGGCCTCCGAAGGTTTGGGGGCCAGCGTACGTCCATGGCAAACCTGAACCCCGGAGCGCTTCCAGCGCTATCTTGGGAGTCGATATGACCCAGAACGCCAAAACCCTGGCCCGAGCCGCTGGACTCCATAAGAGCGGAACCCGAAACGTCGGTGAACGCGTCATCGGGATCGTGCTCTTCCTTGCTGCCTCCGTCTCGATCGTCACCACGGCCGCAGTGATCCTCGCGCTCAGTGCGGAAACGATCAGCTTCTTCGCCGACCCGGCCGTCTCGATCGTCGAGTTCCTGACTGCGCGGGAGTGGACGCCTCTCTTCCCTGAGAGCCAACGCTACTTCGGGATTTCACCTCTCGTCATCGGCACCCTGATGGTCACCTTCGTGGCCCTTATCGTGGGTCTTCCCCTAGGGCTTGGCTCGGCCATCTACCTCTCCGAGTTCGCCAACCCGCAAACGCGACGCAGCGTCATGTCGGTCCTCGAGGTCCTCGCCGGGATTCCCACGGTCGTGCTCGGTTATTTCGCGCTGTTCTTCGTCACGCCTATCCTCCGTGACATCGTGCCAGGCCTCAATCTTTTCAACCCCCTCTCGGCAGGCCTCGTGATGGGATTCATGATCCTCCCGACGATCAGCAGCATCTCGGTCGATTCGATGCAGGCCGTTCCGCGTGCGCTGCGTGAGGCGGCTTACGGCCTTGGCGCCTCGAAGCACGAGGTGGTCGCGAAGGTCGTCGTCCCCGCGGCCCTGTCAGGCATCGTCGCGTCATTCATCCTCGCCATGTCGCGCGCCATTGGAGAAACGATGATCGTGACGCTCGCCGCGGGTCAGAAGCCCACCTTCACGTTCGACCTGCGCGAAACGATCGCCACCATGACGAGCTTCATCGTGCAGGCCGCCAAAGGAGACCAGCCCGCGGGGAGTCTCGCGTCGCAATCGCTGTATGCGGTGGGCGCCACGCTGTTCCTGATGACGTTCGCCTTGAACCTGGTGTCTCAACAGATCGTGCAGCGGTTCGGGGAGCGGTACGAATGAGCCTCAAAGGCATCGGAACCCCGGCCGATCAGGCGCGTCTCGCGCGCCGCAAGCGTATCGGGCAGATCTACCGAATCGTCACCGGCATCCCCGTCGTCCTCGCCGTGTTGCTCATCGCAACGCTCGTCTTCGACGTCACCACCGACACGGTGTCCTGGCACGTCGTGGAGCCCGACAACGAAGGGGTGAACCTATCCTTCCAAGAGGGGTTCCGGTGGTTCGGCACGTGGGAACACGTCGTAACGCAGGAACTCGAAGCGCGAGGCGAGGACCCCGCCGCAACGCTCGGTGATGCCGAGGAGCGCCGCAAGTTCGGCCTTCGGAACCGCGTCGAACTCCTCTGGTCGCTCAATGGGCAACCGATGCGTTGGGTCGTGTCGAACAGTCGCGATGACCGCGTGGCAAGCTACGGCTGGTTCGAGGGGAACCGCATGCACGACGAACTGCTTGCCGGCCTCGAGGGAGGCGAGCAACTCCGCTTGAACCCCTGGCTCGATGCGGCTTTCTTCACGAAGAATGCGAGTCGCACCCCGCTCATGGCGGGCCTCATCAACGCGCTCGTCGGTACGGTGTGGGTCATCCTGCTCGTCATCCTCATCTCCGTGCCCATCGGCGTGGGAAGCGCGGTGTACCTCGAGGAGTACGCACCCAACAACTGGATGACCCGCTTCATCGAGGTGAACATCCGGAATCTCGCGGGCGTCCCGTCGATCGTGTACGGCATTCTCGGTCTCTATGCGTTCGTGCGACTCATGAACATCGGGCCGGTCGTCCTATCGGCCTCCATGACCCTTGCACTGCTCATCCTGCCCGTCGTCGTCATCGCCTCGCGCGAGGCGATCAAAGCGGTCCCCCCGTCGCTGCGACAGGCATCGTACGGTCTCGGTGCGACGCGCTGGCAGACCACGTCGCGCGTGGTCCTGCCCAATGCAGTGAGCGGCATCGTGACCGGCGTGATTCTCGCCGTGGCACGCGCCATTGGTGAGACGGCACCCCTCCTCATGGTGGGTGCCGCCGCCTTCATTCCCCGTATCCCCGATGGCCCCTTCGCCACGTACACCGTCATTCCCATCCAGATCTACAGTTGGGTAGGGGAGAACGATCCCGAATTCGCGAACGTCGCCTCGGCAGGCATCGTCGTCCTCCTCGTCATCCTCGTCGCCCTGTACGCCGTCGCGTTCTACCTGCGTCGGCGCTTCGAACGGAGTTGGTAATGGCCAGTCAAGCCGTCCCCAAGGATCACGTCACCGTCCGCACCGACCCCATTCCCGCAGGCGAGGCGGTCGTCACGCTCGAGAACCTGTCGCTCTGGTACGGCGATTTTCAGGCGCTGCACGACGTGAGCCTCACCGTGCCGAAGAACCAGGTGACCGCCCTCATCGGCGCGTCGGGCTGCGGGAAATCCACGCTGCTTCGCTGCGTGAACCGCATGAACGACCTGGTCCCCAGCGTCCGCGTCGAGGGCCAGCTCAGCTACGAAGGCGTGAACCTCTACGACGGCGCCGTCGACCCGGTCGAGGTGCGCCGGCGCGTCGGCATGGTCTTCCAGAAGCCCAACCCGTTCCCCAAGTCCGTCTACGAGAACGTCGCGTTCGGCCCGCGCTTGCACGGCTACGCCGGGGACATGGACGCCCTCGTCGAGAAGAGCCTCAAGGGCGCGGCATTGTGGGACGAGGTGCAGGACAAGCTCAAGCAGTCCGGTCTCGGGTTGTCGGGAGGACAGCAACAACGCCTCTGCATCGCGCGCGCCATGGCCACCGACCCGGACGTCATCCTGATGGACGAACCCACGAGCGCACTCGATCCCATCGCCACCGACCGCATCGAGGAACTCATTCACGAGATCAAGAAGGACTACACGGTCATCATCGTCACGCACAACATGCAGCAGGCGGGCCGCGTGAGTGACCGCACAGCCTTCATGCACCTCGGGGTGCTCATCGAGGAAGGACCGACCGAGCAGATCTTCACCAACCCGCAGCACGAAATGACGGAGCGGTACATCAGCGGTCGTTTTGGCTGATTTAAGCCAGTGCATGAAGCGACGCCGCGTCCGAATGCCCGGACGCGGCGTTTCCATGCCTGGATGCGAGCGGGGTGCGCCCCGTGTGCATGCGTGCGGTCTAGGTCAAGGGAAAGAAGATGGGCACGACGACGAGTGTGGCGATCAGCATCAACACGACGATGGGGAGGCCCACCTTCAGGAAGTCGGTGAAGCGGTAGCGGCCGGGCGTCAGGACCAGCGCGTTCACGGGTGAGGCAACGGGGGTGGCGAACGCCGTCGATGCCGCCACGGCGATCGTCATGAGCATGGCAGCCGGGTTGACGCCGAGCGTGGTGGCGGCCGCGTAAGCCACGGGTGCGAGGAGCACCGTGGTGGCGGTGTTGCTGATTACCTGACTGAACGCCGACGTGAGCACGAACAGTGCGGCC
>CAJXWR010000080.1 GCA_913062675.1 uncultured Trueperaceae bacterium
GCCGTGGCGGAGGTAAGCCCCATGGCGAGGTCCGTGACGCCTTGCGTCGCGGACTTCTCGCGCGTCGAGAGGTGGTCGCTCAACATGGCACTGCCCGCGACGTATGCGAGGTTCCAACCGTAGCCAAGGAGAAACAGGGAAATGAAGAGCGGGACGAAGGCGGGTGATAACGGGGCGAGGAGGCACGAGAGAGCAAGAATCCAACCGCCAGCCAAGATGACGGGGGTGCGCCCAAAACGATCGGCGGCCACCCCCGAGGCGAGCGAGAAGGCATACATTCCGAGGGTGTGCCCGCTAATGGCGAGGGAGATGAGCGACAAAGAATGGTCGTGGACGTGCATGTGGAGGGAGGAGATGCCCATTAGCATCACCATCACACCCTGGGATAGGACGAGGACGATGAACGCGGTCACCACGGCAGGATCGCGTATCAGCGTGCGCCAGGGTCGAGGTGGGACGAGCGAACCGTCGTCGCCATCGGGCATCTCGTACCGTGCCGCGAGGGTCCGTGGCTCCGGTCGCAGAAGCACGTAGAACGCCACCGCGGCGGCGAGCATCAGTGTGGTGGCCGCAATGAAAGGTCCCGAAAGCTCGCCCCAACCCTGGGCTGCACTCCAGGCACCCATGGGAGCGACGAGCGCAGGACCGAGAACGGAACCCACCGCGCCCCCCGTCACGACGATGGCTACGGCGCGGCCACGACGCGAATGTGGCACGATTTCCGCGGCCGTGAAACGTGCGAAACGGACGGCAGCGCTTCCCGTTCCTGCCAGCACGAGGGCAACGAGGAGCATCGAGAACGCGCCCTCGATGACGGCTAGCATGGCCACGGCCATCCCACCGAAGCCGAGAATTCCCGCGGCCGTCAAACCGCGGCGCCGACCGAGCCGCGTAACGAACCAAGCGACGAGAAGAGCCGTGAGCGCGCCACCGATTTGGAAGGCCGCACTAGGAAAGCCCGCAAGCCAAGTGCGCCCGCCAAGTTCTGCGCCAACGATGGCGGCGACGGTGCCTGTGGCAATCGCAGCCGCCGAGCCGAGCGCATGCGCAAGGAATAGACCCGTCAGGATGCGCCGCTCGGCGCGTGCGTTACTCACGAGCGGAAGCGTACCGCGCTGCCTGCACCCAAGGCTCGTGCGGCTACGATAGGGAAGTGCTGATTCGACCGAAGGACCTCTTCCCCGCCATGTCGGGCTCGCCGACACGTCGCCTCATCGACGTGCGGTCGCCCGGCGAGGTGACGCGGGGCGCCATCCCTGGGAGCCTGGCGATTCCGATCCTCGACGACGAGGAGCGTCACGCCGTTGGCGTTACGTACGCCGAGGAGGGTCAGGGGGCCGCCGTGGAGAGGGGGCGCATCCTGACCGAGGCGGACATGCCGCGCAGGCAAGCGGCCTGGCGGAATGCAGCGGGTGAGATGCCCAGTGCCTTCTTCTGCTGGCGAGGTGGCATGCGGAGTGAGCTTGCGCAGCAATTCGCCGACGTTCCCGGAACCCCACGCGTGGTAGGCGGTTACAAGGCGTTGCGCGCCCATCTGGTGGACAGCCTTGGGGCTTCCTTGGCGCGACGCACGCCGTTCGTCGTGACGGGGCCCACGGGAAGCGGAAAGACCGACCTCCTGAGCGATCTGGCAGGCACGCCCGACCTGCTCGCCCTCGATCTCGAGGCTGCAGCGAACCATCGCGGGAGTGCGTTTGGCACCGTGGGTCCGCAACCGGCGCAGGCGACCTTCGAGCATCGTCTCGCGCTCCCGCTGCTCTTGGGTGCCGAGCGATTCCTGCTGCTCGAGGACGAGTCGCGCAACGTGGGGAGGGTGCACCTTCCCGCCGAAGTGTTCGACGTCGTCCGCACGGCACCGCTCCTCGTGTTGGAATCGAGTGACGAGGAACGCCTCACGCGAATTCACGAGGCCTACGCCGTCGAGCCGGCGAATCAGGTCGGCATCGAAGCGACGCTGACGGCCCTGAGCACCGCGATTCTGAAACTCCGCAAGCGTCTTGGGGGCGAGGTGGCCGACTCGATGGTGGCCGCCCTCGAGGATGCCGCCCGCGAAGGCGCATGGCAGGACCGGGAGGCGTTCCGACCGGTGGTGCTCCCGCTTCTGCACGCGTACTATGACCCGCTGTACCGAAAGGCCACGCCGCAGGAGGGACGACGAATCGCCGCCCGCGGTTCACGAGAAGAACTCCGCGCGTGGCTCTCACGACACCTCGAGGAGGCAGCATGACCGTTCGCTTGACGCAAACCGTTCAGAAGGGTGGGTGCGCTGCGAAGATTGCGGCGGGCACCCTGAGTGACCTTCTTTCCGAACTTCCGGCGCAGGATCACCCCGACCTGCTCGTGGGGACCGACTTCCTGGATGATGCGGCCGCCTGGCGGCTCAACGATGCGCAGGCCATGGTGCAGACGCTCGATTTCTTCACGCCGATGGTGGACGACCCGCACGATTTTGGTGCCATTGCGGCCGCGAACGCCTTGAGTGACGTGTTCGCGATGGGCGCGAATCCGCTCACGGCCCTCACGATCCTTGCCTACCCGCTCGACGTGCTCGGCCCGGACGTGCTGCGCGGGTTGATGCATGGGGCGACCGAGACGATCAACGAGGCGGGCGCGCATCTCGTGGGTGGGCACTCGATCGACGACGACACGCTGAAACTCGGCTTCTCGGTCACGGGCGTGGCGCATCCGGATGGGTTGTGGAGCAATCGCGGCGCCCAACCGGGTGACGCGTTGATCCTGACGAAGGCCGTGGGTACCGGCACCCTCACGGGCGCGTTGAAGAACGACGAGGTGACGTACGGGGAGATTGCCGAGGCGCTTTCCTCCATGCGGACGGTGAACCGCCTGGACGCCGACGGTGAGCTTCGTTCCGCAATTCATGCGGCGACGGACGTGACCGGTTTCGGGATCCTGGGGCACGGCCTGCACGTTGCCGAGGGCTCCGCCGTGAGTCTGCACCTCGACGCGGGTGCCGTTCCCCTGCTGGCTGGCGCGCGCGACACGCTGTCACGGAGCATCCTCACCAAGGCGCACGTGACGACCACGCGGTACGTCGAGCCTCACGTGGCGGGGCGCGATGGCCTGGACGAGGTTGCCTGGTGGTCGCTGGTGGATCCGCAAACGTCGGGCGGCTTGCTCTTGAGCGTGGATGCGGATCGTGCCGGCGCTCTGCTCGACGCGATTCGGGAACGGTTCCCTCGCGCGGAGATCATCGGTCGCGTGGCGGAACGCTCGGGCGCGGCGCTGCACTTGGCGTGACGATCCCGTTGAAGCGGTAGCCTTGCGGCATGCTTCCCTTTTTCGACGGTCACAACGACACGTTGCTCGCGCTGCTCGAGAATCCCGAGCGCGGGTTCGGCGATGCGCAGGGCGTGGGTCACATCGACGTGAAACGCGCACGCGAGGGTGGATTTGCGGGTGGCCTGTTCGCCATGTTCACCCCCGCAGACGGGGGTCTTGCTGCCTTGGCGACACCGAAGGGCAACGGAGCGCGGGCGCCCCACGGTCCCGTCGATCCAAACCATGCTCTACAGAAGACGCTCCACATGTTCGCGTTGCTTCGCCGCCTCGAGGCGGCGGGCGAGTTGCGCGTGTGCACGACCGCCGATGAGGTCGAGAACGCGATGCGTGAAGGCGTGATTGCGGCCGTTCCGCACATCGAGGGCGCCGAGGCGATTACGGACCTCTCGGTGCTCGAGGCGCTGCACGCGCTGGGATTGCGGTCGCTCGGCTTGACGTGGAGCCGCCCGAACGCGTTCGCGACGGGTGTCCCCTTTGCCTTCCCGGCGAGTCCCGACGTTGGTACGGGCTTGACGGCGGCAGGTCACGCTTTGGTCGAGGCGTGCGACGCCCTTCGCATCGTGGTGGACGTTTCGCACCTGAACGAGGCGGGCTTCTGGGACGTGGTGAAGACGTCGACGCGCCCCTTCGTGGCGAGTCACAGCAATGTGCATGCGGTGTGCGCGAGCACGCGCAACCTGACCGATGCGCAGCTCGACGCCTTGGCGGAACGCGATGGCCTGGTGGGCCTGAACTTCGCCGTGGCGTTCCTCCGCGAGGATGGGAAGCACGAGGCGGATACGCCCCTCGAGACGATGGTGCGCCACTTGGATTACATGGTCGAACGCGTGGGTGAGGATCGTGTGGCGCTCGGTTCGGATTTCGATGGCGCCACCATTCCCCAAGCGATTGGCGACGTCGCAGGCGTACCCAAGTTGGCGGATGCACTCCGTGCGCACGGGTGGAGCGAAGCGCTGCTCGAGAAGGTGTGGCGCGGAAACTGGTTGGCGCTGTTGCGGCGCGTCCAGGAGGACGAGGTAGGTGGCCGAGCCTAGCGACGCGCCGCGACGGGGCGTGTGGACGCGGGTGCGTGCCGCGTTCGCGAGGTTTCGTTTCGCCCGCTCCTCGGAGACGTTTTCGCTCGTGGGCAGCGCGGTGGTGGTGGGCGCCCTCGCGGGCTTGGCTGCCGTGGCGTTCGACGCGATGGTGGGTGGTACGGGTCGTTGGGTGGCGTGGCTGCAAGGCTCGGTGGGTTTCGTTCCAGGCGCCATCCTTACGGTCCTGACGCCAGCCGTGGGCGGCTTGCTCATCACGCCCCTCGTGTTGCGGGTCGCTCCGGAGGCGCGCGGTTCCGGCATTCCGCAAGTGATGGTGGCCGTATCGAATCTCGGTGGGCGGGTCTCGCGCGGCTTGCTGCTCTGGCGGCCACTGGCCACCGCCGTGTCGATTGGCTCGGGTGCATCGCTTGGAACGGAAGGTCCGGTGGTGCAGCTCGGTGCGTCCCTTTCGAACCTGGTGGCGAGCGTGTTTCGTTTGAACGAGGAGCGCCGCCGGAACCTGGTTGCGACCGCGGCGGCTGGCGGGATTGCCGCGACGTTCAACGCACCGATTGCGGGCGTGTTGTTCGCGCTCGAGGTGATCCTGGGTCAGTTCCAGGGTCGCTACTTCGCTTCGGTGGTGATTGGGTCGGTGTCGGCGACCGCGGTGTCGCGCACGCTGCTTGGCGACGTTCCTGCGTTCGCGATTCCTGATGATTACGTGTTGGGTTCGCACCTCGAACTGCCGATCTTCTTGCTGCTTGGCGTGCTCGCCTCGTTCCTGGCGGTGGCGTTCATTCGCGCCATGGTGGGAGCGGAGGACGTGTTGAACCGCTTCCAGGTGCCCACCTGGCTGCGTCCTGCGACGGGTGGATTGGTCGTGGGTCTCCTCGCGTTGGTGCTGCCGCAGGTGCTCGGTCGCGGGTACGACGTGACGGGCTCCATCTTGAACGAGCAGACGGTTGCACCGCTTCTGCTTGCCGCGCTTCTCGTGGGGAAGATGTTGGCGACGGCGGCCTCGATTGGGAGTTGGGGTTCGGGCGGGATCTTCGCGCCGGTTCTGCTGGTGGGCGCGGCGTTCGGTGCCTTGGTGGGTGAGGCGGCGCAGTGGGCGCTTCCAGCATGGGATCTGCGGGCCGGACCGTACGCGTTGGTGGGGATGGCGGCGGTGTTCGCAGGGGTGACGCGTGCACCGATGAGTTCGATCGTGATGATCTTCGAGGTGTCGGGGAGCTACGAGTTGATCTTGCCGTTGCTGCTTGCAGCGGTGATCGCGACGTTGGGCGCCGACTTGTTGCATCCGGAGTCGTTCTACGACTTGATGTTGTCGCGCCGCGGGTTGAGTCTCCTGCGGATGCGGGAGATCGACCTGCTCCAGACGGTGCGGGTGGGTGAGGTCATGGACCGGGACGTGCCAACGGTGTTCGCGGAGGATACGCTTCGCGACTTGGCGGAGAACCTGGTGGCGTCGCACCACCACGGCTTCGTGGTGGTGTCGCGCAGCACGCCGGAGCGAATGGTGGGCATCGTGACGTTGACGGATTTGGAGCGGGCCCGCCGGGAGGGGTTGGAGCCGACGACGCCACTGCGGGACGTGTGCACGTGTGGCGTGGCGTACGCCACGCCGGATGAACCGGCGAGCGATGCGCTGGAGCGGATGGGTCGGTTGGGCATTGGGCGCATGCCGGTCGTGGCCAGCGATGATGCGTCCCGCCCGGTGGGGTTCGTGCGGCAGACGGATCTGGCGCGCGCGTACTACATGGCGGTTTCGCGCGAGCGGACGCAGGACGAGTTGCATGAAGAGTTGCGATTGCGGGACTTGACGGGGCAGGAGATCGTGGAGGTGCGCGTGCCTCGGGGAGCCGCCCTGGCAGGCAGGAGCCTGCGTGAGGCGGGGTTACCGAAGGAGTCGATCATCGTGGCGGTTCGGCGGGGGGGTCGGACGGTCTTCCCGCATGGCGATACGACCCTCGAGGTCGGGGACACGATTGTTGCGAACGTCGCCCCAGGGTTTGGGGCGACGTTCCGTGGCTTGGTGACGCGGGTGGAGAGCGCCGAAACGCTGGACGGTTAGTGCCGGTCCATCACCCGTTCGAGCGCTTCACGACTGGGGCGGAGCCGTTCCTCGGGCAGGTCGACAAGCGCCGTGTCGCCGAGGCCGAGGCTGTCGGTGAGGTTGGGTCGGGCATCCTCGTAGTAGAGCAGTCCGGTGATGACCTCGCCGTTGGCTTCGGCGCGACCGATGCGCGTGAGGGCTGCACTGCGGTCGCTGGGGTCGTAGCCTTCCTCGATCTTGGCGAGGGCGATGCGGCTGCCGTCGTGCAGCTCGATGATGCGGGTCTCGCCGGGTTCGTGGTCGTCGAGCGTGATGTCTTCCCTTGGGGGGACCCAACCGATGTCCTCGAGCGGCACTTCGTTGGCGCGGCCGTAGGCGTAACTGTGTTGCGAGTCGTCGTCGTTGTTGAAGGCGACGCAGGGGCTGACGATGTCGATGACGGCGGTGCCGTGGTACGCGAGTGCGGCCTTGAGGAGTTCGCGGAGTTGCTTGGCATCTCCCGCGAACGCACGGGCGACGAAGCCTGCGCCGCTGATGAGCGCTTCCGCGCACATGTCGACGGGTGGGAAGGGGTTGGTGCCGGCGTACTTGAGTTTGAGGCCATCCTCGGCGGTGGGGCTGAACTGGCCCTTGGTGAGGCCGTACACGCCGTTGTTCTCGATCAGGTAGACCATGCGGAGGTTGCGGCGGATGACGTGCTTGAACTGGCCGAGTCCGATCGAGCCGGAGTCGCCATCGCCGGACACGGCGAGTCCGCGAAGCTTGTGGTTCGCGGTGAGCGCGCCGGTGGCGACGCTGGGCATGCGGCCGTGGAGGGCGTTGAAGCCGTGGGACATGCCGAGGAAGTAGGTGGGACTCTTGCTGGAGCAACCGATGCCGGAGAGTTTGATGAGGTCTTCGGGCTTCAAGCCGAGTTCGAAGGCGACTTGAATGATTTGGTTGGCGACGGAGTTGTGCCCGCATCCTTTGCAGAGGGTGGAGGGGGCGCCCTGGTAATCGCTCTTGGTCAACCCGGCGGCGTTGGGGATGAGGGCAGCGGGACGGGTCATGCAGTCTCCCTTGCAACGGGGTCGCCTTCGTAGGCGAGGCTGGGGTCGAGGTGCGGGGCGAGCCAGGCGCGAATCTGGTCGCGCGTGTAGGGCAGTCCGTCAAGGTGCGCGATGCTGGCGATCTTGGCGGCGTATTGAGGAAGTTCGGCGCGGAGGATGCCGGCCACTTGCGCGTCGCGGTTCATTTCGATGACGGCGATGCGGTCGTGCTGCTCGATGAAACGTTCGACCTCGTCGTTGATGGGCAGGGCGCGGAGTCGCAGGAGCGAGAACCGTGCATCCTGTTTGGCGAGATGGGCGCGCGCCTCCTCGATAGCGTGGATGGTGGTGCCGAAGCAGATGACGCCGAGTTCGGCGTCGTCGACCTGATCGATGCTCGGTGCGGGGACGAGGGTGCGGATCGTGTCGAACTTCTTGGCGAGACGGGTGGTGTTGGCGATCCAGTCGTCGGCTCGCTCGCTGTACTTGGCGTCCTCGTCGTGTCCGGTTCCGCGCGCGAACCAGGCGCCCTCGGGGTTGGGGTCGCCGGGGAGGGTGCGGTAGGGAATGCCGTCCCCGTCGACGTCACGGTAGCGTCCGAAGCCTTCCGGGATGTCGTCGCCGTGGAGCACCTTGCCGCGTTTCATGGGTTCGCCTGGGTAGTCGAAGCGGGTGGACATCCAGGTGTTCATGCCGAGATCGAGGTCGGTGAGGACGAACACGGGGGTTTGGGCCTGTTCCGCGACGTCGAACGCCTTCCAGCCGAACTCGAAGGCTTCCTCGGCAGTGCTGGGGAAGAGCACGGGGTGCCTTCCGTCGCCGTGCCCGAGGGTGTACGCGAAGGACACGTCCCCTTGGCCGGTGCGGGTGGGCAGGCCGGTGGAGGGACCGACGCGCTGCACGTCCCAAATGACGGCGGGCACCTCGGCGAAGTAGCCAAGGCCGGTGAACTCGGCCATGAGGCTGATGCCGGGACCGCTCGTGGCGGTCATGGCGCGTGCGCCTGCCCAGCCGGCACCGATGAGCATGCCGATGGCTGCGAGCTCGTCTTCGGCTTGAATGATGCTCCAGTCCGGCTTGCCATCGTGAACGCGAAGGTCGCTGAGGTGCGTCTTCACCGCGTCGACGAGGCTGGTGGAGGGGGTGATGGGGTACCAGGAGACGAAGGTGACGCCCCCGAACACGCTGCCGAGTGCGGCGGCGTCGTTGCCGGTGATGAGCATGAGGTCGTGGGTGGCGTCCATGCGTTCGATGCGGTACGGGTCGGCCTTCTCCAGGTTGGCTTCACTCCATTGCCATGCCTTTTCGACGACGGGGTAGTTCGCATCCACGAGTTTTTGCCGTCCGCCGAATTGCTGTTCGAGTGCGGTGCGCACGACGTCGAGTGGAATGCCGAGGAGTTGGCTGACGACGCCGAGGTACGTCATGTTGGCGAGGTAGTCCTTGATCTTGCCGGTGGCCTCGACGTCCGCCATGAGTTCCTTGACGGGAATGGAATACGTGGTGACGTCGTCGCGTTGCGGTGCGCCGGCCAAGTCGCCATTGAGGATGAGAACCCCGCCCGGGGGAATGGTTTCGGCGTCTTGATGAAGCGTGGCGGGGTTGAACGCCACGGCGATCTCAGGTGCTTGCCGGGCGATCCAACCTTCAGCACTCGCGCGAATGTGGAACCAGGTGGGGAGGCCTTGAATGTTGGAGGGGAAGACGTTCTTTCCGTGTACCGGAACGCCCATGTTGAAGATGGCGCGCAGGAGCGTCGTGTTGGCCGTCTGCGACCCCGTGCCGTTGGCCGTACCGACCATCAGCGAGAAGTCGGACACGCGGGACGTGGGGCCTGCGCTGGGGGGCGGGGCGGCGTCTGGGTGCGGAACGGTCATGAACGCTCCTTTCGACGCACGGGTTGGCAGCGCCGTGCGACATCGTGATGCGGACTACGTTTCCGTATCCTACCGATGTCGCGCGCGCTGCGCATCCCCTCATTCGTCCCAGTCGCTGGGGGTTAGGCGGCTGCGGTCTCCCCCACCACCTCGTCATCTGCCAGGTCGTCGACTGCGACGGCCGTCTCATCGTCGTTCTCGTCGGGCGTGGCGCCCTGGTCGCCCTGCAGGTGGCGGGTGACGCGATCACGAATCTCCTGCATCAACGCCGGGTTCTCCATGAGGAACTCGCCCGCCTTCTCCTTCCC
>CAJXWR010000081.1 GCA_913062675.1 uncultured Trueperaceae bacterium
CGTGTAGCCACACTTCTCGAAGAACGGCACGGTGTACGTCCAGGCGAACCCCGTGGGGATGCCCCCGCGCCGCGCCTCCGCCTCGCACGCCTCGACGAGGGCGCGTCCCACGCCGCGCGCCTGCACGCCCTCGGCCACGGCGAGACCGCGCACCTCGGCAATGTCACCCCACAGCACATGCAACGCCGCATTGCCTGCAAAGGTCACCGATCCGTCCTCGGCCACGAGCTCCGCCACGAGGAAATCGCGGAGGTTCTCGAACAGGTTCGGAATGCTGCGCACGAGCATCTTGCCCTGGTTCGCCCAATTCTCGATGTTGGCGTAGATGGTCGGCACGTCCGACGCGGTGGCCGGCCGGATGCGCAGCTCACTGCTCACGCCGACTCGCCCTCCGGACCCACGGTCGCCAATGCCTCCCGCAGGGCGGCGATGCGCGCCTCCACCTGCGACCGGGCGGTCCCCCCGAAACTCGTGCGGCGGTTCACCACCGCCTCGAGCGCCAGCGCGTCGAACGCATCCGCCTCGATCGCCTCATGCGCCTCCTGCATCACCTCGAGCGGCAAGTCCTCGAGCGGCACGCCATCCTCAATGGCGCGCGCCACGAGCTTGCCGACCACCTCGTGCGCCTCCCGGAACGGCACGCCCTTCGCCGCGAGGTAATCCGCCAGGTCCGTCGCATTTGCGTACGCCTCACCCGCCGCCGCCCTCATGCGCGCCTCGTTCAGCGTGATACGCGGCATCATCTCCGCCTGCAGCGTCAAACTCACGCGCAGGGTGGCGACCGCATCGAACACGCCCTCCTTGTCCTCCTGCATGTCCTTGTTGTACGCGAGCGGCAGGCCCTTCATCACTGTCAGCAGGCCCATCAACGCGCCGTACACCCGACCCGTCTTCCCGCGAATCAACTCGCTCACGTCCGGATTCTTCTTCTGCGGCATGATGCTGCTGCCCGTCGTGTGACTATCGGGCAGCGTCACGAACGAGAACTCCTGCGACGACCACAGGATCAACTCCTCCGACATGCGCGAAAGGTGCATCATCACCAACGCGGCCGCGGAAAGGAACTCGATTGCAAAATCGCGGTCGCTCACCGCGTCCAGCGAGTTCTCCGCCGGATGGTCGAACCCGAGCAGGGTCGCAGTGCGGTGCCGATCAATCGGGAAGGTCGTCCCCGCCAGGGCGCCCGCACCGAGCGGGGAGACGAGGATGCGTTTCAACACGTCGCGAAGCCGCTCCTCGTCCCGCGCGAACATCGCCTCCCACGCCAACACGTGATGCGAGAACAACACCGGTTGCGCGACTTGCAGGTGCGTGTAGCCAGGCATCACCACGCCCAGATGCCGCTCCGCTACCTCCACGAGCACCTCGCGGTTGCGGCGCACCAGACGCAGCAACACGCGCACGTGCCGCGCAAGCCACAAACGGAAGTCAGTGGCCACCTGATCGTTCCGGCTACGCGCCGTGTGCAACTTGCCGCCCACCGCGCCAATCCGTTCGGTCAAGGCCGCCTCGAGGTTCATATGCACGTCCTCGAGCGCCACCTGCCAATCGAACCGGCCCGCCTCCACGTCCCGCCGGAGCGACTCGAGACCCTTCAGGATCTCCGCCGTCTCCTCGCGCGACAGGATGCCGGTCTCACCCAGCATGGTCGCGTGCGCCACCGAACCGTCCAGATCGTCGAGCGCGAGTTCATGGTCCACGTCGATCGACGCGTTGAACGCCTGCACCAGCAGGTCCGTATCGCCCGTGAAGCGACCGCCCCACATGCGTTTGCGTGGCTCGCTCATGCCTGCCTCCCCGGTTGACGCTGCCACGTGCCGCCCACCTGCTTCACGAGGCGGCGCGAGGAGGCATCCCCTGCATCCCCCTCCGCCTCGCGGTACCCGAGCCGCTGGTAGTACGGCAGCAGCGCCTCCTGATCCAAATCGAGGGTCAAGGTCGGCACGTTGCGCTTGATGGCCAACGCTTCGAGCTTCGTCATCAACCAACGGCCGTACCCCTGCCCCCGCGCCTCGGGTCGCGTCACGATCCGGTCCACGCTCCAACCCCCGTCCTGCCAACGCCACCGCACGCCACACAAGGCGCGACGCTCGCCATCCTCGAGGAACACCACACCGCCATGCTCCAACCAGTCGCGCATCACGCCCGCCGTTTCCTGGGACCCGTCAAGACCGTCCGCCTCCCGACCCTCTTGCCACAATTCGGCGAGGCGCTCGGCATCGGACTCCACCGCCCAGCGAAGGCGCGCCGCTTCGTACGCGCGGCCCGAACCCAACGTGGAGGCGGGCAGCGAACTCACGCCCCGGAGCCGCCCGTCTTGTCCGCCAGTTGCCGCGCAATCCGCAACCGCAAGGCGTTCAGCTTGATGAAGCCGTCCGCGTCGCCCTGGTGGTACACGTCGTCCTCCTCGAACGTCACGACGTCCTCGCGGTACAGACTGTTCGGGCTCTTGCGACCCAGGATCGACACCGACCCCTTGTACAACTTGAGGCGTGCCGTGCCCGTCACGGGCTGCTGCACGTGATCCATGAACGCTTGCATCGCCTCGCGCTCCGGTGCGTACCAGAACCCGTCGTACACCGCTTGTGCGTACGAGGGCATCATCTCGTCGCGCATCCGGAGCACCTGCCGGTCGAGGGTCACCTGCTCGACCGCCTTGTGCGCGTGGAACAGCAGCGTGCCGCCCGGCGTTTCGTAGCAGCCGCGGGACTTCATGCCCACGAAGCGGTTCTCCACCAGGTCCACGCGACCCACGCCGTGCGCACCCGCAATCTCGTTCGCGGTGCGCAGCAGGTCGACGGGACCGAGGCGTTCCCCATCGATGGCGACGGGGTTGCCGTGCTCGAAGTCGACCTCCACCACGCGCGCCTCGTCCGGTGCCGCTTCCGGGTCGACCGTACGGCGCCACATGCCCGCCGGGGGTTCGTTCCAAGGATCCTCGAGCACGCCACCCTCGTAACTGATGTGGAACAGGTTGGCGTCCATGCTGTACGGCTTCTCGCGCGTGACGGGCACGTCCATTCCGCGGTCCTGCAGATACACGATGCAATCCTCACGCCCGCGGATGTCCCACTCACGCCACGGCGCAATCACCTGAATGTCGGGCGACAGGGCGTAGGCGGAGAGCTCAAAGCGAACCTGGTCATTACCCTTACCGGTCGCGCCGTGCGACACGGCGTCGGCACCTTCCTTCTTCGCAATGTCGACCATGTGCTTGGCGATGAGGGGACGCGCGAAGCTCGTGCCGAGCAGGTAGTACCCCTCGTACAACGCGCCGCTGCGCAGCACGGGGAAAACGAAGTCGCGGACGAACTCCTCCTGCAGATCCACGGCGTACGCGGCCTTCGCGCCGGTGGCGAGGGCCTTGACGCGTGCCTCCTCGACCTCCTCACCCTGACCGATATCGGCGGTGAAGGCGATGACCTCCGCCCCGTAGGTTTCCTTGAGCCAGGTGAGGATCACGGAGGTGTCGAGACCTCCGGAGTAGGCGAGAACGACGTTGTTCACCGAGTTGGACATGCGGGCCTCCCTAGGGACCATGAAACGACCCCCACGGCGAGCCCGCGACATGCGGAGGTGACGCCCGTGGGGGAGCGGGTTTACCGGCGTCGAGCGCGAGGGGTGGTGGTTGAGCGTTGCGTCATGAAGGTCAGGTTCCGGCGCGAAGACCGGTGATGCATGCGCATGCACCGCGCGCAATAACGTTGCGAAGCGTAGCACCGGCCCCCACCCCGGTCAAGCGGCCGAACGTCCCTTCACCGCGCGGTTTCGTCGCTGCCCGACGCGAATCCCTTGACCCGCGGCGGCGGTGAGGACGAGCGCCGCGCCGACCCACCCCAGGACGCCAAAGCGTTCGCCAAAGAGGGCCCAGGCGAGGAGGATCGCGAGGACGGGTTCGATCGTGGCGACGAGGACCGCGCGCGACGCGCGCGCACGCTTGAGGCCCAAGCCGTACAGCAGGTAGGCGAGGTACGTGGAGACGAGCGCAAGCCCGGCAAGCAGCGCCCATGCTTCGGGCGTCTTGGCGCTCCAGGGGACGAACGGCGTCATGCCGAGCGCGCCGAGGGGGAGCGCCACGCCGTACAGGAGTTCGGGCGACCGGTTTTCCAGGAGGCGCTTGCCGAGCAGGTAGTAACTCGCGTAGCCCAGCCCCGAGGCGAGACCCCAGGCGAGCGCGGCGGGAGTGGGGGTGACGCCGTCCCCTTGGGTGAGCGAGACGAGCGCCACGCCGAGGATGGCGATGGCGACGAACGACCATTGCCGCAAGCCGGCGCGTTCACCGAGCAGCGGGCGGGCGAGGAGCGTGACCCAGGCGGGGGCGGTGTAGAGGAGGATGAAGGCGAGACTGATGCCGCCGGTATCGACCGCCTTCGCGATGGCGACGTAGAACATCGTGACGCCGACGGCGGCGAAGGTGAGCGTGCCCAGCGCGGCGCGGGGCGCGAAGGGACGGACGGTGCGTGCGGCGATGGCATGCAGACCGAACGCGGCACCGGCGATCAACGCACGCCAAAAGGCGATTTCGATGGCGTCGAGACCGATGCGCAGGAGGCCGGCGGTGAACACGCCGAGCAGGCCCCACAGCACCGCGGCGCCGAGAACGAGCGTCAGGCCGAGCCGTTCCTCGCTGCCTCCGTGCGCGGGGGACGCACTCACGCCGTGTCGCGACTCCGGGTGGGCGGCAGGCCGAAGGCGTGCGCAAGGTCCGGGTTGGTTTCGCGGAGCCTCCACATGCGCTCGCGGTAACTGAGGAGCTCGATGGTGAACCCGGTCAGGTTCACGGTGAACAGGATGGCGAGGATGACGAGCTCGAGGGTGGCGTCGATGCCGAGGGGTCCGGTCGTTCCCGATTGCCAGGCGAGCAGGGCGTCCACGCCCAGGATGGACCAGGGGATGAGGAGCAGTACGCCCCACAGCTCGTCGGCGTGTCCACTCCCGGGCACGATGAGCGCACCCAGGTGGTACGCGAACGTGCGGGGTGCATTGCGCGTGAGGCGAGGACGTGGCACGAACAGGTTGAGCGCAATCAGGATGAGCAGCAGGCCGTACCCGCCGAGCATCGTCCACCACGTCCACGTGGGAAGGCCCGCCGGCACCGCTTCGGGCAGGGTGCGCCAGGGTGCGCGCAGCGTCTCGGCGAGGGCGACCCGCCAGTCGCCCGCCTGCGCAAGCGTGACGTCCACGAGGGTGGGCATGGCGTAGCGCGGGGCGTCCGGCAGGGTGGTGGCGTGCCACACCGAAGGGTCGTCACCCCGGCCGAGCAGGTAGCGCGCCTCCGCGTGACCGGGATCCACGTCGAGCGCGCGCTCGAGCAGTGCCGCGTCCGGCGGGGTGCCCTGCGCGACTGCCCGGTTCACCAGCGTGGGGGCGAAGGCGCCGGCCGAGGTCCAGGCGTCGAGGGCTGCCTGCCGGTCGCCGCGCTGCACGTCGGCGAGACCGCGGAGCCAGGCGGCGTGCGGCCCGTCAGGGAGGGCGCGCGTTGCCGCGTAGGCCGGTTGGCTGGCGAACGTGCCCGATTGCAGCGCCAGGGCAGGTTGGTTGCGCACGTCGTTCCAGTGGGCGAGCGAGACGCTCAACCCAGCCAGGGCGAGGAGCGTGAGGAGGACGAGCTTCTCCGTGGTGCTCGCGTAGCGAGGTACCCACAAGCGACCGAGGGGACGGCGTGAACCGCCCCGCTCCACGCGCTGCCGGGCGAGCAGGGTGCGCGCCCGCCATGCCTTGGCGAGCAGCACGAGCCACAACAGGAACGTGCCGGCGAGAAGGGCAACGGGGGACCACCAACCCAGGTTGGCGAGCGCGAGGACGAAACGGTCGAGTCCAGCGGCCAGGGTGCCCGCCCGGAGCGCACCGAGACGCTCCCGCCAGGTGGCGGCATCCTCCAACTCCCCGCGCAGGGTGAGCAGGTCGGCATGACGTTCGAGGGCTTCGAGGCCGGACGGCATGCTGGGGGCCGCGAACCGCCAGGCGTACGGTGCGAGCGTCCGTGCGGCCGCCCCGTCCCCGCGGTCCAGTGCAGCGGTGAGCAGCACGTCGGGCAGGCCGTACGCCGTCCGCAGCGTCGGGTGCGTCACGAGGCGAGGGTCGTAACCCCGGGCCGCGAAATCGAGGGTGGCGGCATCGAGCAGGCGGGTGGCCTCCTCCACGAGGCCTGCTTCGAGGAGTTCCCCCGCGATGGCGAACGTTTCGAAGAACGGCACGTCTCGAGCGGCGGTCAGCAGGGCGGTGAGGTGCGCCTCCTGCTCGGCGCTGGGCGCGGCGCGCCAGGCGGCCAGGGCAAGCCACGGGTCGGTGGGATCGCGTGCTGCCGCATCGGCGATCTCGGCGTCGGGAATGGCGCGCGCCGCCTCGCGCAATTGCGTGAAGATGACGGGGTCGGTGCCGAACCGCACCGGTACGTCAGCCGCCTCGACGGACACGTCGAGCAACCCTTCACTGCCGTCTTGATAGGCGACGGTGACGCGCACCCGGTCCGCCTCGGTGGGTTCGACCGCGATGGCGGGTGCAGGGAGTGCGAAGCGGCGCTGCACCACCCCGTCCGTGTCGCGGACGAGCAGGTAGGCGCCCTGCAAGGTGAGGTCGAGTGGCTCCACGGTTCCCGTTTCCGCCGCGTCACCTGCCGGGGTGACCTCCTCGAACGTCGGTGTTTCGCTTGCGGGTGCCTCGCTTGCCCGTTCTTCGGACACCGGTTGTTCAGAGTCAGGAGCTTGCTGCGTTGCGTCTGGAGGCGCCACGTCTCGTGAAGCTGGATCCTCCAACGTCGACTCCGGTGCTGCAGGTTCGAGCGGGGCATCGTCGCTGGGGGTCACCACCGGTGCGCCTACGTTGGCAGGAAGGTCGCTGGGGGAGCTACCCAGTTCGGGTTGCGCCAGCGAGGTGCCGAAAAGCAGCGCAACCAGGACCAGGAGGAGGCGCGCGGCGTGCAACGCACCGCGAGCGTGCAGGACGGTCATCATGCCTCACGGTACCGCACGCTCCCGCCCCCGCGTCCGGTAATCGCCGCACGACGTCGTTGCTAGACTCCCGGCATGACGAACGACGCTTGGCGCATTCTCCGCGCACCGTTCCCCACCGACGCCGTGCATTGGCACGTCGTGGAGGTCCGTGACGAAGGGCGACGCATGCGGCTCGCTCCGCACCTCGCCATCCCCGCGATTCGGCGTCGCCTCGACGATGCGTTCGGGCCGGACGGTTGGTCGCTCACCCTCGCGCCCTGGCGCGAAGCCATGCTCATCGCCACCATCGACGTGGGCGACGTGCAACGCAGCGGCGTCGCCACGGTCCTCGGGGCGCCCGGTCTCGACGCGTCGGGCGCGTCGAGCGAACTGACGGTTCAGGAGACGGTCACCGGGGCCGGCTGGACCGCCGCGCTCGAGACGCTCGGCGTCACGCTCCCCGTGCAGGTGGACGGCGACGGGGTCGTCGACGCCGACCCGGAGCGAGGCGAACCGCTCCACCCACCCGAAGTCGTCCTGCTCGACGTCAGCGATGCCCAGACGGCGCCTCAGGACGCGGATGGACGCGGTGAGGCCAGCGCCTCACCCGCCGTGGTTGCGGACGCTGCCCCCCTCAGCGAGACGGCCGACCCGGAAGCCCACAAGCCGGAGGGCCACAAGATGATCGACCGCATCGTCGAACGCCTCCGAGGCGAGGGACTCGGCGCCGACGTGGCGCGCCTCGTAACGCGGTACGGCGGGTACGGCCAGGATGCCGATGCGAGTCGCGCCCTGTACGCCGAGTTGCGTGCCCTGCTGCGTGAACGGACGACCGGAGGGTGATCAAGGTCGTCGCCCTGGGGGACGTGCACGATGCGTTCCCCATGGTGTGGCGCGCGTTGCGCGCGAGTGCGGCCATGACCGACGAGGGGACGCCCAGCGCTGCCCTCGAAGCGGGCCGCATTCAAGTGGTCCTGCTCGGCGACCTCGTGCACTACAAGACGCGCGAGGCGTACGCCAAGGCGATCGGCGAGGCGACCTTCGACCCGTCGAACCCCGAGCACTTGCAGCGCGCGGCGGACGTCCAGCTACGTGACGTCCGGCGGCTTAACGCCTTCGCGGAGGCGGCGCAGGGGCACGTCCACGTCCTGATCGGCAATCACGACGCAGCCGAGCTCGAGGGCACACCCCGCCTGTCGACGCGAGGGGGCCTGCCGCACGACGAGTTCGACCCCGAGAAGGGAGGCGTGGCGCTTCCCACCGACGTGCGCAACTGGCTGGAGACGTTCCCGCGCGAGGTGGTGCTGCACGGCGTGCAGTTCGCGCATGCAGGCCCCACGCCCAGCCTGCAGCAGTACGACGATTTCTTCTACGGGGATGCCGACACGAAACGCTGGTGGTACGAGAAGCCGCACTGGGTGCGCGACATGGGGTTCCGCTTCGGCGTGTACGGGCACACGCCCATGCCGGAGGGCGTGTGGATCGACCAGGAGCATGGTCTCGCCATGATCGATGCACTCGGGCAGGGAGAATTCCTGGAGTTGATGCTCGATGAGGACCGTCTCGACGTGCACGTGGCACGCCTCGCGAGTCGCTAGAGGCTGTAGCCGCCCCCCACGTCGTCGCGCACGAGGTGCCCGCCACGAAGGACGAGGGTGCGGCGACGCAACCGATCGACGAGTTCACGCGAGTGCGTGGCGATGACGATCGTCGTGCCACGAATGTTCAGGTCGTTGAGGAGTTCGAGAATCTCCCAGCTGGTGTCCGGGTCGAGGTTCCCCGTCGGCTCGTCGCACAGGAGCAGGGGAGGGTTGGTGACCATGGCGCGCGCAATCGTGACGCGTTGCTGCTCACCCATGGACAACTCGCGGGGGAAGGCCTTGCGCTTGTGGGCCAGGCCGACCTGCCGGAGGACGGCAAGTGAACGCTGTTCGAGATTGCCGCGCGTGCCCGACGCGCGCAGGGCGAACACGAGGTTGTCGACGACCGACATGTGGGGCAGCAGCGCGTGATCCTGGAACACCATGCCGATTGCGCGGCGGAGGAGCGGCAGTTTGCGTTCGGGGAGCCGGGCGAGGTCCTGCCCACTGACCGTGACGCGTCCTTGGCTGGGCGTGATGCGGCGCAGCATGAGCGAGAGGAGCGTGGACTTGCCGGCGCCCGAATGCCCGGTGATGTAGACGAACTCGCCCTTGCGAATCGCGAAGTCGACGTTCTCGAGGGCGTGCACGTGTGCGCGCGGGTAGGTCTTCGTGACGTTCTCGAAGCGGATCATGGGCGTGCAGCCTCGTACCGTGCGAGTGCGCCGAGTAGTTCCTGCCAGGCGCCGCCTGCGTCGATGTGGGTGAGGACGGTGGCGTTGGCGTCGCGCCGCATGTGCGGTTCGCGTTCATCGCAGAGCGTCATGCCGCGCGTGTGCGTCCCGCGCAGTTCCACGTCGACGTGCAGGGCTTCGGTGTCGAACAGGTCGGGTCGCGTGAGGATCATGACGGCGCACGGGTCGTGCATCGGGGCCGAGGGCAGGCCGCTGCGCCGCTCGTACGTGCCGAGGAAGAAGCGAAGCAGCTCGGCGGTGAACCGCCCGACAGGACCGTCGAGCGCATCGAGGTCCG
>CAJXWR010000082.1 GCA_913062675.1 uncultured Trueperaceae bacterium
CCCCATCCCCCTTGCGCATCGCCTCACCGAACGTCTCGCCGCCGTCCGCAAGGACGGCACGCTGCCGTACCTGCGGCCCGACGGGAAGGCGCAAGTCACCGTCCTCTACGACGGGGATCAACCCATCGCGCTCGACGCGGTCGTCGTCTCCGCGCAACACGATCCCGACGTGGACATGGCACAACTCCGCAACGACATCGTCGAGAAGGTCGTCACGCCCGTCGTCCCCGACGGGATGGTGGGGAGCGAGACGCGCTTCTACATCAACCCGACCGGCCGGTTCGTCATCGGTGGACCGCAGGGCGATGCCGGACTGACGGGCCGCAAGATCATCGTCGACACGTACGGTGGGGCCGCCCCGCACGGCGGGGGCGCGTTCAGTGGCAAGGACCCGACGAAGGTGGACCGCTCCGCCAGTTACTACGCTCGCTACATCGCCAAGAACGTCGTCGCCGCAGGCTTGGCGCGCCGCGCGCAGGTGCAGCTCGCCTACGCGATTGGCGTGGCGCGCCCGGTGGGCGTGTACATCGACACGTTCGGTACCTCCCGCTTGAGTGACGAGACCCTCTCGCAAATCGTGTGGGAGACGTTCGATGCGCGCCCGGCGAGCATCATCGAGCAGCTCGACTTGCAGCGCCCCATCTACGTGCCCACGAGCAGTTACGGCCACTTTGGGCGCGACGCCTTCCCCTGGGAGGCCACCGACCGGGTGGAGGCGCTGCGCGCCGCCGCCGACGCGCTCGGCTGAACCTGAAGCACGTTCCGGACGGCGCGCGAGAGGCCCCTCTGCGCGCCGTCCTGCTGCCGCTGCGACGGTACGTACCGGGGCTCGCGCACGAGGGCGGGGGACGTGATACAACCTCGCCATGGCACGCATCGTGATGGGCAATCTTGACGGCGCGGAAGCGCTGCGGCAAGCCCGAACGGTCCTCACCGAACTCAACGCCGAATGGCCTGACGTCCCCATCACCCAGCGCACGGTGCGCGGAAGCGAACCGGACGCGCTCGCCCAGGCGCTCCTCGCGGGCGAGATTGGCTTGGCGGTCCAGGCAGCCGATTCGCTTCCCCTCACCCTGCCTGAGGGCGTAAATCTTGCTGCGGTCACGCGCCGGCAAGAGGCCCGCAGCGCACTCGTCACCCGCGGTGACCGCACCCTCGAGGCGCTGGAGGACGGTGCGACCGTGGCGGTCCAGGCGGGCCGTGACCAGGCCGTCCTCGCCGCCTTGCGACCTGACCTGACGCTCGAACCGCTCGGCGCGCACCTCGACGACGATCTCGCTCGACTCACGCGCGATGAGGTGCACGCCCTCCTGCTCCCCGCCGCCACTCTCCTCACGCTCGACCATCGCAATCGACTCTCGGTCCTTCTCGATCCAGAGGTCTTCCCCCCAGCCCCAGGTCAGGGTGCGCTCGCCATCCTCGTGCGCGAGGACGACGATGCCGCGTTCGAACTCGCCTACACGCTGCAGCATCGCGCCTCGTTCGACCGCGTGAAGGCCGAACGCGCGTTCGCTGCGGGACTGAACGGTGAGCTCGTGGGCGCCCTTGCGTCCGTCGATGCGGACGGGGACTTGAGCCTGTTCGGTGCCGTGTTCCACGAGGGAACGACGATGCAGGCATCCACGACGGGGGACGCCAGCGACGCGGTCACGATGGGTCAGGAACTCGCGAGCGACGTGCGGGAGCAGCTCTCGACGCTCACCTGAGCCGCCTTCCAGATTTGTGGGTCACGCCGCCGAGTGGCGCGCGCACGACGAATGCACCGTGCGACGTTGCATCACCCTCCGCCCAAGGTTTAGCGTTCATTAGAATATACATTACAGTCCTTTTTCGTGTAGTTTAGTGATCGTTATGAGTCGGAAGGTCGATGACAAACTACCGCTGTCGGCGCGACGCGCACTCCGAAAACTCGGAGCAGACCTGCGCGATGGGCGTAGACGAAGACGCATCCCGACGACCCTAATGGCGGAACGTGCGCGCATTAGCCGAACGACCCTCGCCAAGGTGGAGAAGGGTGACCCAAGCGTCGCGGTGGGCATTTATGCCACCGTTCTCTTCATTCTCGGGCTCGAGGACGGGCTTGCCGATCTTGCCGACGCCCGCCAGGACATCACGGGACTCCGGGTGGCCGACGAACACCTTCCGCAACGCATCCGAACCCCGCGTCGCTCCAACAAGATTCCGAAGGACGACGCTCCATGAACCGCGAGCTCCTCGTATTCTTCGAAGCATCGGCAGAGACCATCCTCGTAGGTCGCCTATGGACCCGAGTCAGGGCGGGACGGGAATCTGCGTCGTTTGCCTATGCCGAGTCTTGGTTGACACACCCCCTACGACACGCCCTCGAGCCAGCCCTCACACTCACGCAGGGCACGCATCATGCGAGGAGCGGGCAACCCTTGTTCGGCGCATTCTCGGACTCCGCACCCGATCGCTGGGGACGGCTCTTGATGCGTCGCGAAGAGCGCCGACGCGCATCGAACGAGGGTCGCACGCCACGCACGTTATTTGAGACCGACGTCCTCGTCATGGTGGACGACCATGCTCGACAAGGCGCCCTACGGTTCAAAGAGGATCCAGCAGGACCCTTTCTGGCCAACGATGCGGCATTTCGGATTCCGCCACTCGTCGACCTTCCCCGACTCCTTCATGCCGCCAGCGATCTTGAGAAGGACGATGGCTCCGACGAAGCGCTGGCCGTGCTCCTTGCCCCCGGCTCGTCCCTCGGCGGCGCGCGGCCCAAGGCATCCGTGATGGACCACGACGAAACGCTGGCCATCGCCAAGTTTCCTGCGCATCAAGATGAGATCGATACGGTCCGCTGGGAAGCCGTGACCCTGGCGCTCGCGCAGCGCGCAGGAATCGCCGTTTCGCGTCACCGAATCGAAAACGTGAACGGCGAGCCGGTTCTGCTCCTCACCCGATTCGACCGCGCGAAGGGAGGTAGACGAGCCTTCCTTTCTGCCATGAGCATGCTTGGCGCGACCGATCGCGAATCCGCCTCGTACCTCGACATTGCCGACGCCATCAGGCGTCACGGTGCGTCTCCGGATGACGATCTCATTGCTTTGTGGCGACGCGTCGTGTTCAACATCCTTGTTTCCAATACCGATGACCACCTCCGAAATCACGCCTTTCTTCTGGAGGGTACGCACGGTTGGCGCCTCTCCCCTGCCTATGACCTCAATCCGGTGCCCATCGACATCCGACCTCGCGTTCACGCGCTCGCGATTGACGTCGACGATCCGATGGCTGGGATGCAGGGCGCGCTCGACACCGCGCCGTACTACGGCGTGACGAGCGAGATTGCGACGCGCATCCTTCGCGATGTGGTTCTTGCAGTCGCCAGTTGGCGAAGCATCGCCCAGCGCCTTGACGTCTCCGAAAGCGAAATCGAACGGATGAAGTCCGCCTTCGAGCATGACGACTTCGATTTGGCACGTACATTGATTTAACGCCTGCAGCGAGACGTCGTTAGGCGTCGTGGACGGCGCTGCACGCAGTCAAGCGCACGTTAGCCACGCCGCAAGATTCGCAACGACGCGCCAGTCCAGCGAACGCGCTTCGCTCGCCTCGGCGGCGAGAAGACGTACTCAACCCACCACCCGCTCCGCCATGCGCCGGAACGTCTCACTGTCGCGGTAGACCTCGTCGTACCTACCTTGCGCCACCAGGCGACCGCGGTCGAGCACGAAGATCGTGTCGGCATCCTCGACCGTGGAGAGGCGGTGGGCGATGGTGATGAGCGTCTTCTTGCCGGCGAGCGCGCGGATCGACTCGTACACGGCGCGTTCGGTCGCCCCGTCGAGCGCACTGGTGGCCTCGTCGAACACGAGCACCTCGGGGTCGTGATAGAGCGCGCGGGCAATACCGATGCGTTGCCGCTGCCCGCCCGAGAGTCGCACGCCGCGTTCCCCCACGACGGTGTCGTAGCCGTCTGGGAGTTCCTCTTCGATGAATGACGCCACCTGCGCCATGCGCGCCGCGCGCTTCACGGCCTCCATGTCGATCGCCTCGTCGGGCAGGCCGAACGCAATGTTGCGCGCGACCGTGTCGTCGGTCAGGTAGATGGCTTGCGCGACGTAGCCCACGTTGTTCATCCAGCGCGGGATGGTCGCCCCGTCGAGCTTCACGCCATCGACGTGAATCGTGCCACCACTCGGTTCGAGCAGGCCGAGGAGCACGTCCACCATCGTGGTCTTCCCCGCTCCGGTCGTGCCGACGAAGGCGACCGACGCGCGGGCGGGAATGTGCAGCGTCACGTCACGCAGCACCGGCTCGCCGTTGGCGTAGTGGAACGACACGTCCTCTGCGACGAGCCGGTCCTGGTACGGCAAGGGTTCCAGCGCCTCGCGGTCAACGAAGTCGTCGACGTCGGCGCGGGTGGCGTCCACCTTCGCCACCATCTCGTGCACCTCGTCAAGCGCACCCATGCTGTAGCGAATGCTCGTGAGTGCGCCGAACACCGCTTGCAGGGCGGGCAACAAGCGGTACCCAGCGAAGGCGTACAGGCCGAGGACGGGCACGACCTCGTTCGGGTCGAGACCGGTGGCGAGGAGCAGCAGGACGATGAACACGACCGACCCGAAAGCGATGGCTTCGAGCACGTAGCGAGGCAAGGCACCGAGAATCTGGCTGTTCGCCTGGTAGTTCGCGAAGCGTCCCGAGGGCACGCTGAACCGCTCCACCATCTCCTTCTCACGCCCCAGCAGCCGCAGGTCCTTAATGCCGCTCATCGCCTCCTGAGCAGACCGGTACCGCTCCTGGTTGGCGCGCACGCGATCCTCACCGATGCGGGTCACGTAGCCACGAATCCCGCGGTACATGATCAGGTACGCCCCACCAAGCAAGACCGTCACCATGCCGGCGAGAAGCGGGTTGGTGACGAGCAGCAGCACGACGATGGCGAGCACGGTCACGCCGCGCGCCACGAGCTGCAGACTCGGCATGACCACGCCCACGACGATTTGCTGCACCTCCTGCAGCACGTTGTTCGCCAGGGCGGCGGTGTTGCGCGTGAGGAAGAACGCGTACGGCTGCTGCAAGTAACGAATCAGCAGGCGGCGGCCGATCGTGTGGTTACGAATCGCACCGAACCGGAACAGGATCCAGTTGCCAAAGGCGAGGAACGCATTCGCGGCGAACAGGATGAACACGACCGCGAAGCCAATCGCGATGAGGAACCAGCGGCGCGAATCGAAGCCGAACAGGTCGTACAGGAAGGCGAGCACCACGTTGGACTGCGCTGCCCCCGGGTTCACGGTGAGTTCGAGGAACGGTGCGACCGCGGCGATGCCGACCACCTCGGCGAACGCCATGAGCACCACGAGCGGGGCGAGCGTCCAGAGTTGGCGTCGTTCGCGGGGGGTGAGCAGGTCGAGGACCTTGCGGAGCGCCGTCACGCCCACCACGCTACCGCAGCAAGGCGGGTGCGTCGCGACGCAACGCACCCGCCATGGATCGTTCTCGGCGAAACGCGGATTACTCGGCAGCCGCCTTCGCGTCGGCGAGAATCCCGTCGATCAGGTGTTGCGGAACCGGCGCGTAGTGATCGAACCGGCGGCTGAACGCCCCACGCCCCCCGGTGAGCGAGCGCAGTTCGGGGGAGTAGGTGGCGAGTTCGGCTTGCGGCACGTGCGCACTCACGGTGGAGACGGCACCCTCGTTGTCCATCCCGAGGATACGGCCGCGACGCCCGTTCAAGTCACTGATGACGTCCCCGGTGTAGCGGTCGGGCACGCGCACCTTCACGAGCGCGACGGGTTCCATCAGCACCGGGCTGGCCTGCCCCACCGCCTCCTTGAACGCCTGCCCGGCCGCCGCGACGAACGCGACGTCCTTGCTGTCCACCGGGTGGTCCTTGCCGTCGTACACGGTGACCTTGACGTCATCGGTCACGAAACCGCCCAGCACGCCGTTGTTCATGGCCTGCCGCACGCCCTTCTCGCAACTCGACTGGAACTGCGTGGGGATCGCGCCGCCCACGACCGCCCATTCGAACACCAGGCCAGCGCCCGTCTCGGCCGGCTCCACGCGAAGCGCGACCTCCGCGAACTGGCCCGCACCGCCCGTCTGCTTCTTGTGGCGGTGCCGCGCGTCCCCCTTGCCGCGAATCGTCTCGCGGTACGCGACCTTCGGTGCGCGTGTCGAGACGTTCACGCCGAAGCGGTCCTTGAGCGTGTTCACCGCCACCTCGAGGTGCACGTGCCCCATGCCCCACAGGACCGTCTCGTGGGTGTCGGCATTGCGTTCGAGCTGGAGGGTGGGGTCGGCCTCGAGCAGCTTGCCGAGCGCTTCACTCAACTTGTCGTCGTCGGCGCGACTGACCGGTTCGAGCGCGAACGCCATGACGGGCGGCGGGAAGCGAATCGGGGCCAGCACGACCTTGCGCGCGTCGCTCGTGAGGGTATCGCCGGTATGGACCGCCTCGATCTTCGTGACCGCGCCAATCATGCCGGTCTCGAGGACCTTCACCTCCTCGAGCGCGTTGCCCTTGGGGGTGTACAGGTGTGCGAGTTTGAGCTGCGCCCCGTCCTGCGTCGTGTCGGTCACCGTATCGCCCGCCTTCACGCTGCCGGCGAGGACGCGGAGGTAGTTGATCTTCCCAAGGTAGGGATCGACCGCTGTCTTGAAGATGCGGGCGAGGAACGGCTCGTCGGTACCCAGGCTGGGCGGGTCACCCTCCACCGTGGGGATGGGCGCATGGTCGGAGGTGGCGCGCACCCCGTCGATCATGAAGTCCATGAGCAGGCCGACGCCTTGCACCTTCTCCGCGGAGGTGAGCAGGACGGGCGTCAACTCGCCCGAACGGACGGCGGCGTAGAAGGCGTCGAGGAGTTCCTTCTCGCCCATTTCGGCGTCCTCGAGGTACTTGCCCATCAGCTCGTCGTCGGTTTCCACGATGGCTTCGACGAGCCGGTCGCGGTACTCCTGCGCCACGCCCGCCACTTCGCTCGGGATGTCCTGCTCGACCGGTTCGCCGTCCACGCGCGTCCAGGCGCGCATGTGCAGCAGGTCCACGACCCCTTCGAACGCTTCCGCCTGCCCGATGGGGACTTGAATGGCGGCGATGTTTCCCGCGAGGCTCGACTCGATGGCGGTCATGGTCCGAAAGAAATCGGCGTTCTCGCGGTCCATCTTGTTGATCACGATGAGGGTGGAGAGTTCGCGTTCGAAGGTGCTGTTCCACACCCGCTCGGTCCCCACCGCCACGCCCGACACGGCACTCACGATGATCATCGCGGTGTCCGCCGCCGCTTGCGCCCCGCGAATCTCGCCGACGAAATCGGCGTAGCCGGGTGCGTCGATCACGTTGAGGTCGTGCCCCTTCCAGTGGATGGGGTGGATGCTCGAGGTGATGCTGATCTTGCGGCGTTGCTCTTCGGGTGATTGGTCCGAGGCGCTCGTTCCGTCCTCGACGCGACCCATTTCCTTCAGGGCGCCGGAGCGGTAGAGCATGGCCTCGACGAGGCTGGTCTTTCCCGCTCCGCTGTGGGACAGGAGGGCGACGTTGCGAAGTTCCGACATCAGGACTCCCCTTCCGGCCGGACGGCCAGGCTCGCGGTCGTGACGGCACGAATCGTTGTCAGGCAGCATAGCAATGGGGATGCAGGCCACGAATGGGACGAGCGTCCTCGCGCATCGCCAAAGGACACCCGACGGGGGTGACCCGACGCAATGCGAGACGACACGACGGTCGGGGGTGACGCCCGACTCTGGCGTCACCCCCGACCCTTTCATCACGAACGACCGTGCGCCCTACGTCCTGGGCCTCAGCCACTCCTCAGCGCAAACGGTCAACCCCCATCGCAGGCAGGCTTGTTCACCTGCTGCCACGAATCCGCCCCTTGATCGTAGTAGCTCTTGGTCGCGCTGGTACACCAGGCGCTCAAATCCTGGTTGAAAGCGTTGGCCTCATTGAACATATAGTTCATGCTCGTCACTTGGCTCACGTCCCAATCGGGCATGGGTTGGTCGTATGCCCTGGCATTCCTGAACATCTCCTCCATGCTGGTGACCGACCCCACCGCCACCGCCCAGGAACTGATGTTCTGGTCGAAGGCCTTGGCGCCATAGAACATCTGCTTCATCGTCTCCGGGTTCCCGAGCGTCCAGTCGAGCGGTTGATTGCAGCTCGCGTCCACGCAGCCGTTGTTGAACGCCTCGGCGTTGTTGAACATGCCCAGCAGGATCGTGGCGCTGCTCAATTCCCAGTCGCTCAAGTCCTGATTGAACGTGCGCGCGGATTGGAAGACCTGCGTGAAATCCTGGACGTTGCGCACGTCCCAGTCACCGATGTCCTGGTTGAACGCGGCGTTGTTGTAGAACGTCTGCTTCATGCTCGTGACGTTCCCGACGTCCCAACTCTCCAGCGACTGGTTGAACTGGATGTTGTAGAACGTCTTGTTCATGGATTCGAGGCTCGACGTGTCCCACGTCAGGGCACAGGTCTGAGCGCCCCCGACACAGCCATTCTCGAAGTCGCGTGCGTTCTCGAACATACGGTCCATATTCTTGACGTTGCTCACGTCCCACTTTGAGAGGTCCTGGTTGAAGGCCCTGGCGATGTTGAACATCTCGCTCATGTTCACCGCGTCACTAACGTCCCACGCCGAGATGTCGGCGTTGAACGTGTCCCTCACGGTGTTGTCCAAGCTGTAGAACATTTTGCTGAAGTCGGTGATGCCACTCGTGCACGTCGTGGGAAGAAGATCCCACCCGGACGCACCAGCGCCGTTTTCGAAGAGGGTGACAATTTGTGCGCGGTCACGCTTCGTGTACGTGACGCCATTCAGTTCCTCGGAATCCCCCACCTCGGCGAGGGGGCACTGCACCGTGACGCCGTTCTCAGCGAGCTTGAACAGGGGCGCGGGCACGAGGACGATCGTGGCGACGGAGGGAACGGGCGTGCCGTCGAGGAACGCCGTGATGGTCGCCGAACCGGTCGTCGTGGCGGTCGTGAACGTCGCCTCGAACACGCCAGTCCCCGCCTCGCTCACGCTGCCGATCGTGCCGAGCGGCGTATCCGAGAAGGTGATGATGCTGGCGTCGGCGTCGACCGGACTGCCCTCGGCATCGGTGAGTTCGACGCGCAGCGTGGCGGTTTGCCCCACTTCGATCTCGGACGGCGAGATCGCGAAGCTCGTGTTGGCCAGCAGGTACGACGGTTGCGTCACGGCAATCGACGCGGTCGAACCCAAGGGTCGACTGTCGAGGTACCCGACGATCGTAGCGGAACCGGGTTCACTCCCGGCGGTGAAGGTGGCGACGTAGCTGCCCACGGTGGTCTGCGTGATGCTGCCGATCGTGCCGACGAGGGTGGAGGCGAAGGTGAGGTCCTCGGGATCCGCATCGTACGGTTCGCCCGCGCCGTCGGTCAGGACATCGTCCCCGCCGCCGCCGCGCACCACGTCGGAC
>CAJXWR010000083.1 GCA_913062675.1 uncultured Trueperaceae bacterium
CCGCCTGCTCGGGGACGCCTGCGCCTCGTTCGACGTGGGTTGCGCGGTCGGCATCGAGCCCGACCTCACGCGCATCCGCATGCACCTCGACAATTCGCTCATGCTCGTCACGGCCCTCAACACGAAGGTCGGGTACTACAAGGCCGCCGAGATTGCGCAGAAGGCGCACGCCGACGGCACCACACTCAAGGAAGCCACCCTCGAACTCGGTTACTTGACGGCGGAGGAGTTCGACGCCACCGTCGTGCCCGAGAACATGGTTTGAAGAAGGAGGAGAGCCTCAGGCAAGCCGCCCGCGTCCGTCAGGGCGCGCGCGCTTCACTTCGCTCGTCGATGATCTCCGCGTCCTCGGGCAGGTACGTCACCTCGTCGCGACTGAGCCCCGTGTCCACCTGCACGTTCTCGAAGCGAATCTCCGCGAACGCGCGGTCGTCGACGTCGTACAGGATCACCTCGTAGGGTAGGTGCCCCTCGTCCAGGACGGCAAGCTCCACCCACGCGACGTCCATGGCTTCGGGATTCTCGAGTCGCACGATCGTCGCGGCACCCGCCGGCGTGTCGCGCGGCCCCACGATTTCGGCGTTCCAACCGTCGAACCAGACCGTCGCATCGAGCGTCAACTCGGCCGGGTTCGCTGCGCTGCCCTGCAGGAACCCCCCGAAGGCGTCCGGGTCGTTCGCATCGAACAGCGTCACCTGGTGCGTCAGGAACGTGTAGTTCGCAATCACGTCGCCATCGAGCACGATCATGTTGTCGGCGAACGCGTCGGGCTGCAGCACGTACGCGCTCAACGCTTGCTCCTGCGGCATCGCGAGGAACTCGATTTCGAGGGTCACTTCGCTGCCCCCTTGATCCACGAGACGACCGGTCAGCAGCAGCGATACGTCCTGAATCGCAGCCACCGAAGCCGAAACGTCCTCGAGGAGCGTGGCGGCGTCCTCCTGGCTGAAGGCGAAGGCGCTCACAGCCCACCAGGTCAGGAGAAGCCAGCGGAAGGGCGACAAAATGCGACGCATTTCGGCAGCCTACCGCGAGTGCGTGAAACGTGCGCGCCAGGGCGTAACGAATGGCGCCCAGCGGGCCATGGCTGCGTGCTACCTTCGCGGCGAAGGGAGTGCATCATGATGCGCATCCGTCCACGCCTGCTGGCCCTCCTCACGCTCCTTCTCGGCCTGGTTCACGCTCAGGACTTGCGGTTCGACCCGACCGGCATCATCGTCAATCCCGACCCGTCATTCACGCTCGACGTGCGCTTCGACCGCTCGGGCAGCCTCCCCAGCTACCAGGTGGGCGAGGAGATTCAAGTCCTCGTCCGCAGCGACCGTGACGCGTTCGTGTACCTGTTCGCCCTCGACCCCGACGGGTCGATCACGCAAATCGTGCCCAACGCCTACAGCGACGACAACGTCCTGTTCGCAGGAGAAACGAAACGCTTTCCCGGCCCTGGGGCTGGGTACCGCTTCACGGTGAGCGAACCGCTTGGCACGTCCAGCGTCCTGGCCGTCGCCAGCATCCGACCGCTTCCCACGAACCTGATCGTCCGGTTCCTGGGTGGCGCCGCGTTCGCAACGAGTGACGAGGGACTCAGCAGCTTCCGGGAAGGCTTCCGGGACGTGATTGCGGGCATTCCGCAAGGCAACTGGGTGACGTCGGTCGCCCGCTACCGCGTACTCTCCAGTGCTGCACCGGCACCGTCCGGCGAGACCGACCTGTTCATCGACTCCACGCCGACCGGCGCGCAGGTGTACCTCGACGGCGCCTACCAGGGTGTGACGCCCCTTCGCCTCGTGGCGCGGAGTGGGACGCGTACGCTGGAATTGACGCTCGACGGGTACGCCCCCTACCGCACCACCCTCCGACTACAACCCGGTGGGCGTGAAGAGGTCGACGTGACGCTCGACCGGGCGCAACGCCTCGGCATGCTCAACGTCGAATCCAACCCGCGTGACGCCGCGGTGTACGTCGATGGTCGCTACGTCGGCCAGACGCCCCTCACCCGCCTGGATCTCGCCCCCGGCCGGTACCGCGTCGAGGTGGAACGCTCGGGCTACACGCCGGTCACGCGAACCGTCACGATCGCGCAGGGTCGCACCACGAACCTGCGCGTCACGCTGCTGCCCGAGCTGGGTCGCCTCGTCGTCCTCGGCGACGTCCCCGGAACGAGCGTCTTCGTCGATGGGCGGCTCGCCGGCACGCTGGCGCCCGGCTCGGCCGACCTGGACGCCGGCTCGTTCGAGGCGGGCGAGGTGGAGGTGACGCTGGTCGCCCCTGGCTACGCCACGGTCGTGCGTCGCGTCGTCCTCTCGGCAGGGGAGACGCGATCCCTCGTGCTGCAGCAAACGCCACGCTGAGCGGTACACTGTTCCTCACGTGATGAACCAGCAGGCCATCCCGGTGACCGCGGCACCCGCTCCCCACGAGCGGGTGACCGCCATCGTGCTGGCGGGCGGTGGGGCGGGCGACGCCTTGGCGCGCGCCGTGGGTGCGCCCGCGAAGGCGCTCGTGCCCCTCAAGGGCAAACCGCTTGGACGGTACGTCCTCGATGCCTTGCGCGCCACGCCACGCGTGCGCCGCATCGTTTGGGTGGGGGCGACCGACCGGGGCATGGAACGCGCGTTGACGGGCGAACACCGCATCGTGCCGGGCGGTCCACGCCTACTCGATTCCCTCACCCTCGGGATTGGTGCCGCCCTCGCCGACGCCCAGCCGGGGGAGCGGTTCCTGATCGTCAGTGCCGACGTCCCATGGCTTCGCGCCGAGCACGTCGAACGGTTCCTGCAAGCCGTGGACGGCGACGCTGACCTGGCTTACCCCGTCGTGATGCGTGACGTCTACGAAGCCCAATTCGCGAAGCTGCCCCGCACCTGGGTTCGGCTGCGTGAAGGCGAAGTGACGGGCGGCAACCTCGCGCTCGGACGTCCCGATGCGCTGCTCCGCACCCTCCCATGGCTCGACCTTGCAATTCGTACCCGCAAGGCTCCCGTCCGGCTCGCCTGGCGGCTCGGACCGCTCGTCGTCGCCTCCGTCGCGCTGGGTCAGGCCCGCCTCGCAAACCTAGAGCAACGCGTCTCACGCCTGTTGGACCTGCGCGCGCAGGTCGTCGTGAGTTCCGACCCGGAAGTCGGTACCGACGTCGATGACGTCGCGCACCTCCCAGCAACCCTCGACCTTCCCGAATCCGACGTGAATGAGGTGGCCCCCGCATGAGGCGTCCCGTCAACCTACGCATTTCCGCCCTGATCGGTGCACTCGTCTCGGTGGGCATCGCGCTGCTCTTCGCCTACTTCGCGTACCTGCTTCTCGGGCGCAGTGGCACCCTGGGGTTCGGTTCGTTCAACGCAGCGGGTGTCCTCGAAGGCCTCGTCTTCATCCTCGTGTTCATGACGAGTCTCCGTGCCGTGCGCAGTGCCGTCCGGTTGCCGAGCCCCACACTGCTCTCCTTCGGCCTCGTGGCGCCCCCCACGGCAGCGCGGGTTGCGCAGGACGTGCCGCAGGTCGACGCGTCGCGTGGCATCGACACCCTCACGCAGAACCGCATCGTCATCGTCACCTCGCAAGGCGTACCGGTCGGTGCGGCCGGCGTGCGGCGGGAACGCATCACGAGCTGGGAGGACCTCGTCAAGGTGGATGGTCAGGTGGCCGTCACCGACCTGCGACGCGTCCTCGCGCATGAACCGCTCGTCATCGTGACCGATGGCAGCACGGTCCTGGGGGTCGTGACGCAGGAGATGTACCTCGCTGGCTTGTGGGGCCAGGTGCGTTGAGCCTCACGCCGGACCTCGCAGAACCCACGAAACCGTTCACGCTTGCCGTTCTCCTGCACGGGGGTGCCGGGGGTTCTGGCGTCGTGGCGACCGAAACGGCCCTGCGGTTCGCACGCGCGGGTCACGACGTGCACTTCATTTCCAACCGCGTGCCGTTCCGGCTCGTGGATCGCAGTGACGCCAACGTGTGGGTGCACCAGGTGGAGACGCTCGCCTACCCGCTCTTCGATGCGCCCCTCACCACGCTCGCTGAGGCCTCCCGCCTCGCCGAGGTCATCGAGACGTACGGCGTGGACGTGGTGCACGCGCACTACGCCGTGCCGCACGCCACCGCGGCCATCCTCGCGCGCGACATGGTCACCACGCACCGACCGGCGGTGGTCACGACGCTTCACGGCACCGACGTGACGCTCGTCGGGCTCGACCGGGCGTACCTGCGCGCAACCCGGCACGCCATTCAGAGGAGTGACGTGGTGACCGCCGTCAGCCACCACTTGAGGCAGCAAACCTACGACGTGCTGGGCGTCGAGTGCCCGATTCAGGCGATTCCCAACACGGTCGATGCCACGCGATTCCGTCCGGGCGTCGACATGGACGTGCGCCGCCGGTTCGCGCGCGATGACGAGGCGCTGTTGCTTCACGTCTCGAACTTCCGACCCGTCAAACGGACGTGCGACGTGGTGCGCATCCTCGCCGAGGTGAACGCCCACGTCCCGGCGCGCCTCGTGATGGTGGGCGATGGGCCCGAGCAGCCCAAGGCGTCCGCCCTCGCCCGTGACTTGGGGGTTGGCGACCGCGTCACCTTCCTCGGTGCCTTCCCAACCGTGGAGGCCATCATGCGGAGTGCCGACGTGTTCCTGCTGCCCAGCTCCCTTGAGGCGTTCGGTCTCGCCGCGCTCGAGGCGATGGCGAGCGGCGTGCCCGTCGTCGCCACGAGCGTGGGGGGCATCCCCGAGGTGGTGGAGGACGGCGTGTCGGGTTTCCTTCGCGAACCCAAGGACGTGCCCGCTCTAGCCGGGGCGGTGCGCACGCTGCTGCAGGACGACGCCTTGCATGCGCGCATGGCGGCAGCGGGCCGGGAGCGTGCCGTGACGACGTTCGCCGAGGAGAACGTGACGCACATGTACGCGGAGGTCTACGAGGCGGCGCGCAACGCTTCGTCGAGCGGCAAGTAGGGCGACGCGTCCCGCGACCAATCGGCGTCAATGGGCAACGCGATCGTTCCGGACCGCAGCCAGGCATTGCGGGCGGCAAGCGCAATCATCGCGCCATTGTCCGTCGCCAGGCCGGGGAGGGGCATGCGGACCGTGAGGTCGGTCGCCTCAAGTGCGGCGCGGAGCCGCGCATTGGCAGCCACCCCGCCCACCACGACGACGCGGTCAATGCCGAACCGTTCGGCCGCCCGCGTGAGGGTATTCACCAGGGATGCAACGACGCGATCCTCGAAGGCGGCCGCGAGGTCGGCGCGCGGCACGTTCGGATCGCGTTCGAGGTGCACCGCCACGGCCGTCTTGAGGCCACTGAAGGAGAAGTCGAAGCCGTCCTGACCCTTGAGGGGCGTGGGGAGGTCGATGCCGTCGGGCTGACCCTTCGTGGCGAGGTCGGCGAGAGCGGGACCTCCGGGAAACGGCAGGCCGAGGAGGCGCGCCACCTTGTCGAACGCCTCGCCCGCGGCATCGTCACGCGTGCGACCGAGCTCGCTTGGAACGCCCTGCGCGTCGATGCGGAAGAGGCTCGTGTGGCCGCCCGAGGCGACCAGACACAACTCGGGCACCCCCGCTTCGGGTGGACCGGCCGAGGCGACATGCCCCTCGAGGTGGTGCACCGCGCGGAAGGGACGCCCGCGCGCCCAGGCGAACGCCTTGGCCCAGGTGAGTCCCACGAGCAGGGCACCGACCAAACCAGGACCGTAGGTGGCGGCGACGGCGTGCACGTCGTCGCGCGTTGCACCCGCACGCTCCAGTGCCCGGTCGAACGTCGCGTCGATCACGGCGAGGTGTTCACGGCTCGCGCGTTCGGGAACCACGCCACCAAACGCGGCGTGCACGTCGTCCTGCGAGGCGACGACGTTGGCTCGCACCTCACCCGTTTCGAGGTCGACGAGACCCACGCCGGTGTCGTCGCAGGAGGTGTCCACGCCGAGGATCAGCTTCACGGCGGGACGCTACCACGCGCCCTTGCGCGCTCGGGTGCCCGGAGGGTGAGCGGGTATCCTCATGCGTGCCGAACCGTTCCTCACAGGCAGGCGCCGTGAATGACGTCACGCGCTTCGTTCGCGGTCAGGTGGCGGGCGTGCCGTTCTCCTGGCGACTTGGCTGCCGAGGACACCCGGGACCGGTGGACGCCTGGCGTCTGCTCGTCGAGCAGGCCATCCGCGCCGAAGGGCGCCTCCTCGATGCTTCAGGTCTGCTTGGGGTGCCTGGTCGGGCCGCCCTGCGGTCGGGGTGCGCCGAGGGGGTCACGATCCTCGAGCCTTCGGCGGCCGGGTTGCATGCCCTCGAGCATGATTTGGCGGGGGAGGACCGCGCCCTTGCCGGTCGCCTCTCGGTCCTCGCGGGACTTCCGTGGGAAGCCGAACCGGGTGCGTACGACGGCGTGCTTCTCGCCCCTCCCGCCGAGCGGGGGACCGCGCGCGTGCGCGCCGAGCTTGCGGCCGCCGCGCAGGCCCTGAAACCGGGTGGGGTGGCCTGGGTTCTGCTCGACCGGGACCGTGGTGCGAAACGCTACGCGCGCGACGCCCGCACCTGGTTTGCCGACGTGGCGGTCACGTCGCGCGAGGGGACGGCGCGGCTCGTGCGCCTCGCGCGCCCCATCGACGCCGCCCCCGTCGACCCGTGGACCGAAGTCGGCGATCCTCGTCCCCTCGAGGGGGGCCCATGGTTCGCCCTGCCGGGGACGTGGTCACCCGACGCGGTGGATCCCGGTACGCGCCTCCTCCTCACCACCCTGGCGTCGCATGACGTCCTCGCAGCGGGTCAGCGCGTGCTGGACCTAGGTTGCGGGTGGGGGCCCCTCACGGTGGCTGCGCAGGCGGCGGGCGCGCACGTCACCGCGATCGATGACGATCTCGCGGCGGTGCGGAGTTGCGCGCGGAACGTGCCGACTGCGACGGTGCATCACGCCGACGTGGTGCACGACGCCGACGTGGAGGCTTTGGCTTCACGTTTCGACGTCGTGCTCGTCAACCCACCGTTCCACGTCGGCAAGGGCGTCCGCGTGGCGCTCGGTGCGACGTTCGTGCGCGCCGCTCTAGCGGCGACGTCGTTGCGCGGTGGTGCGTGGATCGTGGCGAACGAGGCGCTCGATTATGAGCGGGTGGCGCGAGGAGTGGGTGGCGACGCACGTGAGGTCGTACGTCACGATCGCTTCAAAGTGCTCCATCTCAGCCCCAAGTCCCTTGAACGGTAGCGGCGCCACCAATCGAGGACATCAGCACGCTTCCCTCCGCCCCCGTGTAGTCCGTCAGGATGGATCGAACGGTCGGGAGCAGGCCTTCGTCGCAAACCACGCCGAGGGTGGGGCCCGCTCCTGAGAGAAAAGCGGCCCAGGCACCCGCTTCGAGCAGGTCGCGTTGCGTCTCGGCGAAGCCGGGCAGGAGGGGATGGCGTTGCGGTTCGTGCAGCACGTCGCGGGACGCGACGGACAGGTACGCCGGGTCCCCCGTAAGCAGCGCGACGGGCCAGAAGGCAAGGCGACTCGCGGTCAGGATGGCGTCGGCGCGCGTGACCTGCGGGGCCAGCACGGCGCGCGCGTCACGCGTCGATACTTCGTGGGCGGGCACGCCGAAGGCGATGCGCCAACCCTCAGGCCAGGGAAGTTGCGTAGTCACCCAGCCTGCATCCACGCTCGCGGCGCTGAGCGTCACCCCGCCGTACACGGCAGGCGCAACGTTGTCGGGGTGGCCTTCGAGATCGGCGGCGAGTTGCAGGACGCCCTCACGACCCAAGGTTCCGCCCGAGACCGCATCGCCAAGCAGAACGCCGGCGACGAGGGCGGCGGAGGAGGATCCGAGCCCGCGGGCGAGGGGAATGTCGTTGTGAATGTCGAGCGCGACGGTCGTGGCGGAGTGCCCTGCCGCTTCGAGAGCGCGACGGAACCCCTGGTGCACGAGGTTGTCGGCATCAAGCGTGAGGCCCCCGGCTCCGTGGTACGTCGCGACGTCGATGGGCGAAGGTGTGGCGTGCACCGTGCAGGTGAGGTCCACCGCCATGCCCAACGCATCGAACCCGGGTCCGAGGTTCGCACTGCTTGCGGAGACCGTCGCGGTGAGCGGCATTTCGGGAGGCTACCACGCACCTTCGAGCGTCAGGCGCGTCCCTGCGAGGGCGTCCGCGAGGTCGCTCGCGGTCATTCCCTGCCCGAGCGTGCGGGCCGCTCGTTCCCCTGCGCGGGCGTGCAGGTGTGCGGCGGCCGCCATGCGGGGCAGGGCTGCGTCGTGCGACGTGGCGGCCAGCCCGTCGGTGGCTGCAAGCGCGGCAAGAGCCGCACCCAAGACGCCTGCGAGCACGTCGCCACTGCCCCCCGACGCCATGGCTGGGTGACCTGCCGCCACGACGCGCACCGCGCCCGAGGGGGTGGCCAGCACTGCGCCCGCGAGTTTCAGCACGACGCCTGCCTGCCACTGCGCCGCCAGATCGACGGCAGCCCCAATCGGGTCGGCGCGAACCTCCTTGGAAGGTCGGTCCAGGAGGCGGGCGGCCTCACCCACGTGAGGGGTGAGCCAGCGACCCGGATGACGCACGACGGCGGCGCGAAGGCGCGCATCGAGCGCGGTGGCGTCGAGGACGGTGGGGACGCCGTCCCCTTCGAGGAGCGCCTCGATCTCGGGCAGGCGCTCCGGGTCGAGTCCCGGGCCAACGACGCGTGCGTGTTGATGCCGCGCGTCGAGTTGACGAACGGCGCGCGACAGGGCGCCTGGCGTGTCGTCCACCTCGAGCAGCATGGTTTCCGGCCAGCGACCTGGGTGGGGTGCGTCCCCCACCAGCGTGACGAGGCCGGCGCCCGCGCGGTGCGCTCCGCGGCAGGCGAGCTCCGCTGCGCCCGACCAGCGGGGTGACCCGGCGATCACCGTGACCGTTCCGAGGGTGTACTTGTGCGCGTCCGGTGGGGGTGCGGGCCAGGCGGCGGGGACGTCCTCGTCGCGCGTCACATGCGGCCGCGCCCGCTCGGGAAGGGCGCCGTCGGGCATGCCGATGTCGGCGAGGTGCTGCACGCCGAAGGCGAAGCGTGCGGGGGGCAGTGCGGAGGCCGGGCAGGGCCACGCGAGTTGGAGGGTGGCCGTCGCGTGGACGTGCACGCCAGGTGGGACGGCTGTATCAGCGTTCGCGCCGGTGGGTACGTCGACCGAGACGATGGGGACGCGTCGTTCGCCGAGGTGGGTCACGACCTCGGCCAGGCGCCCTTCGAGGGGGCGCGACAGGCCGGTACCAAGCAACGCGTCGAGAATCAGGTCGGCTTCGCCCAGCTGCGTCTCGAGCTCGGCGGGGTCGAGCGGCTCGATCGTGCCGACCTCGCGCCATGCCCGTCGCGCTTCCTCCGCCACGGGGCTTCGCGACGCGTTCGGA
>CAJXWR010000084.1 GCA_913062675.1 uncultured Trueperaceae bacterium
CGAGGGGTTCAGGGAGGGTGGGGAGTACGGTCACGTGACCGAGAATGTGCATGGGGACGTCCTTCCGAGCGGCAAGCCTACGCGCCGCACACGGGCGGAGTGTACCACCCGTCCCTGCGGCCTCCGGGCCAACGTGCGAGGCTAAGGCATGCGGTTTGGCCTGCTGCACTCCGTCCGCTTTTTGCCTTGGGTCCTCGCGGCGTTGCTGTCCATGCCCGTGGCTGGGGCCCAGGGCCAGGCATCGATGATGCTGGCCGTACGGTTCGATGCGGAGCGGGTCACGCCGACCCTACGCGTCGCGTGGGAAGGCCCCGTGACGGACGCATGGACGCTTGGCACGCACGCGGGGTTCGATGGCAGCGTTCAACTCGGCGCCGAGGCGGAAGGGCGCGTGACGTTCGGTCCGCTTGGCCTGGTCATGCTCGAGGCTGCCGTCGCCGCTCGTCAGGCACCTGAGGCGGCCTGGTCACCTGAAGGGTTCGCCTCGCTCACCGGCCGAGGGTCGTTCGGACCGCTGGCCGCTCGAATCGACCTGGCGCGCTGGACGGGCGTGGGTTCGCAATGGAACGATGCCGCCCTCCGTCCTCTCCCCCTTCTTGCCGATGGAACGATGCTTGGCGTGACCGTGGACGCCCGCGCGTCGAGCACCTGGATCGCCTCGGGCTCGTGGCTGGGCACCTGGACCGTGGATGGCGTCCTCCAGGAGGCGGACGCGACGTTGCGCAGGCGTCGTGCGCTTGGAAGCTCGCGGGATGCCGGTGTCACGCTTCGCGTGGGTCAGCAGCCACAGCGACATGTGCTCGGTGCGTCGCTGGGCATTTGGAACGTCCCGCGTCGCGCTCCCGACCAACGCTTCGAGGTGGGGTTCGACGTGGCCTTCGAGGAGGACGCGGTGCGCGCCCTTCCGGTCGTGTCGAGCGACGGCAGCGTTCGCAGCGATGCAGGCACGCTGTCGTGGACCGTGAACGTTCGCCCTCTCGGCGTTCTGCGCCCCTCGGTCGACGGGTCGCTTCACTTCACGCCAAGTCGCGAGGAAGCGTCATGGATTAAGCCCTTCGTCGACGCGTCTTGGCGTCTGGCGGCATCCGCGGAGTCGACCGGGTTCGTGCGGATGGGCGTCCAGCTCGAACGCCCTTGACGGTAGGGACGGCGCGTCAACGACGTGCGCTGATTGGCTGAACGCGGGTACCGAACTGCGGGCATGGCGGTGCTATCGTGCAGCGTGCAAACCCTCGTGCTGGCCGACGTTCACGGAAATCTTGCAGCGCTCGACGCAGTGCTTGACGATGCACGCGCGCGGGGATTCGACGACGCCGTCTTCCTGGGCGACGCGGTGGGGTATGCCCCGCACGTCGGTGAGGTCATCGCCCGCCTTCGTGACCTTCCCCACCTCACGAGCGTGCTTGGCAACCACGATGCGGCATTGTTGTCGCTCGCGGGTGTCTCGAACGAACCGCAGATTCGCGCGTCGCTCGATGACGACGTTCGTGGCGAGGTACGCACGGTGCTCGAGGAGCAGGTCGGACGACTCGACCCGGACGCGCTCGCTTGGCTCGCTGCCCTACCCACCCGCCTGACGACCGAGCGATTCGACGTGACGCACGGAACCCTGCTCGACCCGTGGCGCTACCTGCAGGGTGATCGTGAAACGGAATCGTCGTTTGGTGAACTGCACGGGCGCCTCGGCCTGTTCGGTCACACCCACGTGCCCCGCATTCACGTTTCGGTCACGACGTCCGTGGGTCAGCACCTCATGCGTACCGTGGCGTTCGAGTCTGGTGCTGGCAGGTACGCGGTGCCGACGCATGCGCGTGCGCTCTTCAACCCCGGTTCCGTGGGCCAGCCACGCGATGGGCACACCGAGGCCGCCTACGGCCTCGTCCGCACGGAGGGGAGTCGTATCGACCTCGAGTGCATTCGCGTCGCGTACCCCGTCGAGGTGACCCAGCAAGCGATCCGGCAGGCGGGCTACCCCAAAGCGTTCGCCGAGCGACTGGCGGTTGGAGCGTGACGATGATGACGCAACCCCTGCAGGTTCACGGTCATGAGGAGGCGAAGCGCGCACTCCGCATAAGCCAGGCCCGGAGCTTCGCGTTCGTGGGTCCCGAAGCGGTGGGGCGACGCGCCGTGGCTCACTGGTGGGCGGCCCTCCGCAACTGTGAGAAACCGACGGACGAGCCGTGTGGGCAGTGCGCGAGTTGCCGCGCGATGGCTGCGGCCGCTCATCCTGACGTGCTCGAGAAGGCACCTGCGCGCAGCACCCGCTCGGGTCGGGCGACGCAACGGCCCACCCTCCGCATCGATCAACTCGTGCCGCGATCGACACCCAACGCAGATCCGGAACCCGTTCGTCGCTGGCTCGAAGCCCGCCCCCAGTTCCGGGAACGCATTGCGATTCTCGATGATGCGCACCTCGTGAGCGAAGCTGCCGGAAACGCCTTTCTGAAGACCTTGGAGGAGCCGCCCTCCTGGGTCAGGATCATCCTGATTGCACCGAGTCCACGCGCGCTGCTGCCCACGCTTGCTTCACGCGTCGTCACCATTCGTTTTGGTGCCGTGCCGGTCGATGCGTTCACCGATCTTGCGCCCCACCCGGGCCTGGATTCAGGTCAGTACGGTTGGCTGCAGCGTGCGCGCGAAGCACCGGACGTCGAATCGCTCGTTCGGGATGCCACGAACGCCTTCACCGCCAGCCTCGATGGGCCTCTCGACGAAGCCCTCGAAGCGGGCAACGCCTGGTTGAAGGTGTGGATGGAGCACCCCACCGAAGCGGTGCCCCAACGCCTCCTGGCGACCCTTCGGCACGACGACCCGGGTCGCTACGCCCTTGCGCTCGAGGCGCTCGACCAAGCCGATCAGGCGGTTCGCGCCTACGTCGCGAAGGACGTGATTGCCTCGGCGCTCACGCTACGGCTGCGTCGTCGCTGACGTCAGTTGGACCGTTTACCGGGACGCTCGAGCTTGTCGGCGGGAACGGCCTCGAGGTAGCCATCGTCGGTCTTCAGGTCGGCGGTTCCACGCAGCGGGTCGAGTTTCACGACGCGGCCGCAGGCGCCCGTTTCGGTGTGGCACGCCTTGCCGCCCCGCTTCGGCAACGCCTTGAGGAGCTGCTTGTAGGTTTCGTGCTCGTACTGCAGGCAGCACATGAGGCGACCACAGGGGCCACTGATCTTCTCGGGGTTGAGTGGCAACTGCTGGTCTCGCGCCATGCGGATCGAGACGGAGCTGAACCCCTGCAACCACGTCGAGGAGCAGGAGCCCGTCCCGCAGGCGCCTAACGTCCCGAGAATGCGAGCTTCGTCTCGTGGCCCGACGTTGACGAACTCCACGCGCGCACGCGTGTGTTCGAGCAGGGTGGCGGTCAAGCCTCGGAGCGGTGGATGCTTCTCCGCCGCGTAGTTCACGATGAGTGCCGACTCGTCGAGCGTGAACTCGACGGAGACGATCTTCACGTCGAGTCCCTCTTGTCTTGCGCGAGCACGAAGCAGCCAGGTCAGGTCCTCGGCGCGTTGCTTCAGGTGGGCATGCCGAGCACGATCCTCGTCACTCGCCGTGCGGAGCACGTCACCGGCGACGCGGTCCCGGTCGCGCGGTTCGGTCCGTACGGTGCCCAGTTCGAGGCCTCGACGGCTACGCACCACGCACGTCTGTCCCACCTGGGGCACGTCCTCCGAGACGGTCACCCAGTGGATCTTGGGTCCATTGTCGTACTTCACGCCAATGCAGTTCGGCATGCGTCCTCCCGTTACTTCGCCGTCCGTGGGCGGCGAGCCCGTGTCCTTAAGGATACCGCGTGCACCTCTTCGCGTTCGAACAGGGACGCTTGCGCGACGGGCGCGAAGCGTCTTCGGTGCGTGGGGCACGGCCCGATCCGGGCGAGCGCGTCGAGGTGACGTTCGACGCCGTATCCCTTGTGTCGTGCGAATGCGTAGCCGGGCCAGCGTTCCTCGGCCACCTCCACCATCCATGCATCCCGCGTCGTCTTGGCGAGGAGGCTGGCTGCAGCCGCCTGCACGCTGCGTTGATCGGCGCGTGGGGGCGCGACGACGTGCCAGGGCCCGGGCAGGTCGAGATAGTCGGTCACGAGGGCGGTAGGTTTCAGCGTCAAGGCGTGAAGGGCACGGTTCGCGGCGAGCGCCGTGGCCTGCGGAACGCCATGAGCGTCAATTTCGTGCGCCTCGGCAAATCCAATGCCCCAGGCCAGCGCCTCTCGCTTTACCTGCGCTGCGAGCGCAACGCGGCGCGCAGCGGCAACGCGTTTGCTGTCGTCGAAGGGGTGGCAACCGAACGGCAGAATGACGGCGGCAGCGACGATGGGGCCCGCCAGCGCGCCCCTGCCTGCCTCGTCGACACCGGCAACGGGCGTCCATCCCGCTTGCCATAAGCGACGCTCGAACGACCATCCTGCAGCCACGCGGCAGTGTAGCAATGCGGCGTACGCCTCGCATCCAGAGCGGTTGCTAGCATGCCGTGGTGGACGCGATCGATTGGCTAGGGCGTAGCTTCCAGCAGCCCTGGTGGCTTGTCTTGCTGCTGCTTGCGCCTCTCCTCCCCCGGAGGCGAGACGCCCTCGCGCAGGCGCTGGCGCTCGTCTTTCTCGCCATCGCCTTGGCTGGCCCACGCGTGGCGGGCGACGCCGCACCCCCTGCGATTCTCGTGGACGTGAGTGACAGTGCTCGCGCGGCAGCGCTCGATGCCGGGCGGACGGTTCTTCGCCTCTCGGATCTTCCCGCCGTCGACGCGTGGCTCTTCGCGGGCGAGGCGAGTCAAGTGCCGAACCTCGACGCGAACGTGATTCCCGAGATCGATCCTGGCCGGAGTGACTTGGTTCGCGCCGTGACGCAGGCGCGTAGTTCGGGTGCGAATCGAATCCTCGTGGTGAGTGACGGGATTGATACGCGTCACGTCGATCCTGTCGCAATGCTCGCTCAGAGTGTTGACGTGACGATCGACGTGCTTCCCATTGGCCCCTCGGCGAATCTACGCGTCGACCGGCTGGACGTCCCGTCGCGCGTTGGGCCTGGCGAGCCGTTCACGCTTTCCGCGTCGATTCGATCGCGTGGCGTGGAGCGCGTGGCGGTGACCCTGACGCGGGACGGCAAGGAAGTCGAACGCACCCTCGTGGACGCGCCAGATGGCGAGACCTCCGTCCAGTGGACCGTGCGGGCACCCGACGTGGGGGGCGAGACGTTCATGGTGACCGTGTCGAACCCCGACGTCGCGGCGGACGCGGACGATGCCCTCTCCACAAGGGTGAGCGTGGAGGCGCGTCGCTCGATCATCGTCGTGGGAGACGACGCGATGGCGCGTCTGCTTCGCGATGCGGGCATGCAGGTCGAGGTCCGGTCTCCCGCCACGCTGACGATTTCCATCGACGCGCCGGCCGTGATCATCCGTGGTTCGGTCGTCGAGTATTCGCTCCCTCAGCTCGAAGCGATGCGTCGGTACGTCGAGGCGGGAGGCGGTCTGCTCATGACGGGTGGGGAGGCGTCGTTCGGATTGGGGGGTTGGTTCCGCACACCCGTCGAGGAGGTTCTTCCCGTTCAAACGGACTTGCGCAGCGACGTCGACGTGCCGCTCGTCGCGATGATGATGGTGATTGACACCTCGCGATCCATGGAGACGGGCGCACCGAGCAAACTCGCGCTTGCGCAACGGGGCGTCGGCGAGGTGATCGATCTTGCCTTCGAGCGGGACCTGCTCGGCTTGATCGCCTTCAACGACGACCGGCGGGTCGTGTTTCCCCTGCGGGCAGCCACGTCCCGCGGGAAGCGGGAGATGCTGCAAGCCACGCAATCGCTCGAGGCGTCGGGGGGCACGGTACTCGAACCTGCCTTGCGGGATGCGCTCGATGCGCTCGAAGCGAGTGATGCTGCCATCAAGCACGCAATCGTCCTGTCCGATGGGCGGTTGTACGAGGGGGCAAGTCAATCCGCTCCCCTGGAAACGCTGCGCAGCCTGGCGTCCGAAGCGCGTGAGGGAGGCGTCACGCTGACCGCCATCGCCGTGGGGGATCAGGCTGATGCGGAGACGCTCGCCTCGCTTGCGGAGGCGGGCGGAGGCCGGTTCTACGAAGCGTTGGACGTGGCGACCCTGCCACGTATCTTTGCGAGCGAAGCGGTCACGGCCACCCGGTCGCTCCTTCGGGAGAATCCGGGGGCTCCGACCGTACAGGAGCATCCCCTCCTCGCCGGCGTGCCGGCGCCTCCAGGCCCTTCGGCCTACGTCGCAACGCGCGTCAAGGAGGGTGCCGAGGTGTTGTGGGCCTACCCGCGGGAGGAGAGCTTGTTGTCGCTCTACCGGTTCGGTTTGGGACGCACCGCTGCGTTCACGAGTGACGTGTCGCAGTGGCTGGGCGACCTTGCCACCTGGGAGCCGCTTGCCGAGGTTCTCGTGACGACGGTGCGCTGGTTGGCGGCCCGTCCCGACCGGTTCGCCGCCACGGTGACCGCCGACCCGCTCGAAGCGTCGGGCGGACGCCTCGAGGTGACGGCCGTGGAGGAGGGCGGCTTTCTCGATGGCTTGAACCTGTCGGCGCTCGGTGGAGGCCGCAGCGTGATGCTCGAAAGCGTGGGGCCGGGGCGGTACGCCGCCGACCTGCCTCCAGAAATGGCCGGCGTGCCGCTCGTGGTCGTGGAGGGGGACGAGGTCGTGTCCCGCGCTCGCTTCGTCACGCAGGATCCGGAGTTTCGGGAGGTGGATGGCGAGGCGATGCTTGCACGCTTGGCTGCCGTGACGGGCGGACGCGTCCTCGATCCGGGGGTCGGGTGGCTGCCTCCTGCCGGATCGAACGCGAGCACCCTTCGCGCTCCGTTCGCCCTGGCCGCACTCGTCATGGCGCTCGTGGCTTGGGCGTTGCGTCGCTTCGCGCCTCCCTCGCGGGTGGGGCCTTGAACGTTACTCGCCGTCGAGGGGCGCGTCGACCGGCTCGCCGGTGACCTCGCGCAGGAGCGTCGTGGCGTAGGAGCCCTTGGGGAGGGTGAAGGCCAGCTGGATGGCCGTGCCGCCTGCCGCTTCGACGCTGGGTTCGAGAATGGGGATGCGCGTGGCACGCCGATCGCCTCGCCGTCCCGTGAGGTCACTCCACGCCAACCCGAGTCTCGCGAGGGCGTCGCGCTCGCGTTGCCCGGCTTTCCCTTCGGAGATGCGCACCTTCCTGCCGTGCAATGGGAGGAGTGCCGTGATTTCGAACCGTTCGGCACGCGGCGTTTCGCGTGCGACGTCCTCCACTAGGAACGTGCCGCCCGTATCGACCTTGCGCGCCCAGTCCCCGTCGATGAGCCTCGTCACGCTCCCTTCCCGCACGCGCTGGGCGAGAAGGTCGTTGAAGACGTAGCTCTGCACGGCGGAGACGAAGAATCGCTGTAGTCGACGGTCGCCTGGGACGCGTTCACCGCGCAGGACGCGGAGGCCATCGACGGCGTTGCGACCGAAACGCCCGAACCGTTGCGGCCCAACGTAGTTCGGCAGCCCGGACTGGGACAGAGCTTCCAGGATGCGTTCAGCCCGCTGGCTGGCTGTCGCGTCCACACCGTGAATCGTGATGGTGAAACGGTTGCCGAAGAGGTGCCCCACCCCCAGTTTGTTCTTGTGGCGGGACGTGTCGAGGATGGTGACGCCATCCATCTCGTCGAGGCGGTGGGCCAGCTCATGATCGGCCCATGGGACGGAGATCCATTGTTCCGTCACCGCAACCTTGTCCTTGAGGCCAGCGACGCCAATGCGATTCTCGGGAATGCCTGCGTCTCGGAGGGCGACGATGAGATCCCGGGTGGTGCGTTCACGCTTCTCGACGAGGAGGTAGTAGTGCGAGCCGCTGCCACTGGGCAGGTAGGCAGGAATTTCTCGTACGCGAAACGCTTCGGGTGTCGTGCGAATCGTGCCGCCCGTGCCGGGGAGGTCGTGCGTCATGGCGGGCAGGTCCTGCCACGAGAAGATGGGGAGCGGCGAGTCGTCGGACGTCGTGTCGTTCGTCACGCGTCGCTGCTGGGGTGCAGCATCTCCCCCGCTTCATGAGCGGCGATTCGCTCGTCGATAGCGTCGCGGGCGCGTGTGAAACGGTCGACGAGGGAGGGGGCCTCGAGCAGACGCTGTGCATTCTCCGCGGGGAGCCGCAAGTTGGCGCACACGAAGCTCGCCTGGTAGAGCGGATCGTCGGGGAGCGCGTCGCGTGCCTGTTCACGCGCTTGCGGTGCGAAGAACACGTTGCCGTAGCGGTCGAACGCTTCCAGGGCATCCCAGGCGGCAATGGCTTCCTCGTTGGGGTCGTTGCGTTCGAGCGGCCAGTCGTCGACGTTGGCGAACCAGAGGGGACGGACGCTGCCGTCTCGCTCGGGGACCTGTTCGAACCGTGTGTAGCGAAGTCGGCACCGTTCGATGCCATGCCCGACGATCGTGTACGTCCCGTCGACGTTCTCCTGCGTTTCGATCACATCCACGATCGTGCCCACCTCACCCGGCTTGGCGACGCCCTCCTCCTCAAGCGCATGTGTCGAGGGCGGAGCGATGGCGAACCGAGGCGGGTCGAGCGTTTCGGTGTGCTTCACGAGCGCCTTGTAGCGTTCCTCGAAGACGTGCAACGGCACGCTCATTCCTGGAAACACCACGAGGGGAAGGGGAAACACCGCCACTTCGTCCATGGCGTCAGGCTACCAGCGGTTGAGGGCGGGAACCGCAACGTCGAGCACGACTGCGAGGAGCACCAATCCAGAAATCACGAGGTTGGCGTTGAAGGCAGCCAGCGCGGCGGGTGCGCCCTGCCGGCGGACCAGCCACTGTTGCCAGGCGAGGAGCGGGACGACGCTCAGGCCGACGATCAGGAGGTAGATGACACCGAGGATGCTGAATGCGGGAAGGCTCGCCAGCGCCACGATGCTCACGGCGTGCAGGAGCGCGGCAATGTTGATGGCCCCGCTCGTGCCGAAGCGGACGGGAATGCTGTGCACGCCGTGCTTCTCGTCGAACGACTGGTCGAGAAGTGCGTAGATGACGTCGAAGCCCGCAATCCACGTGCCGACGGCGATCCAGAGGGCAATGGCGGCAGCGTCGAACACGCCGGTCACGGCGATGGAGCCTCCCGCTGCGGCTGCGCCGATGGTCACCCCGAGCCACAGGTGGCACGCCCACGTGAACCGTTTGGTCCATGGGTACACCACGAGGAACAACAGCGCAATGGGGAGAAGGGCCGCG
>CAJXWR010000085.1 GCA_913062675.1 uncultured Trueperaceae bacterium
CCCGCAGGCCCGCCTCTTGCGGCGCCGTTACGGGAACGTACGCGCGGGACGTACCATTCGGGAAGTCGACCGTGTAGTACTTCATCTTCGTTCCCGCCACCGACTTCGTCGTCGTTCCAGACACGACGCCTACGCCATAGGGAGGCAGGACGACCTGGTCACCGCTCTTGAATCGTTTACTCGCCTTTTCCACAGCCACTCCTTCGCACGCCGAATGCGTCCACCTACCCGAGGTGGAAACGCGCGGTGCTCGAATCGGGATTGGAATTCAGGGTCACGTAACGAACGAAAGAAAAAGATGTGACCCCAATCACATCGCGTATCTTAGCAAATATCGTAAAGAAATCCCACCCCTCAGCTTTCGATATGCCGCTCCTGCTCGTCGGGGTCGTCTCGACCGGCTGGGGCGACCGATGCGAGTCGCGTGACGACGGTCGGCCCGCGACGGCGGTGCCGTACGACGAAGGCGACCCCCAGCAGCAGCACGGGTGCACCGAGCAGCACGCCCACCCCCGGAATCTCGGAGAAGATCCACCAAGCCAAAACGCCCGAGCCGATGGGCTCGAGCAGCGTCACGGTCGCAACGAGGGTCGGGTCGATGTGACGATTGGCCCAGTTCAGACCTCCATGACCGACGAGTTGCGGTGCAGCCGCCATCAACACGAGCCAAAGCCACGTGAGGGGTGGGTAGTCGGCGTAGGAGGCGCCCAGCATGGCGGGAAGGGGGATGAGCACCACGGCCGCGGTGAGGTAGGCGATGGCGGCATACGCGGAGGTGGACAAGCCTGCGTGTTGCGCCCGTCGACCCAACAGGAAGTAGCCTGCAGCCGCCCAGGCGCCCATGAGGGCGAGGGCGTCCCCCAGGAGGGGCGCACTGCCGCCCTGCAGGTCGCCAAACCCGATCATCACGCCGCCCGTGAGGGCCAGGGCAAGACCCACCATCACGCCGCGCGTTGGGCGCACGCCTCCCATCCAGGCGAGCAGCGTGACCCAGACGGGCACGGTCGTGACGAGGGTCACGCTTGCCGCCACGGTGGTGAACTGCAGGGAGGTGAGCCACGTCGCGAAGTGCACGCCGAGAAGGGCGCCTGCAGCCAAGGCGGGCAGCAGGTTGGCTCGCGTGATGGGCGCGCGCCGTAACCCCCGCACGCCGGCGGGGAGGATGAGGACGCTCGCGAACACCATGCGCCAGAGGGCGACGACACCGCCGGGCGCGTCGGCGAGGCGCGCGAAGATCGCTCCGAAACTGATGGCGAGAACGGCGGCTCCGAGGATGCCCGCCACCCGCATGCCGGACGGTCCAGCCGGGGCGGTGGCGGTCGCTCGGGAGGAAGCCATGACGGGAATGCTACCCCGTTCGCGCGGGTCGTCGAGAGTGTCTTGGAGTGTTGGGGCTCAGCCGCGCAGGAAGCGCCAGGCGGCGAGCGTCCAGGCGGTAATCATGGCGACGCCGCCGATGGGGGCAACGGCGCCGAAGGCGGACACGTCGAGCGCGACGATCAGGTACAGGCTGCCCGAGAAGATGACGATGCCTGCGAGGAGGAAGGGGAGCGCCACGCGCACGCGGCTGGGCGCACTCGCGAGCAGGAGCAGGCCAATCGCTTGCGTCGTCTGGTAACGGACGGCGGTTTCGAACGTCGCGAGCCGCGCTTCGCTCAGAATGGGTTCGAGCGTGTGGGCACCGAAAGCGCCGAGTGCGACACCCAGACCGGTCAGGAGGGCGGCGATGGCCGCCCAACGGCGTGCCACCCGGTCCAATTCGGCGTTCACGTGCTGGCGACCGGTTCGTGCAGCGCGGTCTCGCTCGCGTCGGCCGCATCGTCGATCTCCCCATCCACGATGCGGAGCGTCACGTCGGCTGCATCCGCCACGGCGCCGTCGTGCGTGACCACGATGACGGTTCGTCCATCGGCGGCCACTTCCCTGAGGGCGTTGACGACCTCACGGCCCGAGGACCGGTCGAGATTCCCGGTGGGTTCGTCCGCGAACACGACGTCGGGGTCGTTGGCCAAGGCGCGCGCGAGGGCAACGCGTTGACGTTCCCCGCCCGAAAGTCGGTTCGGCACCGCGTCCGCGCGATGGTCGACACCGAAGCGTTCGAGGAGCGCTTGCGCGCGGTCGGTCCGCTCGCGGAGGGAAAGGCCGGCGAGGCCCATGGGGAACGCGACGTTCTTCCTAGCTGGCAGGACGCTGATCAGGTTGGAACTTTGGAACACGAAACCGAACCGGCGAAGGCGCAGCCCGGCGAGTTCGCGTTCGGGCAGGTCGCCCAGCGACACGCCATCGAAGACGACGCGGCCTGAGGAGGGGCGATCGAACCCTGCGAGGAGGTTGAGCAGCGTCGATTTTCCCGAGCCGGAGGGCCCCATGACGGCCGTCACGCGTCCGGGCATGAAGGCATGCGACACGCCGCGGAGCGCGTGAACGTCACCCGCAGGCGTGGTGTAGGTGCGGGTGACCGCTTCTGCTGCAAGCATCCCGCTCATCGTATCGGAAATTCCGCTCACCGTCCGCCTCCGCCGCCGCCCCCACCGCCGCCGCCCCCACCGCTCGAGGAGCCGCCCGAGGAGGCGGACGCGCTGGCGGCGGACAGGGCGGAGGAGAGCGAGGAGGCTGCGCTCGAGATGCTCGAGAGGGACGACAGGCTGCCCTGCGAGGACGAGATCCACGTCGCTCGCTGCGTCATGCGGACCTGATCGATCCCACGGTCGAGGGCGGCGCGCTCCAGGGTCTTCAGGAACTTGCGGGCCACGCCAAGCGCAACGGCGTACGAGAAGTACTGGTCCCACAGTTCGAAGAAGTCGTTGGGCGCGTCCTTCATGATCGTGTAGTGCGTGAGGGTTCGCTTGAACCCCTTCCATCCGGCCACCTCGAGCGCGACGTCGTCCTTCCAGGAAGGGAGCGACAGGCTTGCGGCGACGGCAAGGACGAAGAACGAGGCGACACTCACGCCCGCCATGGCGGGGACGAGGCCACCGAACTCCTGGGTGAGGAACACCAGCCCGAAGTTGGCGAAGGCGGCGGCGAGCGCAATGACGGTCCATTTTCGCGATGCCTTACGGCTCTCCGGTTTCGTGAGGTCGCCCCCGTGGCTGGCCACGAGGCCCTCGCGAACGTGTTTCGCCCAGGACTTCACGAACTCGGTCTTCTTCTTGCCGTACGCCTTTAGTTCTTCGAGGGTCAGGACCTGATCGTCTCCACGGCGTGCCGTGCGCGCCGCGGTGCGTAGGTGCATGAGGGCTTCTCGTTCGGGCGGGGTGAGGGGTTGCTCCTGCTCGTGGCGCGTGGCCGCGTCCCCTTCGGGAAGGTGAATCTCGAATCGGCGCCCTTCCCCTTCGAAGCGAAGGTGTCCTTTGCGTGCGAGCTCCATCAGCACAGCGGAGAAGGCGGCGCTCGCACCCTGCCCGGACCACGTCTGATGGGGGAGGACGGCCACCTGGGACGGGGTGCGGGGCGCAGGGGGTTCGAACGGGTACTTCATGGCGGCCACGCGAGGTTCGCGTCCCACGCGGAGGTAATCGCGCACGATGCCGATGAGCGTCGCGAGGATGAGGAGCAGCATCAACACGGCGATGACGGGACTCGCGAGGAGGCCGCGCCACCAGGGAAGACGTTCGGCTTGCGTCGAGGTGAAGCCGATCTTGTCGTCCGCCGCGTAGGCGAGGATTTCGTAGCGGACGGTGGCGCCTTCGGAAATGCCGGGAAGAACGCACTCGAAGCTCGTGATGCCTTCGCAGGTGACCGGTTCCCCGCCCCGCGGCGTGGCGGTCACCTGCGTGACGGGTGCGCTTCCCATCGTGGTGCGGCCGCGAATGGTCACTTGCGAGGCGGACGCCGAGGGTGCTGCGTACACGCGGACGGTGGGGGATCCGGGCACGCCGATGCGGGCGATGAGCGCTTCATCTTCGAGGAACGCCTCGAGACGGTTCCCTTCGCCACGAAGGTCGAAGAGGGTTGGAGGCATGAGGTAGCGAATCTCCACGCCTTCCCCAGAGGGGATGGTGCTGAACCGCACGTCGAGTTGGGAGCGGTCGCTCGATAGCGTGACCGTCGGAAGCGTGGGGTTGGAAAAGCGGTGAACGAACGCGTCGTAGGGTGCGTCCATGGGACCGGGCGTGGTGACGGTGAGGTGGTAGCCGCTCGTGTTGGGCTCGTTCTCACGGCCGTAGATTTCCCAGTACCACTGCACGACGTCGGCGTGCACGTCGAGCGTGCCGGCGAGCTCGTAGCGGAATCGGACGCGGCGTTCGCGGACGCGGTCTTCTTGACGAATAACGAGTTCGGTGCCTTGCGACCCGGACTCGCACCCTTGCGTGAAACTCGTTGCGTTCGGCCCGGGGGAGACCGGGCCGGTGCCGTCGAGAAGCGTCAGCGTGACGTCCGGCCCGTGCTGGATGCACAGGTACGCCTCTCCAAAGTCGTTGCCGGGACCCATGTCGAGGGTGCGTTCATCTTCGACGAGCACGGTGCCATCGGCGCGGATGTCGACGACTTGGCGTACGTCCAGCCAGTCGGAAGCGGTGACGAAGCTGACGGCTGCGACGCTGAGCCAGGCCAGCGTCCACCGCGAAAGCCTTGTGGTGGCGTCGTGCATCAGTTGCCCTGAGAGACGGCGTGAGCGATTTGGATGCGGGCTGCGCGGGCGGAGGGCGCAAGCCCGGAGAGGAGGCCCATCGCGAGGGCAACGGCGAGCGAGAAGAGGATGAGGCGCATGGTGATGGCGGCGACGTCGAGGCCAATGAGGTCGGCCGAGACGATGTTGACGATCCATGCCCCCGCGAAGCCTAGAAGGACGCCGACGAGCCCGCCCACGATGCTGAGCAGCACGCTTTCCGCGAGGACGACGCCGAACAGGAAGCGGGGTCGCGCGCCGACGGCGCGGACGACGCCGAACTCTCGGGTGCGCTCGAAGACGCTCATGAGCACCGTGTTGGCGACCGCGATGGCGCCGACGATGAGGGCGATGGCGCTGATGCCGAGGCGGACGACGTCGGTGATGCGGATGCCGCGTTCGATGACGGCGAGCACGTCACCCGCGGTTTGGACCCCCAGCTCGGGGAACGCTTCGCCGAGCGCGTCGGCGACTTCGTCGGCGCGGGAGGGGTCGTCGATGTCGACGACGAGGAAGCTGACGCGGTCGGGACTGTCGATGGCGACCTGGAGCGATTCGAGGGGAACGAGGATGCCATTGGAGAGTAGGCCACCGGTGGCGTCGGCAAGGCCGATGATTTCGAAGGTGGCGTCGGGGGAGAGGCGGAGTGGGTCGCCGATTTCGAGGTTGCTGCGCTCGGCGGCTTGGACGCCCACGACGGCGACGTTGCGGTTGGCATCTTCAGGGGTGATGCCTCGACCGGCGACGATCTCGTAGCCGGGGTAGACGCCGGCGATGTCGATGTCGGCGGGGAGGCCTTGGAAGGCAAAGGAGCTATCCGGGGTGAAACCGCCGCGGAGGTAAAGGACGAGGGGAATGACGTCGATGACCCCGAGCGGTTCACCGACGCGCTTGATGTCGTCGATGGTGCTGAGGGGGAGTTCGGGTACGGAACCGAAACCGCTGGCTTCGAAGGGCCCGGAGCTGATTTGGATTTCCGCGCCCACGCCGGACAGTTCATCGGCGAAGGCTTGTCGGAGGCCCTCGCCGAGGCTGAGGAACACGACCATGGAGCCGACGGCGATGGCGATGCCTGCGGCCGTGAGGGTGGTGCGTAGCGGCCTGTGGCGGAGTGAGTGAAGCGCCAGGGACCAGATCATGGCGCGGCCGGTGCGGGGAAGGCGCGGCCGAGAACGGCGCCGCTCGAGCCGAGGGGCGGAATGGCTTCGCCATCGACGGTGACCTCGATGCCGCCGGCGTTGCCGAGGTGGAGGTAGACGGGACGTTCGAAGACGAATCGCTCGCCGGGCTGCGCGGTGGTGTAGACGAGGCGTTCGCCAACGCCGCGTGCGGTGCTTTGGTACGCCTCGAGCCAGGTGGTCTCGCGGACGTTGACGACGACGGCGTTCTCTTCCCCTTCGGGCGTGTCGGTGGTGGGCGTGCCGGGGATGGGTTCGAGGGTGACGAGCAGGTCTCGGTCGCGCGTGAGGTCGAGGACGGCCTCGTAGGGGAGGAAGCCTTCGAGCTCGACGCGAACGGTGCGTTCTGCCCTCGCCGAGACGGGTGCGTCGGTGATGGGGGTGATGCCGGGAAGCGCGAACGCGTCGACGGTGACTTCGGCACCGGGCGGGTCGCTCGTGACGGTCAGGAACACGTCTTCGGCGAGGAGCGTTGGAGAGGCCGTCTCGTCACCGTCGGGGGCCGTCAGGGCAGCCTCGGGCGTGGTCTCGGTTTCGTTGGGCGTGGTGGTGGCGGTCACGGGGTTCGTGGGGCGGTCGAGGAGACGGTTGAACCCCCATACGGCCACGCCGATGAGCGTGCCGGCCACGACGATGGTCATGAGGAGGGGGGTGAGGTCGAGGAGTGCGCGGCGAAGGTCACGCCCGCCGATGGGCGGGGTGGGGGCAGGGCGGACACGACCCGCCATGGGCGTGGGCGCTCGCTGCGTCACGGGTGCAGTGGGTCCCGTCCGTGGGGCGGGGGTGGCGCCAGCATCGTTGCTGTTGGAGGGGGCGTCCGGGGTTCGGGTCGGTGGGTTGGCGTTGGGCGTGGACGGTGTCGAGCGGGGCGGTTGTGGGGTAGGGGTGCTCCGCGGGGGTGTGGGTTCCTCGGCCAGGGGGGCGGGATTCCGTGCGGCGCGTAGCGCGCTGAAGGCGGCGAGTGCGTCGTTCGCGTCGACGTGTACGGCGCGTGCGTAGAGCCGTACGAAGTTGCGGGCGTACACATCCTCGGGAAGGTCGTCGAGGTTCTCCGCTTCGAGGGCTTCGAGGTACGAGGTGCGCACGCTCGTGAGGCGGGCAACGTCTTCGAGCGTCATGCCTGCCCTCTCGCGGGCCGTTCGGAGCATGGATCCGAGGCCGTTGGGGGTGGGGGAGGCGGAGGCGTCAGTCATGCGCAATCTCCAGGTTCCGTGATTGGGCCGCGAGGGCTCGAGCGACGTGGGCGGCGAGGGTGGCGTTCTCGTGGAGGAGGCGGAGGTTCACCTCGACGGTGGTTCCCTCCGAGATGCGTGCGAGAGCGTCGAGTAGGAAGGGCGTGGTGGCGGGGCCGGTGACGTGCGCCGCTTGCGCTTGGCCGTGCGCGTCGCGAATCCATGCGTCGTAGGTGTCCTGCGGGATGCCTTGCGACACGGGGTTGCTGACGAGGACGGCCTGGGGAAGGCACAGTTCGTCTTGGCGACGTTTGATGGAAGCGATCGTCGCGGCGTCCTCGACGCGGTGCGCGACGGGAAGGTCGGTGGTGGGAACGTGGAAGCCGGCGAGGTGATCGGAACGGTATCCGAGGACCGGCACCCCGGCACTCTCGAGGCGTTCGAGCGTGGCGGCGGCGTCGAGGATCGACTTGGGGCCGGCACAGATCGTCACGACGGGGGTGCGAGCCAGCGCAGCGAGGTCGGCGGACTCGTCGAAGGGCGCGTCGTGCACGCCTCCGATGCCTCCCGTGGCGAAGACTTCGATGCCGGCGGCGTGGGCAGCATAGAGCGTGGTGGCGACGGTGGTACCGGCATGGGCGCCGGTGGCGAGGAGTGCGGCAAGGTTCCAGAGGGACGCTTTGGCAGCAGATCCGTCGGCGAGGCGCGTCAATTGCGCGTCGTCGAGGCCAACGATGAGCTCCCCATCGATGATTCCAACGGTGGCGGGGGTGGCCCCCGCCTCGCGAACCGTGGCTTCGAGGCCGCGCGCAAGGTCGAGATTGTGGGGCGCGGGAAGACCGTGGGTCACGACGGTCGACTCGAGCGCGACGATGGCGTTGCCATGGTCGAGTTCCGAGGCGACGTGGGGTGCGACGTGGACGTTCACGATGCCGATTGTACCGGATGGCGTGCGTCCCGAAGGGCGTTTGCGGCGGGTTGCGTGGTATCCTCGTCGGTCGTGGAACTACCGGCGTTGGGTCCCCTTCTTCCCTTGCTCGAGCAGTTGGGCTTCGGTGCACTTGCCGGGTTCGTGGCGGGGTATGCACTGAAGAAGGTGGGAAAGCTCATGGCGTTCGTCGTGGGCTTGTTCTTCGTGGGGGTGCAGACGCTGGCGTGGATGGGGTACCTGAGCATCGAGTGGGCGCAGGTGCAGGCGGATGCGGAACCTTTGCTGTCGACGGGATCGTTGCAGGAGGGTTGGCAGGGTTTGTTGTCGGTCCTGACGTACAACGTGCCGTTCGCGGCGGCGTTCTTGCCTGGATTCCTCCTGGGGATCCGTCGAGGCTGACAAGATGTGAGTGCTTAGCACTCAACCGACTTGACATACGGCGTCCGTAGGACGTAGCATACTGGCAATTGGCACTCTCGGTCCGGGAGTGCCAAGTTCGTGGGCCGAGCCCACCAAACCCATCAGCGCACAGGAGGAACGACATGGCACTCAAACCACTCGGGGACAAGATCGTCGTCGAAGTCATCGACGAGCCGCAAACCACGGCCAGCGGCATCGTGCTGCCCGACACCGCCCAAGAAAAGAGCCAGCGCGGCAAGGTGATCGCCGTCGGGAGCGGCAAGCTCCTCGACAACGGCGAGCGCGTCGCCGTCGAAGTCAAGGAAGGCGACACGGTCGTCTTCGCCAAGTACGGCGGCACCGAAGTCAGCCTCGACGGGCGCGAACTGATGATTCTCAGTGAGCGCGACGTCCACGCCATCATCGACTGATCCCACTCCCCTACACGAAAGAGGACAATCATGGCCAAAGACCTGTTCTTCAAAGAAGAAGCCCGCCGCAGCCTCGAGCGCGGCGTCAACGCCGTCGCCAACGCCGTCAAGGTGACCCTCGGCCCCAAGGGCCGCAACGTGGTGCTCGAGAAGAAGTTCGGTAGCCCCACCATCACCAAGGACGGCGTCACCGTCGCCAAGGACATCGAGCTCGCCAACCACCTCGAGAACATCGGCGCGAAGCTCCTCATCGAGATCGCCAGCAAGACGAACGACATCACCGGGGACGGC
>CAJXWR010000086.1 GCA_913062675.1 uncultured Trueperaceae bacterium
GGCGTGAAGCTGCGTGGAGGCGAGCCGATAACGGCCGCGCACCTTGCGGGCGGTGACCGCATGCGCTTGCGTGAGGTCCCCGCGCAGGAGCGGGTAGGCGTTGACGCCGACCCCTTCGGCGACGCGTCCAGCGGCATCGCGACCGAACCCGAGGTGGAGGTTGATCACCCCGTCGGCTAGACCGGGGAGGATCCACACGGGCGCGGTGACGGAGACGCCCTCGACGGTGAGTTCGAGCTGATCCTCGTTCCGGACGTCGAGTGATTCGGCCGTCCGAGCGCTCACCAGAGCGGCGTTGTCCCACGTGAGTTTCGTGAAGGGCTTGGGAAGCTCCTGCAGCCAGCCGTTGTTGGCCCAGCGACCATCTTCGATGCTGGGGTCGGGGCGCAGGACGAGCACCAGGTCACCCGCGGAGGGCGGAAGGTTGCTTGGAGCGCGAGGCGCGTCGACGACCGTGGTCGCCGCTTGCGTCCCTTCGATCGCACCGCGGTACACGGCGTTCCGCCAGAACGCTTCGAAGTCCCCGTCGACCGAAGCGCGCCACGTGTCGCGCACGAGGTCGTAGGCGCTGGCGTCGGGCGTCCCGGCGAGGGCGGCGAGGAGTTCGTGCGGGGAGCGACCACCGTAGAACGGGTCGATGATGGGTTGCTGAATGCTGACCGTACCGTCGTGGGCGCGGGCGTCTCCCCAGCTTTCGAGGTGATGCGCTTCGGGCACGTGCCAGGTGGTGCTTTGCCCCGTCTCGTCACGGTAGAGGCCCATGTGAATGCTGTTGGGCACGGAGGCGAGTGCACTGGCGAAGTCCACGTCGGCAGGTGCCGTGTACACGGGGTTGCCGCCGATGACGACGAGCGTTTGCACCGAGCCGGCGTTCATCGCGTCGACGAGATCGCGGAGCGAGGCGGCGTGGTCTTCGGGCTTCGCCTCGACCGATTCGTGAACCGTGACGGTGGTGCCGAACGCATCGATGGCCGCGTTGATGGCGTGCGCGAGGGCGTGCACCTCGGCAGGCTGGTGATGCCCGGCGAGGACGACGGCGCGACCCCGGTGCTGTTCGAGGTCGTCGATGAGCGCGTCGAGCCACGCCTCGTTGAGGTTGCTGGGGAGCGAGGCCGTGGGGGCGTTCACGCCGAGGCGGTTGGCGATCACGGCGGCGAGGGCGGCAACGTCGGCGGGCGCAAGCGCAACGCGGTGATCGGCCAGGCGGCCGGTGGGCGTGGGCGCCACTTCGGCCATCCAAAGGCGGTTCATCGCGTCTTCGGCGCTGCGAACGCGTCGCTTGCGGCCGAACGCCTTGGCGTGCGCGAGGCGGCCGGGACCCTCGTTCGTGAAGTCCGCGTCGAGCGAAACGACCACGTCGGCTTGATCGAGGTGCGGGACGACGGTCACGTCTCGGCCGAACGCCACGCGCGCGCCGAGCGTGGCTCCGTCGGCGTGCAGCGGGTCGTACTGGTGCCAGCGCATGGCGGGGTACTGCTGCTGCAAGTCGGCGAGTTGCCGCGCGAGGGTTGGGCTGGTCACGGTTTCGGTGAGGACGGCAAGTCCATCACCGTTCCCGAAGTCGCCCAGGGCGGCAGTGAAGTCGCTCCAACCGCGCGTCGCACCGTTCTCGGTGATGGCTTGGCTGCGTTCCGGGTCGTAGAGCGTGAGGACGGTCGCTTGCGTCACTGCGCTCGTCGCACCGAGGCTGGCGGGGTGGTCAGGGTTCCCCTCCACCTTGGTGGGACGGCCTTGGTGACTCTCTGCGAGCAGGCCCTCGGCGTATCCACCGTTCTGCACGTGCGTGGCGAAGAACAGGGGACGGCCGGGGACGATCTCCTCGGGCGCACGGACGTACGGCACGATCTTTTCGTTGGGCAGCGTCGGGCGGGCGCAGGCGGAAAGGCCTGCAAGGGCCAGCGAGGCGCTGAGCAGCTTCAGGAAGTCGCGGCGACGGAGGGACGCTTCGAGCGGTGCCGCTTGCCGCGGGAACTCGCTCGCCATGAACTCCTGGAACGCGTCACTGTCGGCCAGCTCGTCGAGGCCGCGCCAGTAATCCTGGCCCTTGGCGTTCTCGAGCCGCTGGCGAATCTCCTGCACCGAGGGGTTGTCATGGACGCGTTCTTCGGGCGTCACGTCGAGTCGTTGGGTATCAGCCATGGTCACGTCGCTCATCGGTGGCACGTGGAGCATTGAAGGAGTTTGTCGGTGTTCACGTGGTACGCGTCGACCAGCTCGGCTCCAAGGGCAAGCTGATCGGAGGGTCGCTCGTACTCCATGTTGAACACTTCGCTGACGGGCCGCAGGTACTCCTCAGGTTGGCGGTGGCACTCCAGGCACCAACCCATGGTCATGGGCTCGTTCTTCCAGATCTCGCCCATTTCCTGCACCGAGCCGTGGCAATCGCTGCACCCCACGCCGCTGTTGATGTGCGCGGAGTGGTTGAAGTACACGTAGTCGGCCATGTCGTGCACGCGGTTCCACTCGATCGGCGTTTGCGTGTCCCACGAGGCTTGCACGACGGCAAGGGCGGGGTCACCGACGCGAATCTGCGAGTGGCAGGTCATGCACGTTTCCGTGGGGGGCACGCTGCTCGTCGCTTCCACCTCGACGCTCGTATGGCAGTAGCGGCAATCGAGACCGAGTTGCCCGGCGTGCAGGTTGTGTTGGAAGGCGACGGGTTGGCTGACGGGAACACCGACGGCGTTGTTCGTCGTGCGCGCGTAGAACGCAAGCGCGATCATGAGTGCGAGCACGAACACGCCACCCCCGACGACCAGCCACTTGGCGAACGCATTCGCGTTCTTCGGGAAGGTTTGCGGCATTAGTTGTGCACCTCATGTCGAAGCCGTCGCGCGGTCCCTTGGGATCGCGTGCTTCGGCGGGAGAGTCGTACACGTCGTAGCGTCAAAATAGCGGACCTCCTGACCGGTCCACCTCGGTCGAAAATGCCGTGGCGGACGAGCTTGCGGCGTGTTTCACGCCGCGTTGCCAAACTTCCGAAAATGTACCACAGCGCTCATCTCCCGTTCATGAGCGTTTCGTCACAAAGGGGGAGGGCGATCCGCGCGTTTCGGATCGCCCTCCTACGTGTGTTTGGTGGAGCCTGCCGGGATCGAACCGGCGACCTTCCGCTTGCAAAGCGGACGCTCTCCCAGCTGAGCTAAGGCCCCATGCAGCGTGTCATGCACGCCGTGGGTTCTGGGCACGACATCGTACGCGCAGCGCGGGGGGTGGTCAAGCGTCGGGGTTGCCGGAGTCCCCCGGTTTCGCGAAGACCATCCGGCCCACGTTCGTCTGGAGCGTGCTGGTCACGATTACGGGCAGCGTCTCGCCCAATCGATCGGCGGCGTCCTCGATGACGATCATCGTGCCGTCATCGAGGTAGGCGAGGCCTTGACCGGCTTCCTTGCCGGGTCGTTGCACCTGCACGGTGAGCGTCTCGCCGGGCAGGTGACTCGCCTTCATGGCGGCTGCGAGTCGGTTGAGGTTCAGGACGCGCACTCCCTGCAGGCTGGCGACCTGGTGAAGGTTGAAGTCGGTGGTGACGAGGTCCGCCCCGAGCCGGAGGGCGAGGTCCACGAGCTTGTCGTCGACCGTCGCGCCTTGCGCCTCCTCTCCACGAAGGACTTCGGTCTCGACGGTCCGCAACTCGCCGAGCCGTTCGAGGACCTCGAGGCCGCGGCGTCCGCGCCGGCGCCGCATCGTGTCCCCGTCATCGGCGATGGCTTGCAGTTCCTGCAGGACGAAGGCAGGGATGAGGAGGCGGCCGGCGAGGAAGTTGGCTTCGGTCACGTCGACGAGTCGTCCGTCGATGATGGCGCTGGTATCGAGAAGGTAGCGGCGGCTTGCCGGATCGCCGTTCTCCATGGAGGGCGCGCTGCGGGGGAGGGGCAGCACGCGTCGGTTGGCGACGAAGAAGGCGATGAAGGCGGTGGTGAGCACCGTGGCGAGGAGAACGGAGACACCCCACGTCATGCCGGGCAGGTTGGCGAGGACGCTGTCGAGCAGGACCGTGAGGGTGAGCGCCACGGTCGCGCCGATCGTGCCGGCGAGGACGGCGTCGGGTGGGAGCGTGCGCAGTCGTTCGGCGAGTCGTCCGATGTGCCGAGCGCCCCAGCGGGCGGGTCGGGCGGCGAGCAGCCAACCGCTGAGGAGGCCGACGAGCGCGAGGTAGGCGACGTTGGCGGGACCGATGAGCGTGCCGGCAGCGAGGAGGTACTCGCCGAGGATGGCGCCTCCGATGCCGAGCAGGAGGGCCAGGGTGCCGCGGAGGAGCACGGCGATGAGGTTCGTGGAGCGACGCTTCGAACTCACCGAACGACCTCACCTTCGGGGCGGAGGGCGGCGATGGCGCTGGCGAGGTCGCGGTGGCCACCGCGCGGGAGTTCGGCGTGTGCGGGGCCGAGAAGGTTGGGGAAACCGGAACGCTCGGCTTCCGCTGCGCGTCGTGCGAGTTGGCCGACGCTGCGAATCTCTCCAGCGAGGCCGATCTCACCCACCACGGCGGTGTCTTCGGGGAGGGGCCGGTTCGTCACGGCGCTCCACACGGCGAGGGCGACGGCCAGGTCGGCACCGGGATCGGTCAGCCGCAAGCCACCGGCGACGTTGACGAACACGTCGAGCCCATCGAGGGGGAGTGCGAGGCGGCGTTCGAGCACGGCGAGTACGACGTCCACGCGGCGCGAATCGAGGCCTTGCACCACCCGTTTGGGGCTTGCATAGGCGCTCTTCGATGCGAGGGCTTGCACCTCGAGGAGGAGGGGGCGTTGCCCCTCGAGGGCGGCGACGACGACGGAGCCGGGGACGCCGAGGGGCCGCTCGGCGAGGAAGGCGATGGAGGGGTTGGCGACGGCGGTGAGCCCCTCGTTGCGCATTTCGAACACGCCGACCTCGCCGGCGGGCCCGAAGCGGTTCTTGAGGGCGCGCATGACGCGGAAGCCGGCGGCGGATTCGAGGGCGAACGTGGCGTCGACCATGTGCTCGACGACCTTGGGACCGGCGATCGTGCCCTGTTTCGTGACGTGCCCGATGAACATGACGGTGCTGCCCGAGGTCTTGGCGGCGTGGGCGACGAGCGCGGTGCCGTCGCGTACTTGCGTGAGGCTTCCCGGGATGCCGTCCTCGTCGGCGCGAAGGGTTTGAATGCTGTCGACGATGACGAGGTCGGGCGTGGTGCTCGTGAGGTGACCTGCAAGGGCGTGCGCATCGACGTCGCGGGTGGTGGTGAGTCCGCCCTCGAGTCCGATGCGGGCGGCGCGGAGTTTGATCTGGGCGAGTGATTCCTCACCGGCGACGTACAGCACGCTGCGACCCGCCTGCACGGCGTGCCGGGCGAGTTGCAGCAGGAGCGTCGACTTGCCGATGCCGGGTTCGCCGGCGAGCAGGAGGGCCGCGCCAGCCACCCAGCCTCCGCCGAGGACGCGGTCGACCTCGGGTTCGCCCGTCGTGATGCGAGCGAGGTCCTGATCCTTGACCTCGTCGAGGCTTGTGGTTTCGATGCCTGCGGCGCTCTTGGTTCGCGCGCCGCGCGTGCTGCCTCCGGCCGGGGTGAACGTCTCCGGCGTCATGGCGTCCCACGCCCCGCAACTCGGACAGCGTCCAAGCGGGGCGGGGGAACGGGCGCCACACGATTCGCAGACGTACTCCGTCATGGACTTGGCCACGGAACCTCCGGTGGTGACGCCGGCGCGATGCGCCGCGTCACGTTTCGGTGCAGTGTAGCCGAGCTGGGGCCGCACCGCCGGGGTGCGTCATGCGCGGAGTGGTTACGGGACGGGGACGGGACGCGAGAAGTGCAACGCGTCGTCGTCGACGGTGACGACGATGGGTTCCTCGGTACCGCCCACGAGGAGTTCGAGCGAGAGGGGATCCTCGACGTGCTCGCGGAGCACGCTTCGCATGGGGCGTGCGGATTCGCCCTTGGGCATGCGGTCCACGAGCCATGCGGCAACGTCGGGCGCGAAGGTGACTTCCACGTCGCGGCTGCGGAGTTCGCTGCGAATCTCGTCGAGCATCTGGCCGGTGATGTGCAGGATGCCGCCGCGGTCGAACGTCTGGAAGGCGATGACCTCGTCGAGCCGGTCGAGGAACTCCGGCGTGAAGATGGATTTGAGCGGGGCTTGAGCGTCGCGTTGGACGCCGTCGCCGGTTTGGAACCCGACGCTGGGTCCCTGGTTGAATCCGGTGTTGCTGGTCATGATGAGAATCACCCGCCGGAAATCGACGGTGCGGCCGAGGCCGTCGGTGAGGCGACCGTCGTCGAGCACCTGCAGGAAGGTGTTGTACACGTCGGGGTGCGCCTTCTCGATCTCGTCGAGGAGAACGACGCTGAACGGTTGCCGGCGGACGGCTTCGGTGAGGCGGCCGCCCTGTTCATGGCCGACGTACCCGGGGGGTGCGCCGATGAGTTTGCTGACGGAGTGGGGCTCCTGATACTCGCTCATGTCGAGCCGGACGAGGGCGCGCTCGCTGCCGAACAGTTCGACGGCGAGTTGCTTGGCGAGGAAGGTCTTGCCCACCCCGGAGGGTCCGACGAAGAGGAACGAGGCGGAGACGCGCGCGCGTCCACCGAGGCCGACGCGCGCACGCCGGAGGGCGGAGGCAAGTGCGCTGATCGCGGCATCTTGGCTTACGACGCTGCGGCGGAGGTGCTCTTCGATGTTGGCGAGCTTGCCGGGGTCGGTCTCATCGACGTAGATGCCGCCCCAGGAGTCGACGACGGCTTCGACGTCCTCGCGACTCACGATGGGGGTGCCGTCCTCGCTGGTGGTGACGGGGAAGCCGAGCGACACGTTGAGTCGGGTGCGGGAGGCCGCCTCGTCGATGAGGTCGATGGCCTTGTCGGGGAAGTTGCGGCCGGGCAGGCTGCGTTCGCCATAGCGAACCGAGAGTTCGAGGATGCTCGGGGGGATCACCACGCCGTGGTGGGCTTCGTACTTGTCGCGCAGGCCGTGGAGGATCTCGAGCGATTCCTCGGGCGAGGGTTCGAGCACGATGACGGGTTGGAAGCGGCGTTCGAGCGCGGCGTCCTTCTCGATGTAGCGATGGTACTCGCCGGTCGTCGTGGCGCCGATGACCTGCACCTCGCCCCGCGAGAGGGGGGGTTTGAGGATGTTGGCGGCGTCGAGTGTGCCTTCCGCCCCGCCGGCGCCGACGAGGGTGTGCAGTTCGTCGATGAAGGCGATCACCTTGGCGGTCTTGAGCTCCTCGATGAGGGTGCGGAGGCGTTCTTCGAATTCACCGCGGTACTTCGTGCCGGCGACGATGTTGCTGAGGTCGATGGATAGGACGCGCACCGACCCGAGGTTGGGGGGCACGCGGCCTTCGACGACCGCTTGCGCGAGGCCTTCGACGATGGCGGTCTTGCCCACGCCGGGTTCGCCGATGAGGACGGGGTTGTTCTTCGTGCGGCGCGACAGGATTTGGATGACGCGCCGGATTTCCTCGCTTCGCCCGATGACGGGGTCGAGTCGGTTCTCGCGTGCTTCGCGCGTGAGGTCGCGCGCGTACTCGTCGAGGAAGGGCGTGTCGGCCTTCTCGGCCTGTTGCTTGGGGTCGGCGGCTGCGAGGATGCGCCAGCGGACGGTGTCGACGTCGCGGGTGAGTTGCTGCAGGATGCGGAAGGCGACGCCGTCGCCTTCGCGAATGATGCCGAGCAGGATGTGTTCGGTGGCGATGACGTTGCTGCCGAGGCTGCGCGCTTCGCTGCCGGCGAGTTCCATGACGCGGCGGGCGCGCGGGGTGATGGCGGCCGCTTCGTTGCGTGGCAGGCCGTCGCCACGCCCGACCATTTCCTCGACCTGCTTGCGGAACCCGTCGAGGGTGGCACCGAACTCCGCGAGGACGCTTGAGGCAGTGCCCCCTTCGCGCATGAGGCCGAGCAGGAGGTGCTCGGGTCCGATCATGGCGTGACCCATCTTGGCGCCCTCTTCGCGTGCGAAGGCGAAGACGAGGCGGGCGCGATCGTCGTAGCGGTTCATTGGGCTGCCCCAAGGCGCGTCGGGTTCGCGTGTCGTGCGCGTTGGCTCGGCGTCGCAAGGCCAATCATGGTGCTATCGTACGCGAACCTGCCGCGCGGCGGATAGGGCTTCGCCTACCTTTTTCGCGCGGCAACCTCACGCCACCTCGCGCAGTCGTCTCCACGTCGCGACGTCGTGCGCCGGCAAGGAGACCCCTCATGTTGTTCCAGGACATCCTTCTCACGCTCGACCGTTTTTGGGCGGATCAGGGGTGCGTGCTCGCTCCGCCGCACGATAGTGAGGTGGGGGCCGGCACGTTCTACCCCACGACGTTCCTGCGTTCGCTCGGCCCGTCGCCGTGGCGGGTGGCGGGGATCGCGCCCTCGCGCCGGCCGACCGACGGCCGCTACGGCGACAACCCGTATCGCTTCCAGTTCTTCTTCCAGTACCAGGTGATCCTCAAGCCCAGCCCGGCCGACGTGCAGGACGTCTACCTGGCGTCGCTGGCGGCGCTCGGGATCGACGCCTCGGCGCACGACGTGCGCTTCGTCGAGGACAACTGGGAGTCGCCGACGCTGGGCGCCTGGGGCCTGGGCTGGGAGGTCTGGATGGACGGGATGGAGATCACCCAGTTCACCTACTTCCAGCAGGTCGGAGGGCGCGACTGCCGGCCGGTCTCGGTCGAGCTCACCTACGGCCTG
>CAJXWR010000087.1 GCA_913062675.1 uncultured Trueperaceae bacterium
CTTGGTCCTGAATGGCCCCAACCTCAATCGTCTGGGTAGGCGGGAGCCCGAAACGTACGGCACGCAGACACTGCCCGAGCTCGACGCTGCCTGCGAAGCGTGGGGCGCGGAGCTTGGCGTGATCGTGGAGTGCCGACAGTCAAACCACGAGGGGGATCTGCTCGGTTGGCTGCACGGCGCGGAGGGCGAGGGCGTCAACGGCATCGTGCTGAATGCGGGTGGGTACACGCACACGTCCGTCGCACTTCGCGACGCCATCGCGGCCACCGACGTGGACGTCGTAGAGGTTCACCTCTCCAACGTGCACGCACGCGAATCGTTCCGGCACCACAGTTACCTGTCCGCCGTATGCGTCGGGTCGATCGTGGGTCTCGGTGCCGAAGGCTACCGGGCTGCGATTTCGTTCCTCGCGCGCCGTTAGCGTCGAAGCGTCGCTTACCCTCGCAAGAACGCGTCGGGTCCCGACGCAAGGTCGGGGAGGTCCTCGAGCGAGGCGAGTCCAAACTCCACGAGAAAACGGTCGGTCGTCCCATAGAGCAAGGGGCGCCCCACGACCTCCTTGCGTCCCACGACCTTCACGAGTTCACGTTCTTGAAGCGTCTCAAGTGTGGACACGCACGAGGCGCCCCGTGCTGCTTCGAGCTCACCACGCGAAATCGGTTGGTGGTACGCAATTAACGCCAACGTTTCGATGGCTGCATGACTGAGATGCGGAAGGGGTGGGGGTGCGAGGAAGGCGTGCAAGTCAGGGACGACGGTCGGATGCACGACGAGTCGGTATCCCCCCGCCACTTCCTCCACGAGCAGTCCCAGGTCACTCGCGTCGAGGGTGGCCTGCAGGTCCCGAATGGCTTCCTCCACGGCGTCGGGAGCCACGTCGAGAGCGCGAGCCAGGTCAGGGGCGGCGACGGGACGACCGGCGGCAAGAAGGGCGGCTGACAATCGAGCGCGGACACTCACGGAGGTGAGGATACCGCGGCTTGGACCTTGCGACGCGTCAATCCGAATCCTCGAGCGTGCGGACGTTCGCGCCGGCGTCGGCATCACCCAGACCGAAGCGACCCGATACCTCGACTTCGGTGAGACTCTGGGTGAGGGCATCCCACTGCATGACGTACGCATCACCCAGATCGGGTGAGGTGAAGAGCTGAAGAGGGGCCGAAGGTCGGGTGTCCGGCACCTCGCTCCAGAATCGCAGGGCAACCTCGAGCGCCGCTTGCGCCGTGGCGCGCGCCTGCAGCTGGTCGGATCGGTAACGCGCCCCTTGCGCGTCGAGCGAGGCGCGCGTCAACGCCATGAGCAGCATCGTGGAGAGCGCAGCCGTGACGAACAGCGCCAACGCCAGCATGACCCCACGGCGGTCTCCCCTCACCGTACCGCCGCCAACCACGGTGATTCCACGCTGGCCGGTTCGCGTACCCCGGCGCGAGCCAGGGACACCCAGCCATCGGCCGTCACGCCGCTCGTGAGGGTCACCGAAATTCGAAGGGCGGCCACCGCCGCCGATGGCATTGCCGCCCGGTCGATGACGTGTCCTTCGGCGTCGCGCGCGGATTGGACCGTCATCGACTGGATTCCGAGTAGCCACGGCTGGCGTCTCGAACCCAGCGCCCGACGGTACAGGTTCATGCGGCCCTCCCCATCCGGGGCGACGAAGAAGTCGGCATCGCGATTCCGGTACGCATCGCCATGATCAGGGCTGTCGTACCGAACGGTGACCCGATCGCCCTCCGGCGTGTCACGAAGGGTGAGCGTGACCGCGTCCGCCAACGCGCCGCGCCCACGGCCCGCTTGAGCCAGTTCGAAACGAAGAAGCTCCACGGCAAGACGCGCCAGTTGGGTTTCATGGCTGTGCCCATCGATGCGCACACTCCAGCGCGCGCTGGCGAGGAGCAGCGAGCCGGCGAGCAGCAACGCCACGCTCGCGATGCCCAACGCGAGCAGCGTTTCAGTGAGGGTCACACCTTTCCGGTCAGCCCTCATGAGCCCTCCCAACGGAGCACCGCAAGGCGGCTCGAAGATCCCTCCGCTCGGGCTTGCAGCGTCACGAGACGCCAAGGCCCATCGCCACAAGCAAGAACCCCGCGCACGACGCTGCAGTCGGCCACCCGCTCCAGGCACACGCCCCCGGAGTGCTCACGGCCCCACGACACGTCTTCACAACGCGGAAGCGCACGTAGTTCTGGTAGGGAATCGTAAAGATGCGCCTCGAGCGCATCGAGCCTCGCATGGTTCCGTTCAGTCCCGTCTTGGAGAAGGCTCACGGCAAGGTAGCCGCTGGCCGTCCACATGGCGATCAACCCGAGAAGCGCCGTGGCGACGAGCGTTTCGAGGAGGCTCAATCCCTGGGTTCGCCTTGATCGGAGGGTCATCGGGCACGCTCCGTCCGAAGCCGCCCGCTGCTCGCCACGATCACGTCCCAGGCCTCGCGTCCATCGTCGAAGCGCACCCGCCCGCCGTACACGCCACTCCCGTGACAACTCCGGCCACTGCCCGACGGGAGCCATTCGATGCCGTCACGTAGGGTTCGCGTCACGGCGACCCCGGGCGGTACGCCCACCGCTTCGCGAGTGGGCGCCCTGCAACCTCGCTCACCTTCGTATCGCTCGAAGGTCGCCGTTTGCGGGTCGTACCGCACGCCCGAGGGTGCGCCCGTGAGGAGCGCCGTGACGCGTTGCCCATGCACCGCGTGAAGGTACGAGGTGGCAGCGCGGCGGGCGGGTGCGGGCGTGGCAATCCGAACCGTACCCACGAGGAGAAGGGTGAGCAGCGCAACCACGAGGAGAACTTCGAGAAGCGTCACGCCGGCCTGGGTTCGCATGACCCGAGGCTAGCGACACGGCGACACGCGTACGACGGACCCTGGGAGGGTTGCCTATGGCCTACGCGCGGCACACCGCGACTGAATGGGGTTGGACCTACCTGGGGTCAGTCTTCGCTCGACAACACGGCAAGGAACGCTTCCTGGGGGACTTCGACGGTGCCGAGTTGCTTCATGCGCGCCTTCCCCTTCTTCTGCTTCTCGAGTAGTTTTCGTTTGCGCGTGATGTCCCCGCCGTAGCACTTCGCCGTGACGTCCTTGCGGAACGCACGCACCGTCGCGCGCGCGAGAATCTTCCCACCCACGGCGGCTTGCACGGGCACGGCAAACATTTGTCGTGGAATGACGTTCGCCATGCGGTCGACGATCTTGCGGCCGAACTCGTACGCCTTGTCGCGATGCGCAATGAACGACAGCGCATCCACCGGTTCCTCGTTGACGAGCACGTCGATCTTCACGAGCTGTTCCGTGCGGTACCCAGCTGGCTCGTAATCCATGCTGGCGTACCCCTTCGTGAGGCTCTTGAGGCGGTCATGGAAATCGTAGAGAATCTCGCCGAAGGGAACGTCGTAGCGAAGCTCGACGCGGCGACCGTGGTACACCATGTCGCGCATTTCGCCGCGCTTCTCCTGAATCAACTGCATGGCGTTCCCCACGAACTCCTCGGGTACGTATACGGAGAGTCGCACCCAGGGTTCCCGCGTTTCGGCAATCTCGGTGGGCGCGGGGAGCATGGCGGGGTTCTGGACGGTGAGCGTCTCGCCGTTCGTCTTGATGACCTCGTACACGACGGCGGGTGCCGTGGCGATGAGGGTGAGGTCGAACTCGCGTTCGAGTCGCGCTTGCACGATGTCGGCGTGCAACAGGCCCAGGTAGCCACACCGGAAACCGAAACCGAGCGCTTCACTGGTTTCCGGCTCGAAGGTGAAGGCAGCGTCGTTCAAACTGAGCTTTTCGAGCGCTTCTCGGAGCTTGGGGTAATCCTCACTGTCGGTCGGGTACAAGCCGCTGAAGACGACGGGGCGAGCGGGTTTGAAGCCGGGCACCGGTTCGCTGCTGCCGCCCTTGGCGGCGGTGATGGTATCCCCGATTTGCGTGTCGCCAATGTCCTTGATGCTTGCCGTGATCCATCCGACTTCGCCTGCGGACAGGGTGTCGGACACGGTGGGTTCGGGCTTGAAGTAGCCGACGCGATCAACCTCGAACGTCTTCCCCGTCGACATGACGCGAATGGCGTCGCCCTTCTTGACCGTCCCGTCGAGGACGCGTACGAAGGTGACGACACCTTGGTACGCATCGTAGATGGCATCGAAGATGAGGCAACGTAGGGGGGCATCGGTCGAACCGGAGGGGGCGGGAAGGTGCTCGACGATGCCTTCGAGAATGGCGGCGACGTTCTCACCCGTCTTGGCGGAGACGGCGACGGCATGGTCGCCGGGAACGCCGACGACTTCCTCGAGCTCGGCGATGGCGCCCTCGACGTCAGCGTTGGGCAGGTCGATCTTGTTGACGACGGGAAGGATTTCGAGTCCGTTCTCGATGGCGAGAAAGGCGTTCTGAATCGTTTGCGCCTCGACCCCCTGACTGGCGTCGATGACGAGGATGACGCCTTCACAGGCGCGGAGGGAGCGGGAGACTTCGTAGCTGAAGTCCACGTGGCCGGGCGTGTCGATGAGGTTGAACAGATACGTCTCTCCATCGGATGCGGTGTAGTACAGCCGCATCGCGGTGGCTTTGATGGTGATGCCACGCTCACGCTCGAGGTCGAGCGTATCGAGCATTTGATCGCGTCGCGCGCGTTCGTCGACGCTTTGGGTGAGCTCCATGATGCGATCGGCGAGCGTGGATTTTCCGTGATCCACGTGCGCGATGATGGAGAAGTTACGAATCTTCATCTGCGGCATCATACCCACGGGTCATGCTCATTTCTGAGTTGGGGATGCCCGTTTCCAACGGTTCTCCTTGCCTATCGACGGGCGTCACCGAGCGATGTCAGCGGCGTTCTTCGAAGGTGTCTTGGAGGAGGCGCTCCGCTTCCGCGGCGAGGACGCCTCTGCGTAGGGCAGGGACACGCTTGAACGGTCCTGCGGATAGGTCGACGACGCTACCGAGCGCACCATCGCGGGGGTTGTCGGCACCCCAGACGAGGCGATCGAGATGGGTTTCGAGCACGGCACCGGCGCACATGGGGCACGGTTCGAGCGTGACGTAGAGCGTTGCGCCTTGGAGGCGCCAATCATCGTCGTGTTCGGCCGCGGCTCGCATGGCGAGGATCTCCGCGTGGGCGCTCGGGTCGTGACGCCTCTCCCGGGCGTTGGCGCCCTCCCCGATGATGTGTCCATCGCGAACGAGGACGGCTCCAATGGGCACCTCTCCCCTTTCGGCCGCTTCCCGGGCGAGTTCGAGCGCGCGGCGCATGAACCGTCGGTCGGGGTCAGCTTCGTCCGCGTCGATACCTGCCTCGACCGCCACGTCCTTGATCCATACGACGTCGTCCCCGCGCGCGAGGATGGGCCAGGTGGCGCGCGACTCGCGTGGCACGCCGTGCTCGCCCAGGAGATCGGCGACGGTGCGCCGGCCTCCGTGGAGGCGGATGCGGTCGCCTGGCTTGGGGGTGCGTTGGACGAGCGGTCCATCCTCCAGGAGCGCGGTGGGTGCGCCCTCAGGCAAGCTCTCGGGCGTGTCGATGGCTCGTCCTTCCCACGCGGGTTTGGGCACGCTGGGCTGGATGGCAAAGGCGTCGACGGTGCGAGGCAGCATGCGGACGCGTACGTTGCCTGGTAGGTCACGCCGGTAAAGGTCGCGTCCGGGTAGCGCGTCGAGAAGAGCGTCGAGATGAACACCGCTCACCGTGCCGCCGGCACGCCGGACCATGAGGTTGAGCGCTTCGCGTTGCAGTGCGAAGGGTGCGCGTTGTAGAGCATCGCGTGGAAGTGCGGCGGTTCCGAACCGGCGCCTGGCCTCTTCCTCGAGCAGGTCCGCCTGGTCACGCTGCGTATGCCCGAAGCGCGCGAGGCGCACGGTCGCTCCGGGCCGCCGCCGTTCGAGCTTGGGGAGGACTTCGTGGCGAATCCAGGCGCGATCGCGGGTGACGTCGCGATTGCCGCGATCGTCTCGCCAGGGTTGATCGATGCTGTCGAGGTAGCCACGGAGGTCATCCTTGGAGTGATCGAGGAGTGGGCGAATCACGCGTCCTAGGCTTGGCTCGATACCGCGCGGGTGCGCACTGCCGCGGAGGAGTTGCATGAGCACCGTTTCGGCTTGATCGTTGCGGGTGTGCGCGGTGGCGACGACGTCGCATGCGTGCGTCTTGGCGACGCGCGTGAGGAAGGCATAGCGGATGGTCCGCGCAACGTCCTCGAGGTTGCCTCGCTGTTCACGCGCTGCCTCGGGGACGTCGATTCGTTCGACGGTGATGGGGAGGTGAAGGCGTTGGCACAGCGCCTCGACCCACGTGGCGTCCTCGGCGCTGTCATCGCGGATGGCGTGATCGAGATGGGCGACGTGCAGGTCGTACCGTTCGGCGCCGTGCAGCGCGCGGAGGAGGGCGACCGAGTCGCTGCCGCCCGAAACGGCGAGTAGGATGCGCCGGGCTTCAGGCGCGAGCTTCTCGACGGTCCGTCGAATGGGTTCGACGAGGGTGGCGGTGTACGGCACGTGCACAGTATGGCAGGCTTCCTCGTGGCGTACGTACCGGGACGCTGCGGAGGGTGGGTATGCTCGCTTCATGACGGTGACCATCGTGGTGTTGGATTCCGTGGGGGTGGGCGCCCTGCCGGACGCGGAGACGTTCGGGGATGAAGGCGCGCATACGCTCGACCACACGGTCGCAGCGACCGGCGTGTCACTTCCGAACCTTGCATCCTTGGGCTTGGGACACGTGGAGGGCGTGCACTCGGTACCGGCGGTGACGACGCCGGTGGGTGCGTTTGGCCGCATGGAGGAACGGTCGCCTGGGAAGGACACGACGACGGGGCACTGGGAGTTCATGGGGGTCATCCTCGAGGAGCCGTTTCGGACCTTCCCTCGTTTCCCCGATTCGGTGATGTCGGCGTTCGATGCAGTCACGGGGCGACCCCACTTGGGGAACGAGGCGGCCAGCGGTACGGAGATCCTGGATCGTTTGGGGCCCGAGCATCTTCGAACCGGTGCACCGATCGTGTACACGAGTGCCGACAGCGTGTTTCAAGTTGCGGCGCACGTGGACGTGGTCCCGCTCGACACGTTGTACGCCTGGTGCGAGGCGGCTCGTGAGATCTTGACGGGACCCAACGCCGTAGCGCGTGTCATTGCGCGTCCGTTCCGGGGTTCCGTGGGGGCGTTCGAACGGTTGCATGGCGCACGGCGTGACTTGTCGGTGACGCCGCCGCGGACCGTGCTCGATGCGTTACAGGAGGCGGGCCGTGAGGTCGTTGCCGTGGGCAAGATTGGCGACATTTATGACGGTTCGGGGATTAGCGAGGTTCGAAAGACGTCTGGAAACGAGGAGGGGATCGAGCTCACCCTGCAGGCCATGAAGGAGGGGATCGATGGCCTGGTTTTCACGAACCTCGTGGATTTCGATGCCGTGTATGGGCACCGACGGAACGTGCAGGGGTACGGAGAGGCGCTGCGGGCATTCGATGACAGGCTTCCGGATTTCCTGGCTGCGCGTGGCGAGGACGACGTGTTGATCCTCGTGAGCGACCATGGCAACGATCCAACCTGGCACGGTACGGACCACACGCGCGAGTACGGTTTGCTGCTGGCGGTGGGACCTCACGCGGCGGGGCGCACCTTGGGGACGCGTGGGGGGTTCAGTGACGTGGGGGCGACGGTGGCGGATTTGCTGGGCGTGGCGTGGTCGGGACCTGGCACGTCGTTTAGCCCCACGCTCTGCGACGGATGACACATGACGACTGCCGCCCCGAAGGGCGGCAGTCGTGAGGTACCCGGTGGTGCGGGAAGCTAGGCTTCGTCGCGAACGAGCTCGATGAACGCTTCTTGCGCAGCATCACCGCGGCGGTTGCCGAGGCGGTAGATGCGCGTGTAGCCGCCCTTGCGTTCCTGGAAGGCGGGGGCGATGTCGTCCATGAGCTTGCGGAGCACGTCGTTGTCGTGAATCTCGCGGGCCACGAGGCGACGGGCGTGCAGGTCGCCGCCGCGCGCGGTGGTGATGAGCTTCTCGACGTACGGTTGCAGGTTCTTGGCTTTCACCAGCGTGGTTTTGATGCGGCCGTGACGGAACAGGGCAGTCGCTTGGCTCCGAGCGAGCGCAATGCGGTGGCTGCTGTTTCGGTTCAGTTTCCGGCCGGCGGAGAGGTGACGCATCGGTTACTCCTTGAGTTTCATGCCGTGCGCGCTGAGGCGTTCACGGATTTCGTCGAGCGACTTCTCACCGACGCCACTCACGCGCTTGAGGTCGCGCTCGGAGAGCGCCATGAGGGCGTTGACCGAGTCGATGCCTTCCTCTTGGAGGGAGTGGAGGACGCGGTTGCTGAGTTCGAGGTTCTCGAGGCTGAGGATCGTCTCGTGCTCGTCGACCTGCGTCTCGGCGTCTCCATTCGAGGGAATGGT
>CAJXWR010000088.1 GCA_913062675.1 uncultured Trueperaceae bacterium
GCGTCCCCGCCGTCTCGATCGTGATTGGTGAGGGTGGCTCGGGCGGCGCACTCGCGATTGGCGTGGCGAATCGCGTGTTGATCATGGAGAACGCGACGTACAGCGTGATCAGTCCGGAGTCCTGCGCGGCGATCCTGTGGCGGGATGCGGCGGAAGCACCCAAGGCGGCGGAGGCGTTGCGTCTCACGGCCCACGATCTCCATGAGTTGGACATCGTCGATCGCGTGATTCCCGAACCGGTCGGGGGTGCGCACCGGCATCCCGAGATGGCGATGGCGAACGTTGCGGCCGTGCTTCGTGAGGAGTTGGCGCTCCTTCAGGCGCAAACGCCCGATCGCTGGCTCGAGGGTCGCCGGGAGCGGTTCCGGCAATTGGGACGCTTCGCCGAAACGTCGGCGGGCGCGTCGCCCGCGTAGCACCTGGGTTACCGCGAAGGGTTGGGTGTGCCGCGCCCCTCGGTGGCGGCATCCTGCAACCGCCTGAAGCGCGCTTCGAGCGTTCCTTCCCCCTTGAACACGGCGCTGCCGGCGACGAGGACGTCCGCGCCTGCAGCTGCAGCCAACCGGGCGGTGGTGTCGTTCACGCCGCCATCCACCTCGATGAGGGTCGAGAGGCGTTGCGAATCGCGCCAGGTGCGAACCTGAGCGAGCCGGTCGGACGTCGCTTCGATCCACGTTTGCCCACCGAACCCCGGGTTGACGCTCATGATGAGCACGAGGTCGAGGAGGGGCAGGGCGTCATGGATGACGTCGAGTGGGGTGAGGGGGTTCACCGCCAGTCCGGTACGGATGCCTCGCGCTTGAATGCGCTGCAGCGTGCGGTGCAGGTGCGGGTCCGTCTCGGCGTGGATCGTGAGAATGTCGGCACCCGCGTCGGCGAAGGGATCCACCCATGCAGCGGGGTTCGCGACCATGAGGTGCACGTCCATCGTGGCTTGGCTTGCTTCGCGGCAGGCGCGCACCGTTGCGGGCCCGAACGTGATGTTGGGGACGAAGTGGCCGTCCATCACGTCGAGATGGAACCAGTCCGCGCCCGCAGCTTCGGCCATGGCGATGGCGTCACCGAGGTGGGCAGGATCGGCGGCGAGGAGGGATGGGGCGATGCGTAGCACGCCTGCATGCTAGCAGGCTCCGTCGGCTCGCTCACCGAACGTGTCGCGGGGTGCGCGGTACACATGAGGGACGCTGGACGGCCCGCGGGCCGACCATTCTTCGAGTGAGACCGTGGAGGAGGAGTTGAACATGATGCAGGAATACGCGCATCCCGAAGTACTCGTCGACACCGATTGGGTGGCAAGCCGCCTCGAGGATCCCACCGTCCGCATCGTCGAGGTGGACGAGGACGTCCTGTTGTACGAGCAGGCGCACGTCCCGGGGGCCGTGAAGTTGGATTGGCACACGGAGTTGCAGCGTGCCGACGTGCGCGACTTCATCGATGAGGCGGGGTTCGCCTCGTTGATGGAGCGCAAGGGCATCTCCAATGCCGATACCGTCGTGCTGTACGGCGACAAGTCGAACTGGTGGGCGGCGTACGCCTTCTGGTTCTTCAAGTACAACGGGCATGCCGACGTGCGCCTGATGGACGGGGGACGGCAGAAGTGGATGGCGGAGGCGCGACCTACCACCGCGGAGACGCCCGACCCGGTGCCCGGGTCGTACGCCGTGCCTTACCGTGATGCGTCCATCCGCGCGTTCTCGCATGACGTCATGCAGCACCTCCTGCGCGTGAAGGACGGGACGGGTGCGCTCGTGGACGTGCGCAGCCCGGCGGAGTACACCGGGGAACGGTTGCACATGCCCGAGTACCCGCAGGAAGGTGCGCTTCGCGGGGGGCACGTGCCAGGCGCGGCGAACATCCCGTGGGCGCAAGCGGTTCGTGAGGACGGAACGTTCAAGCCGCGTAGCGAGCTCGCCGCCTTGTACGAGGGGGCGGGCGTGACGCCCGACAAGCCGGTCATCGCCTACTGCCGGATTGCCGAGCGTAGTTCCCACAGCTGGTTCGTGTTGCGGTACCTGCTGGGGTACCCCAACGTCCGGAACTACGATGGCAGTTGGACGGAGTGGGGGAACATGGTGGGCGTGCCCATCGAGCAAGGCGACGGCGCCTGACGCGCCACTCCCCGCATGTTTGACGCGCGCCGCCCGGTGGTTCGGGCGGCGCGCGTCTTCGTTTCGAGGATTGGTTTGGGGCGTGTGGGTCAGGCGGGAACGGGCTGGGCAGCGAGGCTCTTGCGGATTGCCGCTTCGAGCTTCGCGAGGCCCTCGTCGATCTCCGCGTCGCTCAGGGTGAGCGGAGGCAAGAGGCGAATGACGTTGCCGAACGTTCCGGTGGGAAGGAGGATCATTCCGTCATCGCGGGCGTGCTCCACGATGTGCTCCACCACCGTCTTGTCGGGCGTCTTGGCGTCATCCTTGACGAACTCGATGCCGACCATGGCGCCCACGCCGCGCACGTCGCCGATCTGATGGAACTCGGCCTGGAGGGCGTGAAGCATGTGGGTAAAGCGCTCGCCGATGAGCGTCGCGCGGGCGAGGAGGCCTTCCTCCTCGATGACGTCGATGGTGGCGAGGGCGGCTGCAATCGAGACGGGGTTCCCACCGAAGGTGGAGCCCAGGTGGCCGGGGCCGGGGGCGTCCATCACGTCGCTGCGCCCGACGACGGCCCCGAGGGGGAAGCCGGAGGAGAGCGCCTTCGCGGTGGTCACCAGGTCGGGTTGCAGGTCGTGATGGTCGACCGCCCACCAGGCGCCGGTGCGGCCCATGCCGGCTTGGACCTCGTCGTCGATCCACAGCGCGCCAATCTCCGTGGCGTAGTCGCGCAGGGCGCGAAGGAACGAGCGGGGTGCGGGGATGAAGCCGCCCTCACCGGCAACCGGTTCGATGAGGAACGCCGCGACCTGGTCCTCACCAATGACGGTCGAGACCTGTTCGCGGATGCGTTCCACGTCATGTTGGCAACAACCGCCGTTGGCGTCGCGTCCACCGAATGGGCAGCGGTAGCAGTAGGGGTAGTCGGCGCGGTAGATCTCCGCGGCGCGGGGCGCGAAGGGCGCCTTGTACGGGTGCGCCTTGGCGGTCAGCGAGAGCGCCATGTGGGTGCGCCCGTGGAACGCGTGGGTGAACGCCACGATGCCTTGCCGGCCGGTCGCGACGCGCGCGATCTTCACGGCGTTCTCCACCGCTTCGGCGCCCGTGTTGATGAAGAACGTCTTCTTCGGGTCGTGGCCTGGGGCGAGGGCGTTGAGGCGCTCGGCGAGTTCGATGTAGGAGTCGTGCATGCCGACGGCGAAGCAGAGGTGCTGGAACTCCTGCGCCTGGCGCGTGACGGCTTCGATGACTTTGGGGTGGGAATGACCGACGTTCATGACCGCAATGCCGGCACTGAAGTCGAGGTACTTGTTGCCGTCGGCGTCCCACACGTAGCTTCCTTGCGCCTTGGCGGGGTAGATGGGGTGGACGGATGCGGCGGCACGGGTGACGGCGTTGGCGCGACGTTGCGCGAGGTCGATCTGTTGCATGACTACCTCCTCGAAAATCGAACGACCCTATCGTTGGTCAAACAAGCAATATGCTTACGAATCAAAGGCGACGCCGTTTCGAGCGTCCGCCTCGAAAGCATATGCCTCGAATCCCTTGCAATGTAGCATGCCAACCCCCGGAGGGGCGAAGCGACCGTCCTTCACCCACCGACCCGGTACCGTGACCCCATGTCCGACACGCTTGCTTCGCAGCGAGGTCTCGTCGTCAGCGCCGATCCCGATTGCGAGGCGATCGCAAAGGAGCTCGCCGCGACGCTTGGGGTACCCGTCGCATGGGGCGAGGGTTCAGCGAATGCACCCTTCACGTTGTGGGCAACGCACGACGGTCTGAGCGTGACGTGGCGGGACGGGGACGCCCCACTAGGCACCGTTCGCGTGAATCTCGAAGTGGGCCGGCCGGGTCGCGATCCCATTGTCCGTGCCGTGCGTAGCTCGCGTCGCGCGGGCACCCTGCACGTCGTCGATGCAACCGCGGGGCTTGGGAAAGATGCGCTCGCCCTCGCACGCGCAGGCATGCGGGTCACCGCCATCGAACGCGACCCGCTCCTCGCCGTGCTTCTCGAAGATGCACTGCATCGCGCCAACCAGGCTACCGGCGCCGATCTGCGCGACCTTGCGAGCCGCATGCGCGTGCTTCAGGGGGACGCCCGGCGCCTGCTCGCCGAGGTGCGACCCCCGCCCGACGTGGTCGTGCTCGATCCGATGTACCCCCGCCTCCGGGGTGGAGCGAAACGGCGCGACGCAGCGTTTCTGCGCGCCTGGCTCGGGGAGCCCAGCAACGACGCAACGGACGAGGAACGCGCCCTCCAGGAGGTGGCGCAAGGCGTCGCCTCGAACCGCGTCGTGGTCAAGCGTCCCCTCAAGGCGCCCATGTTGGCACCTGGCGTGAGCGGGAGCCTGCGTGGTGCAACGACGCGCTTCGACGTGTATGCAGGGCGCCGCTTGGCCGATGCAACGGAACCAAATACGCTCGAAAAGGCATGAAAAAGCCCGTGGTGGAGGCGTGTTGGCTGGCCCGCAGGGATTCGAACCCCGACCGACCGGACCAAAACCGGTTGTCCTGCCATTAGACGACGGGCCAACGCGCCCCGACCACGGGACCTAAGAATCGTATCCGCGGCACCCCACGGGGTCAAGCGTCTGCCCGCGTTCTTCACGTTCGAGAGCGGTGACCCGCCACCGCGAAGCGCGTGAACCGTGCCAACTCAGCTCATGGCGCGAAAGGCCCCCGGCTCGACCTGCCGTGGTATTTTCTCCCCGCGGGGCGCTGGGCGCCCGCTCGACACCTGGAGAGGTGCCGGAGTGGTTGAACGGGACGGTCTCGAAAACCGTTGTACTGCTTGCGCGGTACCGTGGGTTCGAATCCCACCCTCTCCGCCATGCTGGAGCCGGCCGTCCGCGAGGACGGCCGTTTCGCTGCCCACGCGCGAACACCACGCGCTCGATGGAGGATTACCGTGGCGTACCAGATCATCGACCACCCGCTCATCCAACACAAACTGTCGATCCTGCGGGACAAGGACACGTCGGTTCGCGATTTCCGGGACTTGTCCGCGGAAATCTCGATGCTCATGGCGTTCGAAGCCATGCGTGACCTCGAACTGGAGGAGGCGCAGGTGGAGACGCCCGTCGCCACCGCCACCGTGCGGCGCCTGGCGGGGAAGAAGCTTGCGCTCGTCGCCATTCTGCGTGCCGGGCTCATCATGGTCGAAGGCATCCTCGACCTGATTCCAAGCGCAAGGGTCGGGCACGTCGGGCTGTACCGCGATCCGGAAACCCTGGAGCCCGTGAGTTACTACGCCAAGTTGCCTGGGGACATTGCCGAGCGGGACACCTTCCTCCTCGATCCGATGCTCGCCACCGGCGGGAGCGCGGTGGCGGCCATCGACCGTTTGAAGGACGAGGGTGCGCACCACATACGGTTGCTCTGCATCCTCGCGGCACCCGAGGGCGTCGCCGTGGTCGAGAAGGCGCATCCCGACGTGCAGATCGTGCTCGCCGCCCTCGATGAGCGCCTCAACGACCATGGGTACATCGTGCCCGGACTTGGGGATGCCGGCGACCGAATCTACGGCACGCGCTGAGGCGCCTCAGGCCCAGCCAAACCCGGGTGTGAGGGGAGAAGCATCTCGCATGCGGACGGGCTCCCAGGCGGGTACGATGCCTTCGTGACCGGTTTGGTCCTTCCACTGTTACCCCTCGCGATTGGCGCGTTCCTCGCGTCGCTCATCATCGTGCTGCTGCTCGTCCCACCCATCCGCCGGTTCGCGCTCCGCGTCGGTGCGGTTCAGGCTGGGGGTGGACGTCATGGCGCGGGCCGCCGCGTGCACCGTGGCGACGTGCCGAACGTGGGCGGCCTGGCGCTGCTCGGGGGGTTCCTCGTCGCGGTTGCGCTCGGGGCGGCGTTCGCACCCGAGGCCGTCACGGGTGACCGTTCGGCCCTGCTCGCCATCGTGCTCGGCGGCATCCTCATGACGCTCGTTGGACTGCTCGACGACCTGTGGGAATTGCCGGTCGCGATGCGACTCGCGGTGCAGACCGTCGCCGCTGGCGTGCTCGTCGCCAACGGCGTGACGATTGCGTTCGTGACGAACTACTTCGCCGCGTCCCCGTTGGCGCGGTGGACGGGTGAGGGTGGCTTCGTGTTCTTCGGCGAGACCTTCGCCGCCCTCCTTACGATTCTCTGGATCGTCGGGTTCACCAACGCCTTCAACTTCATCGATGGCGTCGATGGGCTGTCCTCCGGCGTTGCGGCGATTGGCAGCATGAGCCTGCTCGCCGTCGCGCTGCAGGTCGATGGTCGTGGCGGTGCCGTCCTACTGCTCGCCGCCCTCGCGGGCGCAGCGATCGGCTTCCTGCGGCACAACGCTGGCCCCGCCGCCATCTTCATGGGAGATGCGGGCGCCTACCTGCTGGGCTACGTGCTGGCGGCCGCGAGCATCCTGGGCGCCTTGAAGGTCACCGCGGCGGTGACGATCGCCGCGCCCGTGCTCATCCTCGGCCTGCCCGTGCTCAACATCACGCAGGTCACGTTGCGTCGCATGCGGCGAGGCGTCAATCCAGCCCGCGCGCACAATGATCACCTTCACGACCTCCTCCGCGCTCGGGGTCGCAGCGAGCGGGGCGTCGTCCTCACCCTCTGGGCGGCCACGTTGCTGCTCGGCGTGGCGGGCATGGTGCTTGCCAACACGCCCCCCGTCATGCTGTTCGCGACAGCCCTCCTCGCCGTTTTGACCACCGGTGGTGCGAGTGCGCTGCGTTGGCTCGAAGTCCGTGCCGCGGAACGCGCGCTGCACCCCGCCTCGGTCGCGGAACGCCGCGACCGGTGACGCCAACGGCTTCCACCGAGCGGCAACGTGTCGCCGTGGCGTTCGGTACGCGCCCCGAAGTCTCGAAACTCGCTCCCGTCATCGAGGCGCTCCAAGCTCACGCTGCCCTCGAGCCATGGTTGCTCGCGACCGGTCAGCATCGTGAACAGCTCGACGACATGCTTCGCGTCTTCAATCTTCGCGCCGACGCCGACCTGAACGTCATGCAGGCGTCGCAATCGCTCCACGATCTCGTGGCGCGCATCGTGCCAGCCGCAGCCGAGGCGTTACGCAGTGCTGAGCCGGCGTTCGTTCTCGTGCATGGGGACACCACCACGACGTTCGCCGTGGCGTTGGCCGCGCACTACCTCGACATTCCCGTCGGGCACGTCGAGGCGGGACTGCGGAGCCACGATTTGCGTCAACCGTTCCCCGAGGAGGCGAACCGCCGCTTGACGGACGTCCTCACCGAACTCGACCTTGCACCCACGCACGGCGCGAAGGCGAACCTCCTGCGGGAGGGAAAGCGCGAGGATCGCATCGTCGTGACGGGCAACACGGCGGTGGACGCCGTACGCCACGTCGCGAAGCGTGTCGACCTGCCCGAAGAGGCGCGCGACGGCACGCCGCTCGTGACGATCACGCTTCACAGGCGCGAGAACCTCCCGGTGATGGCGGAACTCGCGAGCGCCATCGCGGACGTGGCACGTCAGCATCCCGACCACCACTTCGTGTGGCCCGTGCACCTCAATCCCGTCGTGCGGGACGCCGTGCTCCCCGCCGTGGAGGGCGCCCAGAACGTTTCCGTTCACCCACCGGTTGCCTACCCGCAGATGGTGGCGTGGCTCGCCGCGAGTCGCCTCATCGTCACCGACTCGGGCGGGTTGCAGGAGGAGGGTGCCGCCCTCGGCGTGCCCGTTGCGGTCGTGCGCAACGTGACCGAGCGGCCCGAGGGCGTCGAGACGGGCGTCCTGCAACTCGTGGGTAACGACCCGGCCGTCGTCCGCGGCAAGCTCGAAGCCTTGCTCGCTGACGAGGCGAGCCTTGATGCGATGCGCCGCGCAGCCAACCCCTACGGGGATGGTCACGCCGGAGTGCGCGTCGCCGAAGCGGTCGCCTGGCGGCTCGGTCTCGGTTCACGCCCCGACGACTGGCGCGGGCCGGTGCTATCGTCGCGCGCGTGAATCGACCCGTCCTTCACCAGTTGTACTGGCGCGACCCCGTACCCGGAGCCGAACGCGATGCGAAGGGGTACCGACGCGCCTGGCAGGGAACCGCGCTGATGGCGGTCCTCAACGTCACGCCCGACAGTTTCAGTGACGGGGGGATGCACGCTGGCGTCGACGCCGCCGTTTCGGCGGGGCGCGCCGCCTGGGAGGCAGGAGCGATGATCGTCGACGTGGGGGGCGAGTCGACGCGGCCGGGCGCGACGCCGGTCGAGCCGGACGAGGAGCGCGCGCGCATCCTGCCCGTCATCGAGCGGCTCGCGGCAACGGGGGAGGGGCTCATCAGCG
>CAJXWR010000089.1 GCA_913062675.1 uncultured Trueperaceae bacterium
GGGCTCGTCGAGGATGACGAGCCTGGGGGTGCGAGCGAGCGCGCGGGCAAGGTAGGCGCGCTGAAGTTCGCCGCCCGAGAGGCGTGCGAGGGGTCGGTCGCGGAGGCGGGTGGCCCCGACGCGTTCGAGGGCGTGGCAGGCGGCTTCTCGTTCGTGTTTCTTGATGCGGGCAGGCCAGCCGTGTCGAATGCCGGATACGACGAGTTCGAGGGCGGTGGCGGGGAAGGTTCGGTCGAACGTTTTGAGTTGGGGCACGTAGCCGATGTGGGTGGGGGCCGTGCCGGGTGCACGTCCGAGCACCTCGACCGTGCCGTGCCGAGGGGGAACGAGACCGAGGAGGACCTTGACGAGCGTGGACTTCCCGGCTCCGTTGGGTCCGATGATGGCGAGGAAGCGTCGTTCGGGAAGGGTGAACGTGACGTCTTGGAGGATGTCGACGTCACCGAGTCGTACGGTGAGCGACTGCACGGTGACCGCGTTCGCTGCAGCGGTGCGTTGGGTCGACGCAGCAGCCCCGCTCGTTGCGGGGCTGGCTGCATGCTCGGGGTTGCCGTGCAGGATTTCGGTCATGGCTGGGTGGGTGTGAGGGTTTCGGCGATCACCTGAGCATTGTAGCGAACGAGGTCGTGGTACGTCGGTCGCGCTTCGCTTCCGCCGAGGGGGTCGAGAATGCCGAGGGCGACCCCGGCTTCGTCGGCGAGGACTTGGGCGGGGCGGTCGGGGAGTTGCACTTCGGAGAAGATGGCGGTCGCTCCGTATTCCTCGATGATGGCGATGGCAGCGGCGAGTTGGCGGGCGGTGGGTTCGCGGCCGGGGAAGGGTTCGATCTCCATGACGAGTTGGAGGCCGTACCGCTCGGCGAAGTAGGGCCAGGCGTCGTGGAAGGGGATGAAGGCTGCACCTTCGTAGGGGGCGAGGAGCTCGGCGATCTCGGCGTCGAGCGCTTCGAGTTCGCGGACGTAGGCGTCGGCGCGTTGCTGGATCGCATCAGCCCGCGTGGGGTCTTCGGCGGCGAGGGCGTCGGCCAGGGCGTGGGTGATCGTGATCATGCGGGTGGGATCGAGCCACACGTGCACGTTTGGACCCGTGTGGTCGTGGTCGTGGGCTTCGTCGTCATGGTCATGGGGTGCATCGACGTGATCGTGATCCTCTTCACCATGGGCATGTTCTTCCTCAGCGCCGTGGCCATGATCCTCTTCACCATGCTCATGCGCATCGTCCTCGTGGCCATGGTCCTCTTCAGCGCCGTGGTCATGATCCTCTTCGGCATGATCGTGCGCATCGTCGCCTTGGGAGGCGAGGAGTTCGCTTTGACCGAGTGCATCGACGGCGACGAAGGTGTGCGCGTTGCTTCCCGCTGCCTCCATGAGGTCGGCGATGAAGTTATCGACGCCGCCCCCGTTCATGACGATCCAATCGGCGTCGGCGATGCGCGCGACGTCGCGCGGGGACGGGTCGTAGCCGTGGGGACTGGCGCCTGGGGGGAGCAGGACGGTGACGTCCTGATCGGGCGCAAGGCGTTCGGCGAGTTCCCGGTAGGGTTCGATGCTTACGAGGATTTGGGCGTGCACGTTGCCTAGAGTCAACAGGGCGAGAAGGGCGATGGCGGTTGCGGACGGCAAACGGAACAACGACTGATAATGAGATTTCATTCTCAACATGGGGTGAGCGTAGCCAACCTTCCCCAACATGTCAACTCCCACCCAAAATGCGGTGCCGGTTCGCGAACGAACCGGCACACGGCTTCACGGGATTGCGCGGACAACCGCGCATCGCCTGGGGTTACTTGTTGGGGTTGACGAACGCAGACGGGTCCATGCTGCGAATGGCCTTCGCCGACAACCAGACCTTTTGAGGCTTGCCGTCGACCCAAATCGTGCGCTTCTGCAGATTCGGCTTCACCATGCGCTTGTGCACACCCACCTGCTTCAGGCCGACGCCCCCGCGCTTCTTGGGCGAACCCTTACGCTTCGAGGTCAGCGAGCTCTTCGTCTTTTTTCCCGTAACGGCGCAAACACGCGGCATGGTGATGACTCCTTCGTGATTCGTGCGACGCGCGCTGAGCGCACGATCGTCTCTCGTTGAGATCACCGGCGCGCCTGACGAGCCGGCAAGTGAAGAGTGTAGCACACCCACGCCCACGAACTCAACCGGGAGAGCGGTCGAAACCGGTAGCATGCCGCATGACCCGCGACGAACTCGCCCGCGCCATCTACGACGCTTCCCACCTCACCGGCACCTTCACGCTACGCAGCGGCGCCGTCAGCCACGAGTACTTCGACAAGTACCTCTTCGAGGCCGACCCCGCCCTCCTCGCCGCCATCGGCGACGCCCTCGCCCCCCTCGTCCCCGAAGGCACGGAGGCGCTCGCCGGGCTCGAAACCGGCGGCATCCCCCTCGCCGTGATCCTCGCGCAAAAGACCGGGCTGCACGCCCTCTTCGTCCGCAAGGAAGCCAAAACCTACGGCACCGCCAAACTCGCCGAGGGAGGAGACGTGAAAGGACGCAGCCTCCTCGTCGTCGAAGACGTCGTCACCAGCGGCGGGCAACTCGCCCTCTCCACCCAGGACCTCCGCGACCGTGGCGCCATCGTCGAGCACGCCGTGTGCGTCATCGACCGGGAAGCCGGCGGACGTGAAGCCCTCGCCGACATCGGCGTCACCCTCTCCCCCCTGTTCACCATGTCCGAACTCCGCGCCGCCGCCACGTAGAATGAGCGCATGAGCGACGAGAACGACACCCTCTTCAGCAAGATCGTCCGTGGCGAAATCATGGCCGACGTCCTCCACCAGGACGGCTACGTCACCGCCTTCCGCGACATCGCGCCCCAAGCGCCCGTCCACGTCCTCATCGTTCCCAACGAACCCATCCCCACCGCCGCCGACGTGGAGGCGGACCATGAACCCATCCTGGGACGCATGATGACGGTCGCGAGGCGCATCGCCGAGGCAGAAGGCATTGCCGAGGACGGCTACCGCCTCATCATCAACTGCAAGGAGCACGGAGGTCAGGAGGTCGACCACCTCCACATGCACCTCCTCGGCGGCCATCCGCTCGGCCCCATGCTCACCCGCACCCCGCCCCACCTGAACGAGACCGACGACACCTGACCGGTACACTAATAACCATGCAACGCACCACCGTGCAACGCCGCGCCATCCTTGCCGCCTTGAGTGACGCCCCGGGCCCACTCACCCCGCAGCAGGTCCACGACGCGGCCCGTCGAGACCACCCCAACCTTGGACTCGCCACGGTGTACCGCAACCTCGCGCGACTCGAAGAGGCCGGCGCCATCACCGCCGTGCACCTCCCCGACGACGCCACCCGTTACGAACCCTCAGGCCGGGGCCACCACCACCACTTCCGTTGCCGCACGTGCGGCCGCGTGTTCGAACTCGAAGCGGACTGCCCCGTCCAAACGCTGCAAGGGGTCACCCTCCCAGGCGGCTTCCAAGTCGAAGATCACGCCCTCACCCTGTACGGCCTTTGCAGCGACTGCCAAACCCCCAAGCCCAAATAGGGAGCTTCCCCATGCGCCGCGTCCTGCTCCTCCTCGCCTTCCTCGCCTCCACCCTCACGCTCGCGCAAGGCGCGCCAAACGACACGCCTGCCCAAGGAGCCACGGCCAGCACGCCCGACATCGGCTACGTCGAGGGCACCATCCGCCGCATCGCCCAAGCGGACGACGCTGCCGGAACTGCGCTCGTCGAACTCGCCGACGGCCGCGTCCTCGAAGCCACCCTGCCAGGCCCCGATCCCTTCAGCGGTGAGGACCTCCCCCCCTTCGAGGTCGGTGACCGCGTCGAGGTGTACTACAGTCCTGGGCCCGACGGCGCACGCACCTACGTCGTTGCCGACTGGATTCGGCGCCCCGCACTCCTCATCCTCATCGCCAGCTTCCTCGCCGTCTCCGTCCTCGTCGCCCGCTTCAAAGGCCTTCGCGCCTTCGTCGCCACCGGAGCGAGTCTCTTGCTGATCATCCAATTCCTCATCCCCGCCATCACGGCCGGACAGAACGCGGTCCTCGTCTCCCTCCTCGGCGTGGGCGGCATCCTCATCCTCGCCATCTACTTCGTCCACGGCGTCAACTGGTCCACCACCGCCGCCCTCATCGGCACGTTCCTCGCAGCCGTCGCCACGATGCTGCTCGGCATCTTCTTCGCGGACCTCGCACACCTCACCGGCTACGGTTCCGAGGATGCCGCCATGATCGCGGCCAGCATCCCCGCCGTCGAACTGCGCGGCCTCATGCTCGCCGGCCTCCTCATCGGCGCGCTCGGCGCCCTCACCGACATCACCATCGTGCAAGCCAGCGTCGTCCGCGAACTGGCGCATGCCGACCCCGAACTCACCAGCCTCGGTCTCTACCGCCGCGGCATGAACGTCGGCCTCGACCACATCGGCTCCCTCGTCAACACCCTCGTCCTCGCCTACACCGGAGCCGCGCTCCCCCTCCTCGTCCTCCTCGGCCAAAGCGAATTCGGGTTCTCGCGCGCCGTGAACCTCGAACTGATTGCAGCCGAAGTGGTGCACACGCTCGTCGGCTCCATCGGCCTGATCCTCGCCGTTCCCGTCACCACGCTCATCGCCACCGCCATGTTCCGCGGCGGACGCCTTCCCCTGAAACCGGGCGAAACCGCACACGCCCACCATCACCACCCGTGACATGGAGCCCACACCCCTCCCCTACGGCAGCCTGATCGGCGGCGCGCTCGCGCTCGACCCGCGCACCTTCCTCACCTACGCCAACGATGGGCACGGCGCCACGCTGGCCCTCGTCATCCTGCTCCTCTCCGGACTCTCCAACGCCCTCGGTCAGAGCGTCGCCCTGTTCGCCAGCCGCGCCCGACCCTGGCGCTTCGCGCTCGGCCTCCTCACCGGCGCTCTCGTCTTCACGCTCTCCGTCGTCGTATGGGGACTCGCCCTTGACGTCGCCGCCCGCCTGCTCCTCGGCCGCGACGTGGCCTTCACCACCCTCGTCCGCGTCGTGGGCCTCGCGCATGCGCCCCGCCTCTTCTCCTTCCTCACCTTCACGCCGTACTTCGGAAGTGGTATTGGGGTGATCCTCACCCTCTGGACGTATCTGGCGCTCGCCATCGGATCGCGCGCCACGCTGGGCCTCGAACGCATCGACACCCTGCTCGTGCTCGGTGCCGCCTGGCTCCTCAGCGAAGCCATCGCACGCCTCGTCGGACGCCCCATCGTCGCCCTGACGCGAAGGATTCGCCCGCGCATCATCCAACCCCGCGCACCACGAGGCGCAAGGACGCCCTGATGCCCGACCCGACCACGCTCCTCCTCATCCTCACGCTCGGCTGGCTGGCCGTAGGGCTCCTCGCTCCGCTCGAAACCCTCGGCTGGTACGCCGGTTGGTTCGGCACCGAAACGCTCGCCGAGGAAGAACCCGCGCTACCCTCCCCCGACACCGTCCGTGACCCGCAGGCGTTCATCGTGTTCCTCTCCGGCATTCACGTGGTCGCCGAACACACCTTCGCGCCTCGCGAACGCGCCTTCCTCGACGCCCTGCGCGACACGCTCCCCCACGCCCACCTCGTCGAGGTGTTCCCCTACTCGGTCACCAACCGGCCGCTCACCGGGCAACGACTGTTCGCCAGGTTCTGGCGCGCAGCCCTGAACCTCCGGCTGAACCGTCGCGGGGTGCTGGCGGCCGTGGGCGCCGTCATCAACCTCCGCAACGCCTGGCAGGTCGCCGTCTCCGCTGACCACCGCTACGGCCCCATGTACGACGAGGGTTCCGCCGCCCTCGCCGAGCGCGCCCTCGCCCGTGCGGGCTACGACCCAGCCCGCCGTACACCCGTCGTGCTCGTCGGTTACAGCGGCGGGGGGCAAATTGCGCTCGGCGCCGCAACGCCGCTCGCCAAGCGTATCGGGCGTCCGGTTCGCGTCGTCTCCCTCGGAGGCGTCATGGCGAGCCCGCGCGACCTCACCGGCATCGAACGCATCGTGCACCTTAGGGGCCGCTATGACCGCGTCGCACGTCTCGGCGCCATCTTCTTCCCCGGCCGCTGGTGGTTCACCCCCTGGTCCACCTGGAACCGCGCGCGTGCCACCGGCATCATCGACGTCGAGGACTTGGGTCCCATGGATCACACCGGTCCCGACGGCTACCTGGACGAGGGGGCCATCCTCCCCGATGGTCGAACGCACCGCACCGCAACCCTCGATGCGATCGTCCGTGCCGTCACCGAACCCTGGAACGGGACAGCGTCGCCGTGGGACGCGCCCTCACGCGAAACGAGTCACTCCACGCCACCAAGCGCATAGGCCAAGCCACCTCGGTACACACCCGGGGTAGCACCAACCGTGGCAGCCCCCACGACGCGCAGCGGCCCGCGGGGGTAGGCTCCGCCCGGGAGGTACGTCCATGATCTACCGCAAACTTGGCCGAAGTGGCCTCAAAGTGTCGCAAGTCAGCCTTGGCGCGTGGACCACCTACGGGGGTAGCGTGCAAGACCAGCAACTCGTCCGCGACATCGTCGCGAAGGCCGTCGAGGGGGGCATCAACTTCTTCGACAATGCCGACATCTACGCGCGCGGCGAGGGCGAGCGCTTCATGACTGCCGCGCTGCACGACCTCGACGTGCCCCGCCATCACCTGGTCCTCTCCAGCAAGGTGTTCTGGCCCATGTCGGACGACGTGAACGATCGCGGTTTGTCGCGGAAGCACGTCCTCGAGTCGATCGACATGACGCTCGAACGCATGCAAGTCGACTACGTGGACCTGTACTTCGCCCACCGGTACGACCCCGAGGTACCGATGGAAGAAATCGTGGAGGCGTTCAGCGACGTGGTGCGCAGCGGCCGTGCCCTGTACTGGGGGACGAGCGAGTGGAGTGCAGCCCAAATTGCCGAGGCGCACGCCCTGGCCCGTGCCTCAGGCATGGTCGCGCCGGTCGTGGAGCAACCGCAGTACTCCATGCTGTACCGCGAACGCGTCGAGCAACAGATTCTGCCCGCCACGACCGCGGCCGGCATGGGCGTCGTCGCCTGGAGTCCGCTCGCGATGGGCATGCTGACCGGCAAGTACGACGAGGGTCTTCCCGAAGGAAGCCGCTTCGCGCAGAACGAAGGCATGGGCGAGCGTTACATGACCGAGGCGAACAAGGAGCGGGTGCGTGCCTTGAAGGCGGTCGCTGACGACCTGGGTCTCACGCGCGCGCAACTCGCCCTGGCGTGGGTGCTTCGCCAGGAGGGCGTCTCTTCGGTGATCACGGGGGCCACGCGCGTCAATCAGCTCGAGGACAACCTCGGCGTCGCCGACGTCACGCTTCCTGCCGACGCGATCGAGCGCATCGAAACCATCCTGACGGGCAGCGCCGACTAAGCGTCAGGAGGCCGCCTGCGGATCGTCGACGAAGCGGGGACGCAACCTGCGGAGCTGCTCGATTTGCGATTCTCGAATGCCGGCCGCACGGAGGACCCGTTCGAGCGCTTCACCCCGCCCACGCGCGGCGGGATGACGACCGAGGAGGCGCCGCGGAACGACCGGCACCTGCTTGTACGCCTTCACCACCCGGGCGAGGGTGTGCGACACGCCCAGACGATCAAGGTCCGTGCGGACGTGCTCGTACACATCCGCACGCGCCTGCATGGCGCGCACGTCATCGCTTGGGAATGGTTCAGCCAGGTCGTGAAGCGCTTCGACGCGACACGCGTCCAGTCCGGCACGGACTTCGTCGCGTGCGTAGCGAGGCGTGATGGGCGTCTGCATAGCGTGCTCCCTAACCCGAGGCCGGAGCGGAGACCCCGTACGCGACGGTCGCACGACGTCAAGGGAAGCGGCAAGGGACGAAGGTCCGGCCCGGGTGCGGGTGTACGCTTCAGGCATGACGTACCCCGCAGGTGACGGCGTGCCGCTGGTCGACGGCGGTGACGCGCGAGTGGCGGACGCCGCAGCCGTGGGGCTTGGCGTTCCCGAGCGTTCCCTCATGGCGGCCGCGGGACGCGCCATCGCGGACTTGATCCTGCGGGACTTTCGCGACGTACGCACCCCCATCGTGCTGTGCGGCACGGGCAACAATGGCGGGGACGGGTTCGTCGCCGCACGACACCTGCATGCAGCGGGTTTGACGCCTCGCGTCCTGGCCGTCGATCCGAACGCGTCGCGAAGCCCCGTGGCGGAGGAAGCGCGACGGGCATGGCGCGAGGTCGGCACGATCGAGCCGCTCG
>CAJXWR010000090.1 GCA_913062675.1 uncultured Trueperaceae bacterium
GAACGCGTGAAGCGGCTGCATGGCGTCGCGCAACCCGAACTCGCCGAGCGGGACGTCGTCCTCGAAGTCACGAACCCTGGCTACACGGCCAGCATCTCCACGTTCGAACTTGCGCAGGTCATCAAGCCTCGCGTCATGGAGATTCTCGACCTCGCGAAGCGTGACGTGGAGCAGCACATGGGTGCTCTCGAGCTGAACGCGGGAAGCGTCGTCGTCACCGGTGGTGGGAGCCTCATGCCGGGTGTCGAGCAGCTCGCCTCCGAACGGTTCCGGCTCCCCGTCCGAACCGGCGCCCCCCACGGGATTTCCGGGTTGACCGACGTCGTGTCGGAACCTACGCACGCCACCGCCGTCGGTCTCGTCCGTTACGGCATGCTGCACGGGCATGCAGTGCCCGCCCGTCCACGCAGCCGCATGGCGAACGTGGAGACGCCCGCCGCATTCAAACGCATTCGCACGATCTTGAAGGACTTCTTTTAATGCCCGCGCGTGACGCGCGACACCTGCGCGCCGCTCGAACCCCCAGCCGGGGCCTGGAGGAACCATGGTGAACACCAGCAACGCCGCCATCCGCGTCATTGGACTTGGAGGGGGTGGCAACAACGCCGTCAACCGCATGATCGAAACGGGCCTCGTCGGCGTGGAGTTCATTGCAGCGAATACCGATGCGCAGGTGCTCGCCACCAGTCTCGCCGACACGCGCATCCAGCTCGGCGATCACCTCACGAAGGGCCTGGGTGCCGGCGCGAACCCGGAGATTGGTGAGCAAGCGGCGCTCGAGGATCGTGACCGCATCGCCGAAATGCTGCGCGGCAGTGACCTGGTGTTCATCACCGCCGGCATGGGCGGCGGAACCGGGACCGGATCGGCGCCCATCGTGGCGGGGGTCGCGCGCGAGGTGGGCGCCCTCACCATCGCCGTGGTGACCACCCCGTTCCTGTTCGAAGGACCCAAACGCAGCCGCCAGGCGGACGAGGGACTCGCGAAGCTCGAGCACAAGGTGGACGCCCTGATCGTCGTGGAGAACCAGCGTCTCCTCACCGCGCTCGACAAGAAGACGAAGCTGGGGGACGCGTTCCGCGTCGCGGACCGCATCCTCTATCACGGCGTGCGCGGCATCAGCGACGTGATCAACGTGCCGGGCCTCATCAACGTCGACTTTGCGGACGTGCAGGCGCTCCTCACCGACGCCGGTACGGTCCTCATGGGCATCGGCGCGGGTCGCGGTGACGACGTCGCGGAGCAGGCGGCGACGAGCGCGACGCAGTCGCCCCTGCTCTCCCGCGGTGTGGAGGGCGCGCACAGCCTCCTCATCAACATCACCGGCTCGGATGACGTGACGCTGCACGATGCGAACGAGATCGTCGAACGCATCAGTGACGCCACCGGCGTCGAGGAGGTCAACGTCCTCTTCGGCATCACGCACGACGAGGATGCGGGTGACGAGGTGCGCGTCACCGTGATCGCCGCTGGCTTCGATCAACCGCAAACCAGCACGCGCATGCTGCGCCCCTCGCAACTCAAGAGCACCACGCCCGGCGCGGGCTACGACCCGTCGAACTACGACATCCCCGCGTTCCTGCGGTACAACCCCGACGACGGGAATTGAGCTCAGCGACGTGACCCGGACGCCCATCGGGCGAACCGGTCCAGCATGGAAGGACGTGGCGTGAAGCGCGAGACCGTTTGGCGTGGACGCATCGTGGAGATGGAGATTCTCGACGAGCGGTGGGAGGTTGCGCGTCACGCCTCCGCCGTCGCCATCCTCGCGCAACGCGCCGAGGACGGGTTCGTGCTGGGCGTGGAGCAGATGCGTCCCGCCGTGGACCGCGTCACGTGGGAACTTCCCGCCGGCCTCATCGATCCGGGCGAAACGCCGGAGGAGGCTGCACACCGCGAGTTGCGGGAGGAAGCCAACCTGTGCGGTCGGCTCACTCCCATCACCCGCTTCTACGTCAGTCCCGGCTTCACCGACGAGGAGGTGTTCCTCTTCGATCTGCAGGACCCCACGCCCTGCCAAGGCACACCTGACGAGACGGAGTCCATCACGATCGCCTGGCGCGACCCGCACGTCGTGTGGCGCGAGGTGAAAGACGGCACGCTCGCCACGAGTGGGGTGACCCTCCTCGGCCTGCAACGCATCCTCGCCCGCGAAGGCGTCGTGCCCTGATGCGCGTCGTGACGCACATGAACGATCTCGCAGCCGAGGGCGGCGTCCTCGCCATCGGCAACTTCGATGGCGTGCACCGCGGTCACCGCCTCCTCCTCGACCGCATGCGCGAGATTGCCGTTCGGGAAGCCGTACCGAGCACCGTCGTCACCTTCTTCCCGCCCGCCAAGGTGTTCTTCAGTGGCGCGCCGTACCTCGCGTCCGCCGCCGAGAAGGAGGCGCTGCTCGCCTCGTACGCACCCGACGAACTCCTCGTGCAACCGTTCGACGCAGCGTTCGCCGCCACCGACGCGCAGACGTTCCTCGACGCGCTCGCCCGCTGCGCACCCCACACGATCGTCGTGGGCGAGGACTTCCGGTTCGGTCGCGCACGCGCCGGTGGGCTCGACGAACTCCAGCACGTCCCGGATCGACTCGAGGTGATTCGCCTGCAGCACGAGGGCGGGGAACCGATCAGCAGTTCCCGCATACGTGCGCACCTCGCCGAAGGTGACGTCGAGGCGGCCAACGCGCTGCTTGGCGCGCCGTACCTCGCCATGGGTGAGGTCGTGCATGGCGATCACCGGGGCCGCACGATTGGCTACCCCACCGCCAACGTCGACCTGCCCAGCGAGAAGGCCCTGCCCAGGGGCGTGTTCGCCGTGACGGTGGACGTGCCGGACGGCGGCACGCATGGGGGCATGGCGAACGTGGGTCCGCGTCCCACCTTCCCTGGCGAGGCGCCCCGCCTCGAAGCGCACCTGTTCGATTTCGAGGGGGACCTGTACGGCCGGACGGTGACCGTTCGGTTCCATGCCCACCTCCGCGACCAGCGGGCGTTCGATGGGCTCGACGACCTGAAGCGGCAACTCGCTCGCGATGCGCAGGACGCCCGCGACGCGCTCGGCACGGTCCTGAAAGGATAGGAAGACGGCATGTGGATCTATGGACGCAATCCGGTACTCGAGGCGTTGCAGCAGGGCCAGGTCGAACGGCTCCTCCTTGCGAAGGGCGTGAAGGACGCGAGCGTCGTGGCGCACCGCAAGGCCGCCCGCGCGGCAGGCGTTCCGGTGGACATGGTGCCGCGCATCGAGTTGGATCAAGCGCTCGGCACGACGCAGCATCAGGGGGTCGCTGCGCAACTCCCGGAACTCGCCTACCAGCCGCTCGAGGCCGCCTTTTCCCTCGCTGCATCGCGGGAGGAGCACCTGCTGCTCGTCCTACTCGACCAGGTGCAGGACCCTCGCAACTACGGGGCGATCATCCGGAGTGCCGAGGTGCTCGGTGCGCATGGCGTGGTGACCGAAACGCGGCGGAGTGCACCGCTGAGTGGCGTCGTGGCGAAGACGGCGGCGGGCGCGGCGAGTCACCTGCCCCTCATTCAAGTGGCGAACCTTCCCAACTTGATGCGGGACCTCAAGGATCGTGGCGTGTGGATTTACGGTGCCGATGGGGAGGGTGACGCGACGCCGGAGCAGTTGGATTGGCGGCGTGACGTTGCGCTGGTCATTGGTTCCGAGGGTCGCGGCGTGCGTCCCGTGGTACGCAAGGGGTGCGACGCGACGGTGCGAATCCCGACCCGCGGCGCCATCGACGCGTTGAACGCCTCGGTGGCGGCAGGGGTGTTGTTGTACGCGGCGATGCACGCGCGAGGTGCGTAGGGGAAAGGACGAGGCATGGCAACACGATCCAGCAAACGCGAGACGCTCACCAGCGAGCAGCTCTACGACTTGACATTCCTGTCCGATCCGCACCTTGCGTGCGATGCGAGTCGCGCGTTTTGCGTGCGCACGACGATCGATGCGCAGGCGGACGAAACCCCGCGTTACCGCTCGACCATCATCGAGATTCCGGTCACGCCTCCGCGTGACCCTGCCGCCGCCACCGTTCGGGACGTGGCGGGCGGTGAGGAGCATGGCGATGCGACGCACCCACGGCTCGACGAGCGTGGACGCTACCTGGCGTTCCTGAGCACGCCACCCGCGCAGCCCGGGAAGGCGCGTGGCGCGACGAACGTGAAGGTCCTGGATTTGCATTTGGGTGGGGAAGCCCGCACCGTCACGAAGTTCGAGGGGGGCGTCAAGGCGTTCGCCTGGCGGCCGGGGAGTCACGCCCTGCTCGTGGTGGCGCGCGAAGCGAAACCTGAGGACGGCAGTGGCGTGGTGGCGCGTACCGTGACCCGCCTGCACGCGAAGCAGGATGGCGTGCCGCACCCGGGCCTCACGCCCGAGGAACCGCTTGGCGCGTGGCTCGTGAACGTCCCTTCGGGTCGCTCGAAACGCCTACCGGTCCCTGCCGATGGGGTGAGCGACGTGGCGTGGCACCCGAGCGGTCAGGAGGTGTGGATGCTGGGGGGCGCCAGCATCGAGGAGGCGGACGAATGGCGGACGAGCCTTTGGCGCCTTCCGCTCACGAGTGCGGGCGCGCCTGCAGGCGATCTCGAAGAGCGCGCTGGGGGCCTGTCGGGGGCGGCGGGCCTTGCGGTCGATGCGGAGGGCACGTCGGTTGCGTGGCTCGCGTCGAGCGACCCGGACGACTTCGCGGCTCCCACCGGCTTGTGGACGCTCGACGTCACTCGGTCGCGTGCAAAACCGTCGTTGCGGACGCACCCGGACGTCGACGTCTCCCCTGCCCTTGGCGGAGACGCTCGCTTCGGTGCGTACCCGAACCGGCCGGTGAGCACTGCGCAGGGGTGGCTCGTGAACGTGAACGAGGCGGGCGCGTCGAGTCCCGGCATCGTGCAGGAGGATGGGACGGTGGAGGCGTGGTTGCCGGGGGAGCACGTCGTCACGTCCTTCCGGCATGCGGCAGGCACGACGCTGTACCTGCGTGAGACGCCGCAACGGCCGGGCGTCCTGTCGATCCTCACGGCTCATGGCCGTGCGCACGCGTTGTACGACCCGAATGCCGGGTTCGTCGAGAAGTATCAACTGCGGAATGCGGATGGCCCCTTCGCCGCCCCGTCGGGCGGTGGTTCGGTGGCGTGGTGGCGTCTCCGGCCACGTCGCACGCGTCGCGATCATGCGCTCGTGTTGCAGGTGCATGGCGGTCCACACACGAACGCGGGGTGGGGCTTCAGTTTCGAGCATCACCTGCTCGCTGCGCACGGCTACACCGTCGTGTTCTCCAACCCGCGGGGCAGCAGTAGTTACGGCATGGATCACGCCACCGCCATGATTGGTGGGTACGGCACGGTGGACGCCGATGACGTGCTGGCCGTGGCCGATCACGCCCTGAGCGAGCATCGCAATCCCAATGCGCCGATGCACCTGACGGGCGGCAGTTACGGCGGCTTCATGACGAACTGGCTCGTGGGCCGTACCGATCGGTTCCGGAGTGCGGTGACGCAACGCAGCATCTGCAACTGGTTGTCGTTCTACGGGACGAGCGACATTGGCTACCGCTTCGCGGAGCATGAGGTGCAGGGCAACCCGTGGAACGATTTCGAGTTGTTGTGGCGGCAAAGCCCGTTGCGGCAGGTGGCGAACGTCACGACGCCCATCCTCATCGTGCATGCCGAGGCCGATCACCGTTGCCCCATCGAGCAGGCGGAGCAGTGGTACGTCGCACTCAAGCGGCTCGGGAAGGTGGATACGAAACTCGTGCGGTTCCCTGGGGAGAGTCACGAGCTTTCGCGCTCGGGGCGTCCCGACCGGCGGGTGCGGCGGTTGCAGGAGATCGTCGCGTGGTTCGAGACACACGCCTGACCTGAACGCGTCCGCGTCGCTCGTGGTGAGCTAGACCTTAGCTCCGGGACCCAATCGGGAAACCGTGTTCTTCTCCGCGAGGGAAACTTCGTGCAAGCATGGCGGGTGGAGCGATTCCTGCACGCCGTTCGGTGTCCTCGTCTCCCCTTCCGATGACCCCGCCCTCAGCCAAGAACACCCGCAATGACGTCGACCCCATCGACGTGGCCGTCGAGCAACTCGAGGCTCACGGTCGCAGCTTGTTGACCCTCAAGGCCCTAGCGGAAGCGGTTGGCATGAATGCGCCGGCGCTCATCAAGCACCATGGGCGCCTCGACGACCTTCTCGATGAAGCGGACGTTCGGCGCTTCACGCGCGCGGGGCGTACCCTCTAGCGGGACGCCCTCCCGGAGCTGAAGGCTGCCAGGAACCCTCGTCAGGTCGCCACGTGGCTGGATGAGCGCATTCTGGAAATGTTCAAAGACGAAGCGGTGAAGGCGCGCAGGGCGCGAACCGCAGCGCTGGCGGACACCCATGGGCGCGAACGGCTCGCCGCCCGGTTGAAACGGTCGTTCGACCAGGAGCGCGACGAACTCGAGGACGCCCTCACCACGCTCACCGACCGCGGCCTGCATGGCCTGCCCAAACCCCGCGAGGCGAGCCTCTTGCTGCTCACCCTCCTCTTCATGCCCACCTTCATGGACGTGCACCCGCGCTTGAAGCGACCCGCAGCGCAGGCGATGGCGCAGCGGTACCGACGCGGGTTGCACCACGTGATCCTCGGCAAGGCGCCACCCAAGAAATCGCTGCCGCTGCCCGGCAGTCTGGGCATGGACGACGTTGAGGCTCCCGAACTGCCGTCCTTGACGCCGTTTGGTGAGGAGGTCGTCGAGGCTGCCATCGCCCTTCTCGACGAGGAGGGCCAGCCGACCATCAAGATTGGGCCGTTGACCGAGAAGGTCGGAGCCATCGTGTCACGCGTGTACCGCGAAGTGGGCGACGTCGCCACGATCGACCGTCACGCGCAGGCGCGCCGGTTGATTGGTGCGGCCATCGCCGACATCGACACGCTGCACGCTGCCCCGTCTCCCGCGTCCCCCGACGCGCTGTGAGACCTCCTGCACGAGGTACGCGACGCGGGCTTTGGCGCGGGTCGCGTGGCGATGCGGCATCGACGTTTGAGCGCACTCGGCGCATCCTTCGGGCGTGCGGACCTCACCGCCCTTGCCGCGGTGCAACACGTCGAAGCCACGCACCGTGCCGTCGAGCTCATCACGCCATGGCGCGACGCGCTCGATCTCCCCACCCACGTGGCCGCCACTGGAATCTGGGCGATGGGAATCCCCATCGGTCTGGCACACGTTGATCTCATTGCTGAGGGGCACCACGATGCACTCGCCACGTTCCTCATCGACCTGCTTCATGCGGACCTGATCGACCCAGGTAACGGACCCGAACGCCCCAAGACGCTGAAGTCTGCGGTCACGCACGCCATTCGTCGCGGCGACACCTGGCGTACGGGACCGAGCAACGCTACGCGTGACGCCCTCGTGAATGCCGCCATCGAGCGGGCCGCAACGCCAGGAAAATCCTTGGAGTCCAGTGCCCTGGCGCGAGACGTTGGCCTGACCGACGTCGCGGCGCACTACTACTTCGCGAGTCTCGATAGCCTCATCGATGAGGCTGCCATCACGGCTGGTCAGCGCGCCCTCAACGCTTTGCGCGACATGGTGAAGACGGATGCGCCGAACGGTCGCGTCGAACCCGACGGGTTCCTCGACCTCCTGCTCACGCATCAGGCTGCCATTGCCCTCCAACGATTCACGTCGCTTCCTCACGAATCCGAGCGTCAGGTGGCGATGGGAACCACCCCGCGCGTAGAGGCCTGGGACCGATTCATCGAAGGCGCCGCATCGGTTCTCGCGCCGAACGCACGTGGAGCCGACCACGAAAGCGTGCGCGCCCACGTCTGCGCCTTGCTCTACGCCACGCAAGGCATGCACATCAAAGCCTCCCGGCAGGTCGACGGTCGCGAGCTCGATTCGGTTCGCGAGGTGCTCTCCAGCACCCTTCTCCCCGCCCTGCGAAGCGTCGTCGCGAAACCCGGTGATGCGCCCTGACGTGCTACCCTCGCGTCCCTTGGGTCGTTAGCTCAACTGGCAGAGCAGCTGACTCTTAATCAGCGGGTTGTAGGTTCGAGTCCTACACGACCCACCATCTTTGAACCCCATCCTCGATGGGGTTCTTGCGTTGCTCGGATTCCCTGCAGGAATTACGTTTC
>CAJXWR010000091.1 GCA_913062675.1 uncultured Trueperaceae bacterium
CGGCTCGTGGCAACGGGGGAGGGGCTCATCAGCGTCGATACGCGGCATGCCGAGGTGGCCCGCGATGCGCTAGCCGCCGGTGCGCACGTCGTGAACGACGTGACCGGTCTGCGGGACCCCGTCATGCGGAGCGTGTGCGCGGAGGCGGGCGTTCCTGCCGTCGTGATGCACATGTTGGGTGAACCCGCCACCATGCAGGACGACCCGCACTACGACGACGTCGTCCTCGACGTCGAAGCATTCTTGTTGAATCAGGCCGACGCCGCCCTGCGGGACGGCGTGCCTTCCCTCCTGCTCGATCCAGGCTGGGGGTTCGGGAAGCGCGATGCGCACAACCTTGCGCTGCTCCACGCCCTGCCACGTCTGGCGGCCCACGCTCACCCCGTGTTGTTCGGCGCATCGCGGAAGGGCTCCATCGGTCGCTTTAGTGGGGAAGAGGTGGCGGCCAAGCGTGACCCTGGCAGCATCGCGCTGCACCTCGAAGCGGCGCGCCGTGGCGCGGCGGTGGTCCGCGTGCACGACGTGGCGGGTCACGCGCAGGCGTTCGCCGTGCAGGATGCCGTGGAGGCAACGCGAACGGACCGTGCCTCGGGCCGCGTGGCCTTGCAGGGTCTGCGCTTTCACGGTCGGCACGGGGTGTTCGAGGCGGAGGCGCGCGACGGTGCACCGTTCGTCGTGGACGTGACGTTGACCTTCCCCTTCCCCGAACGGGACGACGTCGAGCGCACCATCGACTATGGCGCCGTGCAGGCGTTGGTCCGAAGCGAGGTGGAGGACGAGCGCTACGACCTGATCGAAACCTTGACGGAGCGGATTGGCGTGCGCATCCTCGAGGCGTTCCCACGCGTGGAAGAGCTGCAGGTTCGCGTGCACAAGCCTGAAGCGCCCCTCCCCGGCGTGTTCGACGATGTCACGGCAGAGCGGACGTGGCGCCGTTGACCAGGCAGGAGAGCGCCGCTCGTGGCGTGGGTGAGAGCGAATCGCGTGCGGCCCTGATCGCACTCGGAGCGAACCTCGGTGATCGTCTGGATACGCTGAGCAACGCGGCGCGTGACGTGGCGCGCCTGGGCACGGTGCTGGCCCGGTCGGCACTCTACGAGACCGAACCGGTAGGCGGACCCGCGGGGCAGCCTCGCTACCTGAATGCCGTGCTGCGCCTCGCTCCCGCTCCCGAATGGGGCGATCCCCTGAAGCTGCTCGATGCCTTGCTGGAGATCGAACTTCGCTACGGTCGCACCCGGCGGATTCGCAATGAGGCCCGCACGCTCGACCTCGACCTGCTCGACGTGCAGGGCGTGGTGCGTGACGACGTGCGTCTCACGTTGCCGCACCCGCGCATGATGCAGCGAGCGTTCGTGCTCGCGCCGCTCCTCGACGTGGCGCCTACCTGGCGTCACCCGGAGACGGGCGCGTGGGCGTCCGACGCGCTGGCGCGACTCGACGTGCGCGGCGTGACGCGCTCCGCCATGGGCTGGGACGCGCGGTAGACTGCCTGCTGCATGCGCATCCTGGCCATTGGCGATCCCCACCTTTCCCGCGTTGCGACGAAACCGATGACGGTGTTTGGTGAGGGTTGGGAGGGGCATCCCGAGGCGTTCTTCGAGGGTTGGCGTGCCGTCGTGCGCGACGACGACCTCGTGCTCGTTCCTGGCGACATTTCGTGGGCCATGCGCTTCGAGGAGGCGCTGCCCGACCTTGAGGACCTTGCCGGTCTGCCCGGCCGCAAGGTTCTGCTACGCGGGAATCACGACTACTGGTGGCCATCGATCGGCAAGTTGCGTGCGGCGCTTCCAGGCACCATGTGGGCGCTTCAAAACGACGCCGTTCGAATCGACGGCGTGGTCGTGGCGGGAACGCGGGGCTGGGTGTGCCCGGGGAGTCGCGAGTTTGGGGAGCAGGACGAGAAGGTGTACAAGCGAGAATTGGAGCGTCTCGACCTTTCGCTCGCTGCCGCCTCGAGGATCGCCGAGCCGGGCGACGTTCGCATCGTGATGCTGCACTTTCCGCCCACGAACCCGCGGCTCGAAGCGTCGGGCTTCACCGAGCGGATCGAGGCGTTTGCGCCGGACGCGCTCGTCTTTGCGCACGTGCATGGTGCATCGGGAACGTTGACGCCCAACCTGCCGGGGATCCGTACCGTCTTCGCCGCGGCCGACGCCCTGAGGTTCAGGCCGACGCTGGTGTGGGAGCCGGAAGAGCGTTCCTCGTCTTGATCGAGGACGTTTGCGTCAGGAGCTGACCGCGTCGCCGTCCTGCAGCGGGCGGGGCGTCAGGTCACCGGTGAGGCGGTGGTAGGCGTGAATCGCGTCTTCGCCGCGTTGCCACACCAAGTGAACGACCTCGCCGCCGATGCGTGAAGGAAACTCGACGATGCCGGCATCCAAGTCGGGTACCTGGACGCCAAGGTGCGCCACCTCGCGACGCGCATCCTGAACGGAGCGAGCGAGGAAGGCGAGATCTTGATTTGCGGCGTACGCTTCGGCGGTGCCGGGTTTGACGTCGCGGTACGCGTCGCGTGCCGACGCGAGGGCTGCGCGTGCGTCTTGCAGGGTTTGGAGGCGAGCGTCCACGGTCGTGAGCATCTCGTTGGCGCCCGCTATCGTGAAGAGTTTGAACATGTGTGCACCTCCGCAGTGCGAGGATACGCCGGACCCCGCCCCAAGTAGCGTGACGCAGCGTACGGAAATCTGAGCGTACTGCACTCAGGTGTGATGGTCGCCGGTACCGGAACGCCGCCCTTGGTACACTTCCTCGCCATGCACGACGCAGGAAACCGCGCCGTGCCCTCACCGAATTGGCGCGCCCCAGGAGGCCCCCCAACCGTGCAGTCCGCACCCTCCAACGAACCCCCAACGCTCGTCGTCAACGCCGGCAGCTCGAGCTTGAAGATGCGAAGCATCCCCGGTGACCACGCCGTCACCATCGAGCGGATTGGCGACCCGTCGGGCGCCCACCTGCGAAGCGACGGCCGTACGCGCGACGTCGGTCCGCTCGAGGACGTCCATGCCGCCTTCCGCGTCGCACTCGACGCGCTCGGCGAGCAGGTCGACACGCACGACGTCCATCTCGTCGGGCACCGCATCGTGCACGGCGGGGAGCGGTACACCGAACCGGTCATCCTCGATGACGAGGTGCTCGCCGATCTCGACGCTCTCGCGCCGCTCGCGCCCCTCCACAACCCCGCCAACCTCGCCGGCATTCGCGCAGCGCGCACCGCATTGCCCCACGCGACGCACGTCGCCGTGTTCGACACCGCCTTCCACGCCACCCTCCCGCAGCGCGCCTACCTGTATGCCCTCCCACACGAGCTGTACTGGGACTACGGCATCCGCCGCTATGGCTTTCACGGGACGAGCCACGACGTCGTGTCCGACCGTCTCGCGCAGCAGCTTGGACGCCCCCGCGCGTCCATGCGCATCGTCACCCTTCACCTCGGCAACGGCGCCAGTGCCGCCGCCGTCGATCACGGAGTCAGCGTCGACACCACCATGGGATTCACGCCCATGGAAGGCCTCGTCATGGGAACGCGCAGCGGCGACGTCGACCCCGGCATCCTGCTCCACCTCCTCCGTTCGGGCGTCACCCTCGAGGAGCTCGATGCGCTTCTCAACCGCAAGTCCGGCATCCTCGGGCTGTCCGGACGCTCGAACGACCTACGCGACGTCTGGGCTGCAGCCGACGAGGGCGACGCGCGCGCCGCCGCCGCGCTCGACGTGTACGCCTACCGCATCCGCAAGACCGTCGCCAGCATGGCTGCCGCCATGGGAGGCATCGACGCCCTCGTCTTCACCGGCGGCGTCGGCGAAAACGACGCTCGCATGCGCGCGGCGGCATGCGAATCCCTCGGATTCCTCGGCATTCACCTCGACCCCACCGCCAACGCCTCGCACGGCCCCCGCATTGGACGGGGCGATGCCCCCGTCGAAACCTGGGTCATTCCCACCGACGAGGAGGCGCGCATCGCCGAACTCGCTCGCGCCACGCATCGCGAAAGGACGCCATCGTGATCACGCTCGGCATCGATCTTGGAGGCACGAAGATTGCCGTGGCCGTCGTCGCCGACGGCGCCATCCTCGCCCATGAACGCGTCGCCACGCCCCGCAGCGGCTTCGAAGACGTGGTCGGTGCGATGGTCGGCGCGGCACGACCCCTGCTCGATGCGCACCCATCCGTGCACGCGATTGGCATCGGCTCCCCCGGCCCCCTCGACCTCGAGGCCGGAACGGTCCTCTTCGCACCCAACATCCCCGGCATGGAGGACGCGCCCATCGTCGACGCCGTCCACGCTGCACTCGATCTTCCCGTCGTCCTCGAGAACGATGCCAACGCGGCGGGATACGCCGAGCACCGCTACGGCGCTGCCCGCGACCTCGAGAGCAGCGTGTACGTCACGCTCTCGACCGGCATTGGCGGCGGCTTGTTCCTCGGTGACCAAGTGATTCGCGGTGCGCACGGCGTGGCGGGCGAACTCGGACACACGACCATCCTGCCTGGCGGACCGGTGGGGGGCGATGGGCACGACGGCAGCCTCGAGGCGCTCGCAGCTGGCCGTTCGATTGCGCGCGACGGCAGCTACGTCTTCGGCCGAACGCTCACCACCGAAGAGGTCTTCGCCCTCGCGCAGGACGGGGACGAGAAGGCGCTACGCATCATCGACAACGCGGCGCACCTCACCGGCATCGGTCTCGCCAACCTCGTGAAGATCTTCGATCCCGGCGGCTTCGTGCTCGGCGGCGGCATGACGTCGGTCGGACCGTTCTACCTCGATCGTCTGGAGGCCGCCGCCGACACGTACCTGCGCGGCTGGCCCCGACCCAGTTTCCGGCTCGCCGAGCTTGGAACCGACGCGGGCGTCATCGGCGCCGCTGCCGTCGCCGCGCACGAAACGGCCTGACCCATGGACCTGTTCCTCTCCGCCCTCGCCATCTTCGCCCTGCGCATCGCCGACGTCTCCATCGGCACGCTTCGCATCGGATTCCTCGTTCGCGGGCGTCCCACCATCGCGGGCCTCCTGAGCTTCCTCGAGAGCCTCGTCTGGCTGGCAGCCGCCGCGCAGGTGCTCACGAACCTCGACAGTCCCATCAAGTTCGTCGCCTACGCGGGCGGATACGCCGCAGGCACCGTTCTCGGCGTGCAGATCGAACGCTGGGTGGCCGTCGGCGACATGCTCATGCGCATCGTCGCGCCCGTCGACTCTCCCTCCGGAGCCGCCGCCCTGCGCGAAGCGGGGTACGTCGTGACCGAAATGAATGCCGAGGGACGCGATGGGCACGTTCGCGTCAGCTTCTGCGTGCTGCCCCGCCGCCGCGTCAACACCGCCCTGCGTCTCGTGCAATCGGTCAACCCGCACGCCTTCGTCACCTTCGAGGGCACCACGCCCGTCCGTCTCACGCCGTTCCCTGCCACCCGCCCCCGCAAGTAACGGCACGCCTACGGAACGAGCTGCGCCACCCGACCGTCCACCACCGTCACGATGCGAGGCGGCACCCCAAGCACCTCGGCGACCTGCGTCACCACCGTTTCGGAGGCCGGCTGGTCGGCACCATGCACCACCACGGCGCGTGGCGCAGGCATCAATTCCCCCGTCTCCCGCAAGCGCGCAACGATCGCCTCGTCCGTCCACGCTTCCGCCCAGGCGGCGCGCAACGCCAGCAACGCGGGTCGACCCCGCAAGGCCAGCGTTCCCTCACGACCCAAACGGCGGACGCGCACCCGCTCAGGCAGCTGGGACGACGCCTCGTAGAACGCCTCGACGAACACGTCATCGAGCACGTGGCGGGCCAGCAACGCGCGCGCTTCGGGCGCCACGTCCTCCACGTCGTCCTCGTCGGGATCGCGCGACACGAGGCGACCGAACAGGTCGCCCAGTTGCCCGGGCAACTGGTTCAACCGGTAGAAGGCTGCCTCCACCCCGGCGGGAACGATTACGCGTTCGGCAAGGGGAACGACGCCCTCCACCTTCGCCAGGGCCGCACGCTCCTCCGCGCCGCCAAGTCCCCACACCGATTCGTGAACCGGCATGCCTGCCGACCAGGCGAACGGACGCTCACCGCTGGAGAGGTGCTCCTTCATGGCGAAAGCCTACCAAGCGACGCAGGCGGAATCGAACCGCCGTGGTAGCCTTGGCCACGTGGAGAAGGCGCGTGCAGCACGGGACGAACGGGGCCAAACCCGTGTCGGCATTCTGGTCGCCTGGCTGCTGGCCGGAACGCTGCTGGCGGCACTCGCCCTGGCATCGACAAGGTTCTTTCCCGTCGACGAGGTCACCCTCCCCGACTTCACGGGCGTCACGCTCGAGGAGGCACAACGAAGCGCAAGCGCTGCGGGCGTGACCCTCCGCAGCTACCCCAGCAATGCGCCGGGGGTCGAGGCGAACATCGTCGTCGAACAATCCCCTCCGAGCAACACCGTCGTGAAGCGAGGACGCACGGTCGCGCTGGGCGTCAATCAACCCAGTGACGCCGTCCGCATGCCCGACCTCGTGGGCCTGGCCGAGCGCGATGCGCTCGATGTTCTCGCTGGCCTCGATCTCCCTGCACCCGACCTGGCGTACGTGGACGGCGCGGGCAACGTTCCGGCAGGACGCATTGCGCGTCAAGCGCCCGAGGCGGGCGCCGTCGTCGAGCCCGGCGGCGACCTAGCGCTCGACGTCGCCCGCGCCGAGTCCCCCTTCCCGCTCGAACTGCCCTCCGTGATGGGCCTTCCCGTCGATCAGGCCCGCGCCCGCCTCGAAGCGGCTGGATTCCGGCGCGTCGAAACGATGGCAATGGAGGTCTCCACGAGGCGGCCGGGGACGGTCACCCAGCAACGACCTAATCCCGGCACGGTCATGCAGGCCGGGGAACCGGTCACCCTGGGCTACGCCCTGGGAGGTATCGAAGTCGCGCGCGTGCCGAGCCTTCGGGGGGCAACCCTCGCCGAGGCCGGCGCGGCGCTCCGCACCGCGGGTCTGACCGTAGGGCCCATCGTCACCGTCGATCGCCCCGATGCGCCCCGCGGTGTGATCGACACGCGCCCGAGTGGCGTCACCGTGCCCGGGGCGCCCGTCACGCTCGTCGTCAACACGGCGCAAGCGGCGCCCGAGACCGACGCGCGGGTCGCCGCCATCCTCGATGCCCTTGGCGATTCGACCCCCATCCGATTCGAAGGGGGAGCCGAGGCCGACGACGCGGAAGCAACCGTCGACACGGCGACGGAAATCGACGTGCCGGACGACGACGAGGTGCAGGAACCGGTTGACTTCCTCTCCGACCTCACCCTCGATGGCGCCAGCGTCGATGGCACGCCCGTCGACGAGGCGGGACGGCGGTCGGTACCGTTTGCCTTCGATCCCGGCCAGCTCGGCGTCGCGAGCCTCCTGCGAAGCGACTATGCACTACGGCTCGTCGTCCGCGACGACGAGGGGGAGCGCGTTGCCCTCGAGGGCATCGTCCCTGCAGGGGAAGCCGTGTTCGCCAACGTGGGCGTGCAGGGCTCCGACGCGTTGCTGCAGACGTTCGTCAACGACATTTTCTTTCAGGCGTGGCACCCATGAACGATTCATCGAGGGACGACGTGGAAACCGAGTTTCCCATCACGCCTCTCGCGCAGCGCTTCGCAGACGCGCACGGGATTCGCTGGACGCTCCTCGCGGGTGAGGATGCAAGCGAACGCGTGAGTCTCGATGACGTCGCCCTTGAGGTCGAACGGTCGATGGCGCCGCCCAGCGAACCTTCCGTGGGAGACGAGACGTGGCTCATTGGGGAGGACGACCTCCCCATGCAGCAGGATTAGTTCGAGCGTTCCCCGGGAATCAACAGCCACAAGAGCAGGTAGCCGAGAACCGTGACCCCCAGGGAGAGCGGGATGGTAGCGACGAAGATGCCTCGCACGACGGTCGGGTTCGCGTCCACGAAGTGCGCAACCCCGGCAGCGAGACCCGCGATGCGTCCCTCGTCGGGTCGGCGCCGCAACCGTTCGGTTTGCCCCAACGGGCGTCGCGCGCGCCGCTGCTCGTGTGGGAGGGCGTCACGATTGCTCACGTCTTGCGTCATGCATCCTCCTCGGCGGGTGCCTCGCGTCCCAAGGGGAGTTGAGGCATGCGGGCTGCGTC
>CAJXWR010000092.1 GCA_913062675.1 uncultured Trueperaceae bacterium
GTGGTGATCGAAGACGGCTTCGTGGGCGTCGTGGCGACGCGCCGAAGTGCGGCGCAGCGTGGCGTGGCGGCGCTCGACCTGACGTGGGACCTGCCCGCGACGCTCGTCACGCAGGAGGAGATCGAGGCGGCCACGACGGTGCGGGGGGACGGCGTCACCGTGCAGCGCGAGGGGCGTACGCGCGGCCGGTTGGCGGGCCGCGTGGACGTGCGCAGCGAGTTCCGGAGCGCCATGGCGGCGCATGCGCACCTCGAACCCCAGTCGGCGCTCGTGTCCGTCACCGATGCGGGCGTGGAGGCGTGGGTGGCGACGCAAAGCCCGACGGCGATCCGCAACACCCTGGCCGACTTGCTGGGCAGGGAGCGGGACGCGGTGAACGTGACCGCCACCTGGCTCGGGGGCGGGTTTGGTCGACGCCTCAACGTGGAGGTGGCGAGCGAGGCGGCACGCCTTTCGGCCGCTGCGGGCGTCCCGGTGCACGTGGCGTGGACGCGGGAGGACGAGTTCCGGCAGGGGTACCTGCGGCCCCCGGTCCACAACGTGCTCGAGGCGCGACTGGAGAACGGTCGGATTCACGCCTGGCGGCACCGGCAGGCGAGTGGAGACGTGGCGTTTCCGTTCTTCCCGCCGTTCGCCGGCACGGTGCTCGGCGCGGACTTCGGGGCGTGGCGGGGGGCGACCTCCCCGTACGGGGGGATTGAGGCGCGCGAGACGGTGGCGGAGCGCGTGAAACTGCGCGTGCCGACCGGTTGGTGGCGGGGCCTCGGGTTGCTGCCGAACGTGTTCGCGACCGAGAGTTTCATGGATGAACTCGCCGCCTTCGCGGGCGAGGATCCCCTGGCGTTCCGCTTGGCGCATTTGACGGACGAGAAGCTCGACCGGCGCCTTGCGGGCGTGTTGACCGCGGCGGCGGAGGCGGCCGGGTGGGATCAACCCCGCGAACCGGGTCGTGGCCTGGGCATCGCGGTGAGCGTGGACGTGGGGACGTGCGTGGCGCAGGTGAGCGAGGTGACGATGACGCCGGACGGTCCGCGGCTTGAGCGGATCGTCTCCGCGGTCGACCCCGGCGTCGTGGTGAATCCCGATGGGGTGCGCGCGCAGACCGAGGGGTCGATCACGTGGGGCATCTCGTCGCTTTGGCATGAGCAGGTCACGATCGAGGAGGGGCGCGTGGCGGCGACGAACTTCGATCGCTACCCCGTCGCCCGGGCCGGGGACGTGCCGCCGGTCGAGGTGGTGCTGGTGGAGGGTGACGACGTTCCGCATGGCGTGGGCGAACCGCCGCTTGGGCCGGTGGCGGCGTCGATTGCGAATGCGATCGTCGCGGCGGGTGGTGAGCGACCCCGGTCGCTTCCGCACCTCGTGCCGCACGCACCCGCCGCGACGTGAATGTGCCCGTGACGCTCGAGGCGTTCGGGACGGTGCTGCGCGAGCGGCTCGATGCGGGGCGGGCTTCGCGTCTCGTGACGCTCGTCGGCACTTCGGGACCGTCGTACGCGAGGCCGGGCGCGATGCTGTTGCTCGCTGCGCCCGACGAGCACTCGCCCGATGAAGCGGTTCTTGCGGGGTACCTGTCGGGCGGTTGCCTGGAGGAGGAGGTGGCCGCCCGGTCGGTGGGGGTCTCCCCCACCGAGCCGGTGCTTCGCTTGTCGATCGACACGAGCGACGAGGGTCCCTTCGGGCTTGGCTTGGCGTGCGGCGGGACGCTGGACCTGCTCGTGGAGTGGGTGGACGCCCCACGCGACGGTGCGTCGGCGTGGCGTTCGTGGGTCGATGCGATCGCCGAGGGTCGACCTGCGCGCCGTTGGCTGACCGGCATGGGAACGCAGGCACGGTGGACGCAGGACGACGGGATCGCGACGAAGGCTGTGCAGGGACACGGGATCATGCATCCACTTGCCGAAAACTCCGTGGCTGCATGGCGCGAGCGGTCATGGGACGCGTTGGCACCCGACGTGCATGCACGCCTCACGGCAGGGCCGGACGGTTGGCTGCACGAGGTCCCCGCGCGCCCCACGCTCCGCATCGTGGGCACCGAGCACGAAGCGAGCGTGGTGGCGGAAACGATGCGGCTGCACGGCTGGGACGTGGAGGTCATCGCGCCGTCGCGCGCGCGACTCGAGGCGCTTCAAGCCCGCGTGTTCGAGCGGACCGGCCTGGAGGCGCGCACGGTCGTGGCGGACGCCGAGCGCATCGCGTCCCTGACCGTGGGGAGTGAGGACCGCGTCCTGGCCGCTTCGCACCGGCTCGACCTGGACGTGGCCGCCGTGCGCATGGCGCGACGTCAGGGCGCGCGGTGGCTGGGCGTGATTGGGAGTGCGCGCCGCGAGGCCGCCCTGCGCAGTGCCCTGGCGGAGGTGACGCGCGACGTACCGGACGAGGCGGGTGCAGCGTGGCCCGTGCGGCTGGAGATGCCGGCAGGGTTGAACATTGGGGCGCGCGGTCCGCAGGAGATTGCGACGGCCATTGCGGGACGATTGACCGCCGATTTGCGGGACGTAGCGAGACCCACGTGGGTGGTGATCCCCGCGGCGGGGGCCGCGTCGCGCATGGGGTTCGCGAAGGCGTTGCTGCACGATGGCCACGAGACGCTGCTGGCGCGTGCGCAACGCTTGGCGTGGCGCGTGGCGGACGGCGTGGTGGTCGTGACGGGCGCGAGGCGCGACGAGGTCGCGTCCGAGCTTACGGCCGACACGCGCGAGGTGCAGGTGGAGGACTGGCGGGCAGGCATGCGCGCCTCCCTCCATGCCGGCATTGCCGCCACCCCCGACGATGCGCGCGTCCTCGTGGTGCTGCCCGACATGCCGGGCGTGGATGGGGTGCATCTCGAGCGGTTGGTGCAGGCGTCGCGTCACGCGTCGGGCGCGGTGAGCGTCTACCCCGGTGGCCGGGTGGGCGCACCCGCCCTGCTGCCCCATGACCTCGTGGCGGAGGTTCGCCTCGACCCCTCGCGGTCGGTGGGGGACGTGGGGTTTGGCCCCTGGCTTCAGGAGAGGCGTGACCTCGCTCGCATCCTGCTCGAGGATGCGCGCGATCTCGACGATGCGGACGCCGCCCGCGCAGCGGGTTGGTGGCCCGCCCCGCTCCCGTCGTGACGTTGCGGTGGGTGCCACGTGCGGCCTCCACCCGGTGCGGGGAGGCTAGAGGCCGAGGGCGGCGCGGGGGTGGCGTTCTAGGTACCGCTCGAGCGCTGCCACGCTGACGCCCGCTGCCTGCAACGCGTCGCGAAACGCGTCGAGGCGCTTGGGGGGCGGCCCGGCGTCCACCTGCCCCCCGTCACTCGCCAGAATCCAGTTCCAGTCCGGGTGCTGCTGCAGCATGCGCGCCACCTCGGCGACGGTGGTTGCACCGACCTTCGCCTGGGTGGAGAGTTCGACGATCTCGAAGAACACGCCTTCGCCGTGTAGCGCGGTCAGGTCGTCCGCTGCGAGGTTGGGCACGTCGAAGAACACGTGATTCACGACGAGCGGCACGTCGAGCTTGCGTTCCCGGATGGCGGCGTGCACGGCGAACACTTCCTCGCGCGAGACGTGGCCCGTACCCAGCGCGACACCGCGGCCGTGCAGCACGTCGAGCACCTCGTGCACCTGAGGCCAGAGGGTGCCCTGATCGTCGAGCAGATCGATGCCTTCGCACAGGTCGAGGCGGGTGGCGGGTTGCTGGAACGTGAAGCCACCGAGGCAACCGCAGGCGCGCTCATGCGCGCTGGCGTGCAGGGTGGGCAGCCAGATCATCTTCGCGCCAAGCGCGACGGCGGCGTCGACGGCGAACGCGTTCACACCCCCGACGAACTGGTTGAGTACGAGGCCCCCGTGAACGTCCATGCCGGGGTGCAGCGCCTGCAGGGCGGCGGCCGCTTCGACGCTGCTGCCGTGGTGGTGCTTGAGCAGGAAGCCGCTCGCCCCCGCATGGGCGTACTGCGCTGCGAGCGTCACGCCGTCCGCCTGCCGGGGGAACAGGCTGGGGGCGGCGTGGACGTGCAGGTCGAAGAAGCTCACGCAGCAGGCGTCCAGGTGGCTTCGAGCCAGGCGTGCACGCGCCGCATGGCGTCCTGGAAGATGGGGTGATCGTCGAGCATCCATTCGGTGTGACCCACCCCGTCGAGCCACTCGAGTTGCACCGGGCCGGGGTAGTTGCGCGCCAGGGAGGTGGCCTCCTCGGGTGGGTGCAGGGCGTTCTCGGCGCCGTGCACGATCAGTGCGGGCGTGTCCTCGAGGTGGTCGAGTGCATGCTCGACGTCGAAGGCGAGGAGCGACTGCGCGAAGTTCAGGTACACGCTGGCCTCGTACCCGGGGGTGGGGCGCAGTACCTCGTCGACGTACCGCCGCGAGTCGGGGTCGAGGGGGTAGATTTCGAACGGGTCGTGCAGCCCGACGCTCTCCCCGCGGGCGCGTCGATCGTTCTCGCGTTCGAGCCAGGCGTGGAAGTCGCGCAGGCCCGCTTCGCCGCGCAGGGCGCGTTGCACGCGACGACTATCGTAGAAGCCGTTCATGGCGATGACGCCACCCACCTTGGGCAGCATGCGGGACGCTTGCAGGACCAGGCCACCCCCCATGCCCCAACCGAGCAGCGCGAGGTCGTTCCACGCGAGGTCGAGCTGGCGTTTGATGAAGGTAGCGGCGTTGGCAATGTCGCGCGCCTGCTCCTCGAGCAGCACTTCACCCTTCGTGCCTTCACTGCTGGCGAAGCCGCGGTAGTCGAAGGCGAACACGCGGTACCCGAGCGGGGTGAGCGCACGCGCGAAGCGTTCGGGGTGAATGTGCTTCAGGCCGGTGAAGCCGGAGTTGGCGAGGACGACCGGTTTGGTCGGGTCGGGCGTCGTTTCGTAGAGGGCTGCGTCGAGGCGCAACCCGTCGGACGTGAAGGTGTAGGGCGTGGTGTGCATGGCGTCCTCCCGTGAATCCCCGGTACGCCCCGCCCCGCGCGTCGCCGCACGGAGGTGGGGCGGGTGGGTGGATTGCGGCGCACCCTACCGGAAGCGGATTGCGGGCAACGTGGGACGCTTCACTCGCCGGGCCAGATGCCGCCCTCCTCGAACGGGTTGCGGTCGTAATTGGTGAGTTCGACGAAGCCGACGCCGGGCCGGTTGCCGGTCACCTCGACGGCGCCCTCCCAGTAGACGATGCCGGTGGTGGCGCGCGTGTTCATCTCCTGGTCGGCGAGCATGGGGGTGACGGTGACGTCCACGTCATGGTCGGGAATGGCGATGCGCCACTGCGCGGGGTACGTCGCTCCCGTATCGGGACTCGTCCAGGTGACGCCGGCCTCCTCCAGCGTGAAGTCGTCCCACGTGAGGGGAATCGTGCGGCCGCTCGGTGTGACGTAACTGCCGGCCGCCTCGACGTAGCCTTCCTCCTCGCGGATGAGGTAGAGCATGGCTTCCGCGCCATCTTCGAACTGCAGGGCGAACCAGTCCCAACCGAGGAACTGGTCGATGCGGAAGTCGCCCCACTGGTGATCGAACCAGGCTTGGCCGGTGACGGTCTCGTAGGTGCAGAACGGGCGAACGACGCAGTCCTGGGTGAGGCGGCCAGTGACCGCCATGCGGGTGTGCGACACGTAATAGCTGACCCCGCCGGGGCCCATGGTTTGAATGCCGGGCGGGTCACCGTGCAGCGATGCGGGCTTCGTCGGAGTGAGGGTCAGGTCGAAGAGGGTGCCGCCAACCTCGAAGGCGAGATCGTGGCTGACGCCGTCCTCGTTTCGCGTGGCGCTCCAGCGGCGGACGGTGATGGCGAGATCGTCGCGGGACGCTTCGCCGGAGGCGATGACGCCGTGTTGGCGCATGGCGTGCTCGCCGGCATCGAGGTCGGTACGGGCGGCGTGGGCGACGAGTTCGCTGTCGAGCAGGTAGTGCGAGGGGACGCCGAGCACGCGGATGTAGGGGGGCGCGAAGGCTTCGAAGAAGGTGAGTTGGAAGGCGAGCTGGCGACCGGTTTCGGTTTCGAGGTGACCCACCCAGTACCACCACTCGACCGGCGAGTCGTGCGCCGCGTCGTCGGCGGGGAGGGTGACCGGCTCGACGGGGTAGGGCTGGTCGTAGACGCTGGGCAGGCAGCCGGTGAGGAGCGTGAGGGTCAGGGCGAGTGCAGAGAGTCGGGCGAGGTGGTGCATGGGTCGACCCTACCGCGCGACGGGGTTGCGCGCCGCCCTGTGAGGCGGCGCGCATGGGTCTTTCTCCTTTGCTGCGGGGTGTGGTTCAGGCGAGGCCGCGGAGCATGCCCTGCCAGTACATGGGGGGCAGGAGATGCCTTTTGAGCATGTACATATCCCAGCGTTCCTTCGTCTGGTCAATGGGGAAGGTGGGCTTGTACTCGTTGTCGTAGAGGAACTCGGCGAGGACGAGGCTGCCGTAGCCGGTAACGAGGGGGCAGGAGGAGTAACCGTCGTACGCCTTGTCGCTGGTCGTCCCAGCGCGGTGCGCGAGGAGGTGGTCGACGAGGACGGGCGCCTGCTTGCGGACGGCGGCGCCGGTCTTGGCGGTGGGAATGGCGGCAACGTCACCGATGGCCCACACGTCGGGGTGGCGGACGTGTTGCATCGTGTGCACGTCGACGTAGACGAAACCGGCGTGGGGTCCGTCGGCCTTCTCGAGGCCGCTGCCGGCGATGAGGTCAGGGGCGCGCATGGGGGGCGTGACGTGCATGAAGTCGTACTCCATGGTGACGTGCGGCGCGTCGGGATCGCCGGTGACGGCGAAGGTGGCCGTCTTGGCGTCGGCGTCGACGGCGACGAGGTCGCGGTGGAAGTGCATGTGGATGTCGCGCTTCTCGACGATGTCGTTGAGCGTGGCGTTGATTTCGGGGACGCCGAGCATGACGGTGCCGGCGAAGGCGCCGATGATCTCGGTGTCGTCGCGCAGGCCGCGCTTCCGGGTGTAGTGCTCGGCGAGGTACATGATCTTCTGCGGCGCGCCGCCGCACTTGATTTGGCCGGAGGGGTTGGTGAAGACCATCTTGCCGCCCTCGAAGGCTTGGAGTTCGTTCCAGGTGGTTTCGGCGAGGTGGGGTAGGTAGTTGCTGACCACGCCGTTCTTGCCAACGGCGTCACGAAGGCCCGTCACCTTGTCCCAGTCGTAGGCGATGCCGACGGCAACGACGAGTTGGTCGTAGCTGACTTGGGTGCCGTCCTGGAGGGTGACGGTCTTGGCCTCGGGGTCGATGGTCGCGGCGGCCTCCTGGATCCAGGTGACGCCCTTGGGCATGACCGAGGCTTCGTCTCGGCGGGTGGCTTCGGCGGTGACGACGCCGCCGCCGACGAGGGTCCAGAGCGGTTGGTACCAGTGGTCGCGTGAGGGTTCGACGATGGCGACGTCGAGGTCGCGATCGGCGCGTTTGAGGCGTGCGGCGACGGTGATTCCGCCTGCGCCACCTCCCAGGATGAGGACGTCGTGTCGTTTCATGTGCAGCCTCCCTTGGCCCGCGGTGTGCACGTACAGATTGTGACGCCGGTCACTATACCCCCTGGGGGTATATGGCGCAAGGGTGCGTGGATTCGAAGGGGGTGTGTCAGGCTCGGCGCGAGCGCGATTCCCGTGGATCGACGTGGCGCGCGAGGACGTCCTGCGCCGCACGTCGCGCTTCGGGTGAGCGGCGCGCGGCGTAGAGCCGGTCACGCGCCTGCCGGTAAGCGGCCAGCTGGTCGAGGATGGGGTCCGGGTAATCGGGTGCCTGCGCCCTCACGAGCGGGGGCGCCTCGTGCGGTTTCAGGTGGTACGGCGCGGGCAGGCCTTCGAGCTCGGGAATCCAGCGGCGGACGAACACGCCGTCGGGATCGACGTCGGCCGCCTGCTTGTAGGGGTTGTAGATGCGAATCGTGTTGATGCCGGTGACGCTGGCTTGCATCTGCACCTGCGGCCAGTGGATGCCGGGTTCGTAGTCGAGGAACCGGCGCGCGAGCTCGCGGCCGACCGCGCGCCAGTCGAGGCC
>CAJXWR010000093.1 GCA_913062675.1 uncultured Trueperaceae bacterium
CGAGGCCGGCGTTGATCCAAAGGAGCCGCGCCGTTCGGCGACGCTCGCGTTCACAGCTCTCCAGCGCATCGAACATGCCCGCCTGCTGTTTTCGTGCGGCATCACGAAGGCCAACCAACGCGATCACGAGGTCGATCGACCCCCAAACCATGAACTGCAGCCCCAGCGCCTGCCAGCCGCCCGAAGCGAACACGATCAGCGGGGCACCCACCGCGATCGACGCGACCGACCACACGCGCAGTTGACGACCTATCGTCACGATGCGCTGAACGGTGTCGGGGCAGGCCACGCTCAGAAGAATCCCGTCCACACGACGTTCAGCGTCATCCCCGTCGCACCCGCGTCGTGCGACCAGCCCCCCAACACCCGCACGTCGTAATCCTCCTGCATCCACGACCACTGTGCGGTTCCCTCGTGCGCGAAGCTGCGACCCGCCTCGATCACGTCGTCAGGCCACGCGCCGCCCAACGTCACCTCCACGGACTGGCGGGTCGACACGGGAACCGACGCGGATGCACGCACCATGGGGCGACCGTCTTGGGCACCGGATAGCTCCACCCCGCCCGTCGACGCAAGCGCGACGTCCCGCGGCCGCCACGCGCCCTCCACCGTCCACAGCACGTCCTGCAGGTAGCCACTCACCCCCACCCCTGCATGCAGCCTTCCCGTTCGGTTTTCCTCGCGAATCACCCACCATGTCTCCCCGTACGTCGCGAGGTCCGCCACCGTGGCGGAGACGCTGGCACCCATCGCGAGGGCGCCCTCGACCTCGTCACGCCCCGTCACGCCATGCACGTGCGCTGACAGGGTCGCAAACGGTGCATCGAAACGAAGCGAGGTGGCAGCTCCCCACGCGCCCGGCGTCACGTCGTTCGGTGCTCCGGTCCGTACGGCTTCACGCGTCACGCCCACCTCCACCCGCCATGGGTGCAAGAACCCCGTTGCGCGCACGCCCCATACGCCGCGCGGTTCACCGGGCGTGACGCTTTCGTCGCGCAGCAAGAGTGGCGTGAGTCGCATCTCACCCAGGGGCCAGCGTCGTAGCCCCACCGTGACGTCCCATGACGATCCGCGACCGAGTAGGTACGCCTCCGCCAACCCGTGTTGCCACGCGTCGGACGAGGCGTCGCGCGCCGAGAGGTCTGCGAGCGTCCACGTCGGGCGAGCCACCACGTGCGCCTCGACGCCACCCGCAAGGGGCCCTTCGAGTGCAAGGCGTGCCTGCAGCGACGCGGGCGCGGTTTCCTGCACGGTGGACGTCTCGACGCGCGCCACGCCCACCGTGACGTTCACCTCCCCCAGCAACGTCCAGGCGTCCGAGCCTTGCGCAACGCCCCACGACGTCGCCAGGATCAGGGCAGCCGCCGCGCAGAACCGCAGTGCCGTCAGCCAGGGGGTCACGATGCCGGCACGGCATCATCGCTCGTGACGCGACCGTCTTCGAGACGCACGATCCGTCGCACGTGCGAAAGCAGGCGAGGGTCGTGCGTACTGAACACGAACGTCACGCCTCGTTCTTCATTCAAGCTGCGCATCAGGTCAATGAGTTGCTGACCCGTCACGCTGTCCAGGTTGGCGGTGGGTTCGTCCGCCAGCACGATGTCCGGACGACCCGCAATCGCGCGCGCCACCGCGACGCGCTGCTGCTGACCGCCCGAAAGCTGGTTCGGCATGCGGTCCTCGAGACCCTCCATCCCCAGCCACGCCAACGCTTCCCGCGCTCGCGCGTCACGCTCGGCCTTGGGCACCCCGCGAAGCTCGAGAACGAAGGCGGCATTCTCCACCGCCGACAGGACGGGAATCAGGTTGTACGCCTGGAACACGAACCCCAACCTTTCGAGACGCATCAAGGCCGCCGCTCGGCGCGGCAACTGGTCGATGCGCACGTCGCCGAGGCGCACCTCGCCACCATCGGGGTGATCGAGCGCACCCATGAGGTGCAGCAAGGTCGACTTCCCGCTCCCTGACGGCCCTGCAATGGCCGTGAACTCGCCCGGCTCCACGTCCAGGTTCACACCCCGCAGGGCTTGCGTCTCGACCGACCCCACGTGGTACGTCTTCTGCAACTCGCGAATCGAATAAAGCGACATGATCCTCCTACGCCTGGAAACGCATGGCTTCGACCGGCTCGAGACGGGACGCAATCCACGCCGGCCACAACGCCGCCGCTACGGCCGTGATGAACGCGAATGCAATGGCGAACGCCAATTGACCGGGTTTGATCGAGAGGTAGAACGTGGGGTCCATCCCGAACGCCGCGTAGTACTCCACCAGCCCCGGAATCACCAGCCCGTCGGTGTACGCCGCAACGAACGCCAAGCCGGCCGCCGTGCCCACCACGACCCCGGTGGCGCACATCACCACGCTCTCCAGCGCGATCATGCGAAGCACGCGACCGCCACCCGCACCGAGCGCGTGAATCACCCCGAACTCGCGGATGCGTTCCATCACGCTCAGGTACACCGTGTTCAACACCAACAGGCCCGCCAGGATGAAGAAGAGAACCGACACGGCGAACAGCATCGGATCGAGCGTTTCCATCAACTGCTCCGTCGACGGGTTCAACGCCAACCAGGTGGACGCCTCGTACGCAGGCAGGTCGGCCTGCAAGGTGGCGGCCAGCGAATCACTCACCGCGTCATCCTGCAACCGCGTGAGCGACGTGCCGTGCACCTCGAACCGCTGCACCGCACCGGGCGCAGCGAGCGCTTGCGCATCCTCGAGCAGCGTCCACGCCGCGGCAATCTCGGCGTTGCCATCGGCGAGATCCACGGTTCCCACGAGCGTGAACACGGCCGCGCCAAACCCCGAACCGCCGGGTGCGTACGCAAAGACGTCACCCCCCAGCGTGACGTCCAACGCACGAGCGAGGCTTGCGCCGAGCACGATCTCCCCCGGGCCCGAAAGGAAACGACCGTCCAGCGTGCCGCCCGCAAGGCGCCGCTCCTGCGCCAGGCTTGGCCAATCCTGCCCGTGAAGGGCCACACCGCGCGAGCGCACGTCACCCGAGAGGAGCGCAGGGACGTCCATGACGCCAACGACCATGGGCGCGGTCAACATCTCCGCTGCGCGCGTTTCCACGAGGCTTCGGACCGTGTCCGCCTCCTCGATGAGGGTCGCTTCGAACGAGGTCGCGTCCCGCCACCCCGCCTGACGAACCTGGACGTGCCCCGCCGTTTCCGTCAGGCGTTGGTACAGACTGTTTTCCGCCGCGCCACCGAAACTGAAGTACATGACGCTCAACATCACGACGACGCCCACGGCACTCGCCGTGACGAGGCTGCGACGCCGTTGGCGCCACACGTTGCGCCACGCGAGCGCCATCACCAGGAGCACCCGCGTTCCAGCGCCTGCAGCGTGAAGCAGGCGTCGGGAGGCGTCACACCGAACGTGGCGTCCCGCCACGTCGCCACCGTGCGGCCTCCACCCTCCGTCAAATCGACCACCTCGAACCGGGTGGGTACCGAGCGGCCATCGTCCAAAACGTCGAAGTCGGACAGGGTGAGGCGCTTGACCGGCGTGTCGCGCTGATCGAAGTAGGTGAGTTCCAGTGGCGCGAGGTCGGGCACGCTCGCCGTGAAGCGCAACTCCCCATACGGCGTCGCTGCGCCCTCACGCGGGACGAGCGACAGCACGACCTGCGTGTCGGTTCGCTCGTGCACCGAGGCGACGTAATCATCGCGCACCTCGTCCCCAGCGAGGTCGTCGTACGACAAGTCGCTGCCGAGGAACCCGTCGCTGCGTCCCGAAGGGGGCAGGCGGAGCGCGCGTCCCAGCCTCGGGGCGTAGAGGAACAGGTCCGTCCCGTCGACGAGGAACGCTTGACCCGCTTCACGGGGCGGCGCCAGCACACGGGTGAGCGAGCGCTCGGTGCCGTCACTGATCATCTCCAGCACGTACGTCGTCGACGTGCCATCGCGCTCCACCGTCATGTCGAGCGTCGCGGTTTGTCCGCCGCCACGAAGGTTCTCCACCATGGCATCGAGAATGGCGTCCGCATCGTCTGGAACCGCCTGCGCAGCGGCCAGAGCCGAGGCGAGGACGACGAGAAGCGACGACACGAGGCGTCGAGGGGCGGGGGTCGAGGGGCGAGCCTGCAACATCACGATCCTTCCTTCAATCCGACGCGCGCATCGCTTCGGCGGGCACGAGGTTCGCGACGCGTCGCGCGGGGGTCAGGGCGGCGAAGAGGGCGGCCAGCGCAACCGTCACGGCGGCGTAGGCCGTGTACTCGAACCTCACGGTCGCGCGAATGTCGGTCCCGAGTGCGAGACCCTGCAAGAAGTCGCCGTACAGCGTCGAGAACACGGGACCGAGGACGTTGACCTGCTGCATCCACACGAGCAGGCCGTAGCCGAGGATCATCCCGACCGCAAAACCAAGCAGCGATCCGAGGATCGCCTCGAGCGTCACCATGAGCCCGAGCCGGCGATGGTCGAACCCGAGCGAAAGCATCACGCCAAATTCGCGGGTGCGTTCCATGACGGAAACCACGAGGCTCGACGTGACCGCAATCGCAGCGAAGAGACTGAAGAGAAGGCCAATGGGAATCATCGTGATGCGTTCCGCCGCGAGTCCCGTCGCGAGTTCGCCCATCTGGTCGAGAATGCCGTAGGCGCGCCCCTCGTCGGGCAGTCGCTCGTTCAGGGCGCGCGCCACCTCCGCCTCCCGGCCGGGCGCCACGTCGATCGACAGGGCGGTTGCGCTGGTGACGCCCGTCAGGGTGCGGGCGTCGTCGATGTGGAGGAGGGTCGTGGTTTCATCCACGATGGCGATCCCGCTGTCGATCACGCCGACGACGCGGAGGCCCACCGCCGTGGGGCCCGCGAGGCTCGACACGTCCACTGCAAGGCGTTCGCCCACGCGCACGTCGAGTGTCTCGGCAAGGTCGACGCCCAGCACGATCTCGCCAGGCGCCTCGAGGTACCGCCCCTCGCCCATCACGCTGGGCAGGTCGCTCAGAAGCCGTTCGCCCTCCGGATCCACGCCACGCAACAGGGCGCCTTGGCTGGTGTAGGGGCTACGCAGCAAGCCAGCCATCTCGAGTCTTGGCGTGACGGCACGCACGGCAGCATGCTCGAGCGCCACCTGGCGGAATGCAGCCGTTTCGGGGAGGGCGTGTACGGGGTCGGGATTCTGGTGATGGGCGGACGTCGTGATGACGACCGGTGCCGACACGAGACGCGCCTGTCCCTGGAAGATCGACGTCAGGAAGCCATCCATGAACCCCCAGAAGAAGAGGATGGCGAGGGTGGCATACGCCACCACGGCAATGAGCAGCGCGGTGCGGCGACGCTGACGGAACAGCGATCGCCAAGACAACTTGACGAGCGCGCCAAAACCGCGGTGCATGGGGGTGGCTGCCGGCGCGCCGTTCATCCGCGTCGCGTCATCAGGCATGCGCGCTCCTCCCTGGCGGAATCATGACTCCGCCCACGATGGTCAGCGTACACCCGGGCAGACTTCCGCGCGCGTGCGAAGCCCCGCTCAGCCCGTCTCCGCGCGAACCCACGCGAGGTAGTCGTCGGCTCCCGCATCGATCGGCCACACGACCACGCATGGCACGTCGTAGGTGTGCAGCGCTTCCACCCGAGCAACCACCCTCTCCACGAGCTCCGCGCGCGTCTTCAGAAGCATCGCCACCTCCTCGTCCTCCTGCACGCCCCCCTCCCAGCGGTACAGCGATCGCATGTTCGGCAGGATGTTCGCGCAGGCAATCAACCTCTCCTCGAGCAAGGCGCGCGCAATCGCCCTCGCCTCCAAGTCGCTGCCCGTCGTCACGTACACGGTTCGCACATCGGTCATGCCTCAAGCCTAACGGACCGAGCACGGCACGCGAACCGAAGCGCAGCGTGGTGCGCGGTACACTCCGCCACGTGACCGATTTGTCTCCGGAACGCCTCCTCACCTTCTTTCGCGAACATCCCGAACGGCCCTGGCATGTGCAGGACGTCCAGCGTCGTTTGAAGGTCGAGGACCGCGCTGAACTCAAACGCGCGCTCGATGGCCTCGTCGACGACGGAACGCTCATTCGTACCCGCCGCCGCACCTACGGGCTGCCTCAGGAGATGAACCTCGTTCCTGGACGCCTCCAAGTCGCCGCCGGGGGGTACGGATTCGTGATTCGCGCCTCGGGTGAAGGACGAGACCTGTTCATCCCCGCCACGAAACTCGGTGCCGCATGGGACGGCGACCGGGTGCTCGTCCGGGCCAGCAGCAAGGAAAGCGAGGACGGGAAGCAGGCAGGCGAGATCGTCCGCATCGTCGAACGCGCAAACGACCGTATCGTCGGCACCCTCGAGTACGCGCAGGGCTACGCCATCCTGCGGCCCGACAGCCCCCGGCTTCGTGAACGCATCCTCCTCACGCCCGACAGCGTGGGTCGGTTGGATGCTGGCCTGCGCATCGTCGCGCAGATGATCTGGCCCGAGGATAGCGGCGAGAAGGAACCGTTCGGTGAAGTGGTCGAGGTCCTCGGTGAGCAGGACGACCCCGAGGTCGAGACACGCGCCGTGATCGTCAACTACGACCTGAAGGACGCCTACGACGAGGACACGCTCGCCGAGGCTGCCGCCATTCCCGACCAGGTGACCGGTGACATGATGGAGGGCCGCACCGACCTTCGTGACGTTCCTACCTTCACCATCGACGGGGCAGACGCCAAGGATTTCGATGACGCGCTCAGTGTCGAACGCCTGCCCGACAAGAAGGCCAAGGGTGGAAACCGCGGCTTGCTGCGCATCGGCGTGCACATCGCCGACGTGAGCTACTACGTGGCGGAAGGCACGAACCTCGATACCGAGGCGCTGCACCGCGCCACCAGCGTGTACCTCCCGGGGCGGGTGCTACCCATGCTCCCCGAACAGCTCAGCAACGGCATTTGCAGCCTCGTGGAGGGTTCACCGCGACTGGCATTGTCCGTCCTCGTGGACGTGACGCGCGAGGGGGACGTGCAAGCGGTGCGCTTCAAGGAGACCGTCATCCGGTCCGACGCTCGCCTCACCTACGACCAGGTCCAAGCCTTCGCGGATGGAGGGCGCCTTCCAAGCGGGAAGCGCAAACTCGAGCGTGACGTGAAGGTGTTGCTCAACCTGACCGCCAAACTGCGGGACGCGCGGCTTGGCGCGGGCGCGCTGGACTTCGACTTCACCGAAGCGAAGGTGGACGTCGATGCGGACGGCGTGCTGCACCTGCGCCCCATACGCAGCAACGCGGCGCGTCAACTCGTCGAGGAGTTGATGCTTCTGGCCAACCGCCTCGTCGCCCAGGAACTCCAGAAGCGGGACATTCCCGCGCTGTACCGGGTGCACGAGGACCCGAGCGAAGCGAAGATCGAAGCCCTGCAGAAAGCCTTGGCGAGGCTCGGGTACGAACTTGACATCGCTCACGCGACGCCCAAGGACCTCCAGGAGATCCTGCGTGCCGCCGCCGGGAAGCCCGAGGCGAACTTGGTCAACACGCTGCTCTTGCGGAGCCTTAAGCAGGCGCGCTACGCCGCGGAGAACCTCGGGCACTTCGGGCTCGCCTTCGAGAATTACCTGCACTTCACGAGCCCCATTCGTCGCTACCCGGACCTGGTCGTGCACCGCGTGGTGCGCGCCATGCTGCAGCACCGGCTCAGCCCCACGCTGAAGGAGCGCATGCGCAGCGACTTTCCGGACCTTGCGACCCACGCCAGTGAGCGTGAACGACAAGCGGAGAAGGCGGAGCGGGACCTCGCGAAGTACTACCACGCCCGCTGGGCGCGCGATCACGTGGGCGAATCGTTCCAGGGCACCATCACGGGCGTCACGGGGTTCGGGGTGTTCCTCGCCCTCCCCAACGGCGTGGAGGGCCTCATGCACGTGAGTCACCTCGAGGACGATTACTACGTGTAC
>CAJXWR010000094.1 GCA_913062675.1 uncultured Trueperaceae bacterium
TTGTCTTGCGGTTACACACACGATGCGGCCTGCCTTCATCGTTGAGTCTCTCGAGCCGTTCACTCGTCCCGTCGATAGGCGGTGGGCTTGACCTGACGTGGAAGCATGAGATCCTGTCGCTAGAGGCCGGCGCCAAGTGTCGCCGCCGACGGTGACGCTGCGGGTTGTCTGCCCATGGCAACGCAAACGAATACACCCGCCTCGAACTGACCGAGACGACGTACCACACGACGCTACGTTGGGTGTGCCACAGAACCGTCCCTAGCCAGATCTTTACAATCGGTCAGCATCATGCGTCACGTGTTGGTGGCTTCTACGGCGCCACGACGCCGGATTGGAGTCCCATGACCCCCTTCAAGTACGCCCTTGTGTTGACGTCGTTCTTCGTCGTTCTCGTCGCCTGCAGCCGTCCTGCCTCACTCCCCGAAGTGGCACCCTCGAACGTCGAGGCGCGTGGTGTCGGTGGCGCCGCTGCCGTCACGTGGACGGTTCCCGCCGGGTCGCCCAGCGCACCCAGTGACGCCGCCGTCGTGCAGGTGCGACGCGATGATGCCGAAGCTTGGCAGGACGCCACGCTGGCTGCCGATGCGATCCCCAGCCCCACCTCTCGCTCCGCCTCCAGTTGGACCCCGTCGCAGGGCGAGGGGGACGACGCCATCACGCGTGTGACGGTGTCATCCCTCACCGATTTCACGGCGTACCGCTTCCGCGCGGCCTTCACGAACGAGGCGGGTCGCGGACCGTGGAGCGGCGAATCGCCCATCGCAACCGCCACGATGCCACCCACCTGGCCCGAGGAAGACCTTGGGCCGGGTGACGTGTCGTTCACGCGCGACGACGAAGCGTTGACGTTTGCTCGCTGCCGGGACGACGGTTCCCTGCGCATCACGGCACCGCGTGCGGACGACGTCAAAGATGACCCGACGCTCGATTGCGACGATACGGATCCCGAGGTCACGCCCTTCGAGGCTTCCCAGGCCAGCGCTCAGCTCGATGTCACCCTCACGGCACGCGATGCGGATGGTCGCCTCATTGACGTTGCGGCAGGGGAGGGCGTCCTGCAAGTGCCGAGCGACGGATCCCTCACCGTGACCGCCGTCCCGTTCGAACCCGGAACCGTGCTCGAGGTGTGGCGGGAAGGGGACGACCGGCCGCTCGTCCTGCTGTCCGTGGACGGTGACGGCGTCGCGTCGGGCGTCGTGCCGCTCACCGGGGTGGTGGACGAGGGGACGCAAGAACTCCTCCTGCGCGGACGCATGCCGGCGGGCAGCGTGGCCGCACTCCATGCCGCGTTCACCGTGCTCGAAGGCACCGACGCACCTGCACTTCTCGACGTCGACATCGTGCAGGACGACGTGACCATCGACGTGGGTGCGGAAACCACCCTGCCGCTCACCACCGTGTTCGTGGGGGATGGGGGCGGCGCCGTGCGTTGGTCGAGCCTTCAGCCCGACGTCGCCACGGTCAATCAGGTGGGCGTCGTGCGTGGCGTGCGCGCGGGGACCGCCACGATCCGCGTGGAGGGCGTCAACGATGCCAACCGCTTCGATGAAGCCACGATTCGCGTGCGCGGCGTCACGGGAGTCACCATCACGATGCCAGCGATTCCTACGAAGCCCAAGAGCGTCGGCGAGACCTTCGGAATCATCCGCGTGGATCAGACGGTTCCGCTCAGCGCCGACGTCTCGGCGCTGCACGGAGCCGACGACGCCGTCACCTGGCGTTCGAGCAACGAGAGCATCGCCACGATCGATGACGCGGGGAATGTGACCGGTATTTCGGCGGGTGACGTCACGATCACCGCTGCAAGCGTCGCCATGCCCACCGTGCTCGATACCCTCGACCTCCGCGTCATCGCTTCAGGTGGGGCGGCATGGACCTTCCAAGACGGAACACCGTACGACGACATCCCAGCCGGAATGGCGCTGACGGCGGATGGGAGTGCCATCATCGTTGGGGAAAGCCGCAGAATTGGCGCGTCGGACGCGTTCGCCACGCGTGTCAACCCCAACGGTTTGCAGGTGGGCATCAGCTTCGACGAGCCGAGCCTGGCAGGCGCGACGGTGAAGGCGTTCACCGACATCGTTCCCATGTCCGGCGGAACCTTCGTGCTCACCGGATTCGAGCAGAATGGACCGATTTTCCAAGCTATGCTCACACGACTGAACGCCGATATCGGCGTGTTCACGGAGGAGGTCTTGCTTCCCGAGGCTCCGCAGCCCAGCCTTGCCACCGCCGTCAAGGCGGCCGAAGGGGACGGAATCATCGTCTTTGGCGTCGCCAGCGCGACCGACACGTCCACGATGGCATCCGCGTGGCGTCTCGACGGCGACCTCAACCTGACGGCTTCACGCAGCGACGTCGACCTGTCCCAGACTAGTGAAGGTGAGTCACCTTCGGACATTCAGTTGGGCTTCAACGATGGGCTGTGGGACGAAGAGGGCGCAGGCTTCGTGGGTGTCGGCAGTATTGCGAATGTCGAGCTTTCGGCCTCGGAATTCTCGGGATTCTACGCCGTGTCTGCTGGAGGTTCGTTCGCGGAGGCTCAGCCCCTTGGCCTATCCGCGCCCAGCGTGTCGGGAAGCAACGCAACGGCCGTAACGAGAATGCTCGACGGCCGCGTTGCCATCGTGGGGTACGAGGAAGGTCAGGACGTCGGTGACGAGCGCACGGCGTTCCTCCACACGGTCGACCCCGATTCGGGCGTGAGTCGAACCGATGCGCTCGGCACCTCGGCCGACAATGCCGTGCCGCGCGACGTGACCGTCCTGCCCAATGGCGATCTCGTCGTCGTCGGACAGGCCGACGATCCGCTTGGCGAACCCGAGGTCAGCGAGAATCCGCCTGCCGGATTCGTGGCCATCGTCGAGGTGCCCGCCGATGGCGCTCCAATCATCAAGCGCAGCTGGATGGTCGCCCTAGGGTACGAGGCGAGCCTCGAGGCGGTCGCGGTACGAGACGATGGTTGGTTAGTGCTCGCCGGTTACACCGAGGGGGGCCTGGGCGGCGCGGATCAAGGGGGCCTTGAGTTGTTCGTGCAGCTTGCGGCACCCTGACGGTTAGGACCCACAACCTAGGTACCGCAGCGCTTCGCCGAGAAGGAGGACCGATGCGACGCGCGGAACGTGCTCGCATCAATCCGCGGTAGGGCTGCGCAGGTTCGTCGATTCCGGGGGCTAGCCACTGAACGTGACGCTCACGTAAACTCCATGCCAAAGCATCACCGGGGGCGAACGTCTCCGTGATGGATCCTGGAGGTCCCCCATGTCGCGTCTCGTCCTTCGCTGGCTCACGCTCGCCACGCTCCTCGTCACCCTCCTCGCCGCCTGCGGTCGAAACGCCCCTCTCGCCATCGACACGGCACCCGAGACGGTCACCACCACGGGGCTGGGCGGCGCGATGCAGGTCGACTGGACCCACGCCACCGATCTCGACCCGCGCATCGAAACCGTTCAGGTCGCCTGGCGGTACGCGGATGACGCGGCTTGGACGAACGCCGAACCCACCCCCGTGACGGCGTCCACCCTCACCCTCGAGAATCTCGAGGACTACCGCGCCATCGAGGTCCGTGCCGCCTACGCGCGCGGCAACACCCTCGGGCCCTGGACGACGGCCACCGGCCAGGTCACCGCCACCCTTCCGCCCGCACCCCTTCCCGAGGAGGACTGGCCCGACCTCGGTGAGGCCGTGCTCATCAACGATGAAGGCGTCACGCCGGTCCCCACCTGCATCGTGGACGAATGGTTCGTCGTCGTGCTCGACGAGGACAACGATCCGTGCGGGGAGGCGGACGCCCGCATGGCACCCCAAAATCTGAACGACGATCCCGCCAAGTGGAACATGTATCTACGCAGCTCCTACCAGCCCGAAGGCGGTCCACGCCCCGGTAACCCCCTGCAAGTGCCGGCGGACGGGTACCTCGAACTTGGCGCGTTCAGCAGCGGCCTCGACGTCAGCAACAATGACGTGCGTCTTCCTCCCGTCGAAGTGTGGTCCCCAGACGGCAACGACATGACCTTCCTCGGGACTCCGAAACCCGACGAGGAGCACCCCGATTCGCCGGTTCGCGTGTACGAACGCATCGACCCTCGGCCGGAAATCTTCATGACGGTTGCCGGCCAGCGGAGAGGTACTGGGTTGATCCGGACGGGAAACACGACGATCGGCCTGCCCATCGAACCCCTCGCCGAAACGTTGACCGATCAGGTCACCGGCATCTATGTGTCGCCGGATTCGCTGGTCCTCACCGTGGGGCAGCAGGTCCGCCTCCTCGCCATGGTCTTCATCATCGGCGATCCCAACCCCTCCGACGTCGTCTGGAGCAGTGAGGATGCCAGCGTGGCCGAGGTGCGTCATGACGGCGTCTTGAACGGCCTCGTCACCGCGGTCGCGGAGGGAAGCACCACGATTACCGTGACCAGCACCTTCGATCCCACCCGCACGGCCACCGCGACGATCGTCGTGCGCGGGGTGGAGGCCGTCACCATCGACCCGCCCGACGCGTCGTTCCTGCTTCCCGGCGACACCGTCGACCTGACCGCCACCGTCGACGCCTGGGAGGGTGCACGAACCGCCGTCACCTGGACCAGCAGCGCACCCGACGTCGCAAGCATCAACGAAGACGGGCGCGTCACCGCCAAGGCGCCCGGCACGGTCACCCTCCGCGCCAACAGCGTCGAGCAGGCCAGCGCCTACGACGAGATCACCCTCCGCGTGCCCGAGAGCGGCGAGACGCTCTGGACCTACCAGTTCGGCGACGCGGGAGAGGCTCAAGCGACCGCCGTGACCGTGGACGAGAACGGCAACGCGTACGTCGCCTCGGTCGAGAACAGCCTCGTTCATGGAACGACCGGCGTGTCCATGAGCGATGCGGTCGTCATGAAGCTCGACCGGGGAGGCAACCGGACGTGGCGATACAACGCCACCCTCGACGAGACCACCGACGCCGCAGTCGAATTCGCCCCCACCAGCATTCTGCTCAAGGACGATGGCGACCTCGTCGTCGCGACGAACCTTGGCATCATGCCGTTCCTCCAAAACCTGACGATCCCCTATCTCCTGGCCCTAGATCGTGACGGGACACCCGGCATGGCCACGGCCCCCGGACCGTCTGCGAATCAGTTGAGCTACGTCACGGACCTCGAAGAGCTCAGCGACGGCACGATCCTCTCCTCCGGCCTCACCTGGGGCCACACTGGCCCAATTGGTCTTCTGTGGGGAACGGACATGACGTCGACGACCGACGTCGGGACCATCCAATTCGTCAGTCTGGCAGACGCCTCCATTCAATTCAACGGAGTCGTGTCTCGGGACGACGATTTGAGCATCGCCGTAGGATCCCTCGCCAACGACACCGAACCACTGCGATCGTTTGGCGTCCTGTTCAATCTTGACAATCCCATCGACATGAGTGCCACTGATACCTTCTGGAGCCTCCCGAACGACAACCTGGAGACGCAGGCGTACGACGTGACCCTGACGCAGAGTGGCGTGATCGCCATCGTCGGATCGCGCGACTCCGGGTATGGCTTGGACGGCTTCGTGACCCTCGTCGACCCCATCTCCATGTCGAGCGTCGACACGGACTTCATCGTCGCGGACGGCGGCGGGGGCAACGTGATTGCGCGAGCCGTGGACGTCGCGCCGAACGGTGACCTCGTGGTCGTTGGGGTAGCGCAGGGACCCATCGAACCGGACGACACGTCGAATGGGGAGACGGCCTTCGTCGCAATCTACGACACGACGGACGACACCCTCACCCGCAAGGATTCATGGCTGATCGATGCGCAGGGCAACGATTTCGCCTTCGACGTCGCCGTATCCGACGAGGGCATCATCCTCGTCACCGGCTACACCCATGGATCGCTCGATGGGACGGCAAACGGAGGAGGCATGGACGCGTACGTACGGGCGTTCGCGCCGTGAGGGCGTGAACGTAATGCGTGCGACGAATCGCTACGTGAAGCTCCCTCGAACCTGCGAGTTGGGCTGGACACCAGGATGAATGGATGCGTCCTATGCGCGGTCTGTCCGTAAGGCGCGCTTGAGCTCGCCGCGAATCTCGTCCGCGAACCGGTCCTCGCTGAACCACTCACCCTGCCCTTCTAGGAGGCGCCTCAGCCGCTCCGCCATCGCTGGATCGGAGGCGACCGCTTGCACCTTCTGGGCGGCGTCCTCGACGTTCGTGAACCGTAGCGCTGGCTCCCGCGCCACGATCTCCACCTGACCGCCACTATCGTGTACGAAGGGAATGCAACCGGCTCGCAGCATCTCCGCTGGCGCCATCCCAAAATGCTCGTCCACCTGAGCGTGGATGCCGTAACGCACGCTGCCCAACAGGCGTCCGACATCGGTCCGCGGCAAGGCACCGTGCATCACCACCCAATCCTCACCCCCCACCGCGGCAACCTGATCCCGCAGCGATGCGGCGTACGCCGCATCCTCCTCGGGACCGACCACGTGGAACCGCTGAATCGTGCCGGCATCATGCAACCGTCGTGCCACCTCGAGCATCACCTCGATGCGCTTCGACCGCACCAACCGGCCCATGCACACCAAGTCAGGCGCGCGTTCATCCCAAGGCAGAAGGACCGCCGGGTCGGGCACCACGACGGGCGGGTACACCACCGCCACGTCTCGAATGCCCACCTGCACGCACACTTCCCTCGTCCAATGCGAGTTCGCGAGACTCCGATGCGAACGGCCATTGCGCAGCCGATGGCCCAATAGAAATTGCGCGAACCGTTCCGCGAACCGGTACCTTCGGCTCGATTGAACTGGATAGTGCACGTATTGCATCCATCGTCCGCGGCCCGCCATTTCCCCGTTGACGGAGAACCAGGCGTCCGTATCGGAAAGCACACGATGCACATGCAACATCTGACGGTGCCGCAACACGTGAAGCTCGAGTGTCGTCACCTTGGGTACACGCTTGAAGCGTCGCCGGAGTGGTGCAAAGACACCCACCTCCAACTCGTCGGCCCTGACGCGCGTGCCGTATGTCTCATTGCCCGCTGCAACCCACGTCGTAACGTCTTCGAGGCCCACGTGATTCGTCACGAGCCGTACACTCGCGACGTCCTGCAGTGCATGAAGGGCGTGCATGAGGACGCCAAGCCCTCCACCGGACAAGGACCGATGGTCGTGGTAGCTCATCTGCACGACCGTGACGAATGGCCGCGACGGACGCTCCACCATATTCGCCCCCCGTTCCCACGTCATTTCTAGTTGCATCCGCCCCCCATCTTCGCACGATAGCGAACGTGCATCCAACACACTCTCCTCCCCATGGGGTACCTTCCAGAGCAAGTCATGGCAAAGAGAACCTACGCGCGACGTAAGGCTGGTTCACACGGATCCTCACCAGGTGTGGGGAACGAAGGTCAGCGTGCAACATGGGTGACGCATGCGAAAGCCCGTGCGCAGCGCCTCTTCGAAACTATTTTCGTGTTCGCCACCACGACCGCCACCCTTCTCGCCATCGACGTCGGAGTGTTCGTCCAGCAACGCGACTCCGCCGACTTCTTCGTCGGGCCCAAGGGCTGGACCATGCTCACCCTCGGAGCCATCGCCCTTGCCTGGTGGATGGTCATTGGCTGGAGACGCATCCGCGACGGCTCGACGTTCGCCCTTCGCGACGGTCGTACCGTCGCCCTGCTCGCCAGCATGGCGCTCTTTCTGCTCGCACCCTTCCTCGCCACCATCACCCCACTCGACGCCGCCTTCCTCGGCTCCACGCAACGCGCGGACGGTGCCCTCCTCATGCTCGTTTCGCTCCTCCTCGCCGCGACCCTCGCCACGATGGTGCGTGGGAATCCGCGCCTTCGGCGGCT
>CAJXWR010000095.1 GCA_913062675.1 uncultured Trueperaceae bacterium
CCCGCCGGTTCCCCCTCCCATCCGCCGATCTCATCGTCGTCGACCCGCCACGCGCCGGTCTCGCCAAACCCTTACGGGACGCACTCCACGCGAGTGACGCGCGAACGCTTGCCTACGTGTCGTGCGACGTGGCCACCTGGGCGCGTGACGCTGCAGACCTGACGAAGCGCGGTTGGCGCGTCACGCGCGTCGAACCGTTCGACTTCCAGCCCCACACCCATCACCTCGAGCTCGTAAGCCTCCTCGAACGTTGACCCCCGCCGCGGGCGGTATCCTCTGCGCATGCTTGCGAAACGGATCATCCCCTGCCTCGACGTGCACGACGGCCGCGTGACGCGCGGCCAACAGTTTGGACGCGCCGAAGCGGGCGAACTGTCCGACATGGGCGACCCGGTTGAGATGGCGGTCCGATACGACGCGCAGGGCGCCGATGAACTCGTGTTCTATGACATCACCGCCACCGCCCAGGGTCGCGCCTCGATGCTCGACGTCGCCACGCGCGTGGCCGAGCGTTGCTTCATGCCGCTCACCGTCGGTGGAGGCGTCCGCACGCTCGATGACGTCAAGGCGCTCTTCAACGCAGGGGCGGACAAGGTGTCGATCAACTCCGGTGCCGTCGTGAACCCGAACGTCCTTCGGGAAGCATCCGATCACTACGGCGCGCAAGCGGTCGTCCTCTCGATCGATGCGAAGCGCACGGCCGAGGGTCGCTACGAAGTGTTCACCGCCGGTGGGCGGAAGGCGACCGGCATGGAGGCCGTGGCGTGGGCCGTGCGCGGCCAGGAGCTCGGCGCGGGCGAAATCGTGCTCAACAGCATCGACGCCGACGGCATGAACACCGGGTACGACCTGGAGATTACGCGCGCCATCGCGCGTGCGGTCGATCTGCCCCTCGTCGCCTCGGGTGGGGCGGGCAACGCCGAGCACATGCGTGCCGTGCTCGAGGAGGGCGAGGCCGACGCCGCCCTCGCGGCCGGCATCTTCCATCGCGGCGAGACCACCGTGCCGGAGGTGAAGCAGGCGCTGGCGGCCGCTGGCGTCCCAATCCGGCTCGACGACATTCCGGAGGTCGGTGCATGACCAAGGACCGAGACGACCTTCATCCTCAAACGCTCGCGGTGCACGCGGGCGCGGAGCCCGATCAGGAGACCGGCGCGGTCACGCCGCCCATCCACCCGAGCACGACCTTCCTCCGTGGCGAGGACGGCGCGCCGGTGGGGGACTACATCTACACCCGGGAGCGCAACCCGACGCGCGACCGACTCGAAGCCGCGCTCGTCGCCCTTCAAACCGGCGCGGGGGCGGTCGCCACGTTTGCCTCGGGATCCGCCGCGGCGTCCGCCATGCTGCGCAGCGTCGAGCCGGGCAAGCGCATCGTCGTTCCCGACGACATGTATCACGGCATCCGGCACTTGATCCTCGGGCAGGCGCGGCACTGGAGCGTCACGCTCGACTTCGTCGACCTCTCCAACCTTGCGAATCTCGAGGCGGCGCTCGCCCAGGGCGACGTGGCGATGGTTTGGGTCGAAACCCCGTCGAACCCTCGCTTGAAGATTACCGACGTCGCGGGCGCAGTGACCCTGGCGCACGCTGCGGGCGCAAGGTTGGCGGTCGATGCCACGTGGACGCCGCCCGGTGTGAGTGACCCGTTCGCGTTGGGCGCAGACCTGGTGATGCACAGCACCACCAAGTACCTCGCGGGGCACAGCGACGTGTTGGGGGGCGCGGTGCTCGCACGGAGCGAGGACGACCCGGCGTTCGCGTTCGTGCGCAATCTGCAGCATCTCGAGGGCGCCGTCCCATCCCCGTTTGACGCGTGGCTCACCCTGCGGGGGCTTCGCACGCTTGCACTCCGCGTGCGCGAAGCCTCGTCGAACGCGGCGCAGCTCGCCAGCTTCCTCGAGAACCATCCGGCGGTCGTGTCCGTCGATTATCCCGGTCTTTCCAGCCATCCAGGTCATGAAGTGGCGAAGCGCCAGATGACCTCGTTCGGCGCGATGCTCTCGGTGCGCGTGCAGGGCGGTTTCGAGGCGGCGAACCGCATTGCATCGGCCACGCGCCTGTTCCGCCGCGCGACGAGCCTGGGTGGGGTGGAGAGCCTCATCGAGCACCGGGCACCCGTCGAGGGCGACGGAACCCAAACGCCCGGTGATTTGCTTCGCGTTTCGGTGGGCATCGAGCACGTCGACGATTTGATTCAGGATTTCCGTCGCGCCCTGGAATCGTAGCGCTCAGCCTTTGACATCAGCCGCGCTGGAGATTTCCGGACGGTCAGTTATCAATTGTGATAAGACACCTTTATGGCGTCGATGCACCACAATCTCGAGGCCGTTCGTGAGCTGGATGCACGACTGCAGGAACTCGTCCCCGATGCGGTCCTCGTCGGCGGCACGGCGGCGTTCCATGCCCGGCACCGCGGATCGGTCGACCATGATCACGTGCTTCGCGATTTAGCCGGTCGCTTTGACGTCGTACTCGATGCAATCGAAGCGACCGAGGGTTGGGTGACGAACCGCGTCGTCCCCGGGAAAATCATCCTCGGACAGTTGGGGGACATCGAGGCCGGCGTCCGACAGATGATTCGCACCACGCCCCTTGAAGTACAGGAGGTGCGGCTTCCCTCCGGTTCCACGTTGCGTGTGCCGACGCTCGACGAGATTCTCCGCGTCAAGGGCTTTCTCGTCGTTCGCCGCAACCAGACGCGTGACTACGTCGACGTCGCCGCTTTGGCGGATCTGATGGGAATCGATGAGGCAGCGCGCGTGCTGGCAAACATCGATCGGTACTACGCGGATCAACGGGGGGAGGGAGACGGCATTGCAACACAATTGGCTCGGCAGCTCGCGGAACCCAGACCCAGGGATACGAGAACCACGCGTCAGCTCGGCTCCTACAAGAACCTCGACGCTCGCTGGGCCACATGGAGTAACGTCACCGACGTCTGCGAGAGCGTAGCGCTGCGTATGTTCGAGGGTGGCACCTCACCATGACGCTGCGCTTCCGCAACGTCGACGTCGACCCTTCCGAACCGGTCGAGGCTTGGCCACTCGAGGCCGTCTTGGCTGCGATCGAGCGAGGCGGATTATCGCATTGGCGTCGACTCTTTCGAGCCGTTGAGGCAGAACCCTGGGGCGCCGTTGCGCGGAACGTCGAGGCGGCGCTCGATTTGCACGAACCGTACGGGACGGGCACCTTGCTTCGTCGCGCCCTCGAGGCGGTTCGCGACAGGGCGCGGGCATCGGAACGTGAGGAAGTGAAACGCCGCGTCGAAGAGGCATGGAGATCCTCGGGATTGACGCAGTCGGAGTTCGCCGAGGCAATCGGTACCTCCGCCTCTCGATTCTCCACGTACCTTCATGGATCGGTCGTGCCGTCTGCGGCACTCTTAGTCCGAATGGAACGGCTGGCCCTGCGACACGCGCAGAGTGAACCACGAGGCTAAGGGCGGACGGCGCGGAATCGCCATCAGCGAACCCCTCGGCCGACGCCCCTCGGTCCGGCATCCTCCCGCGTCTCGGCGATCGCTCCTTGACCGGTGGCCGTGAGGCAGGGCTGGTCCGGGTACACTCGACGGCGTGTTGACACCTTCGAACCTCTCGCTTCGTGACGTGGCGTTCGGTCACGATGGCTTGGTGCCCGTCATCGCCCAAGATGCCTCGTCTGGCGAGGTCCTCATGCTGGCCTACGCCAACGAGGAAGCGCTCACGCGCACGCTCGAAACGGGCGAGGGCCACTACTACAGTCGTTCCCGCGATGAGCTTTGGCGCAAGGGCGCGACGAGCGGGCACGTGCAGCGCGTCGTCGCGGTGACCCTCGACTGTGATGGCGATGCGGTGCTGTACCGCGTCGAGCAATCCGGTCCGGCCTGTCACACGGGGGAGCGCACCTGTTTCCATCGCCCCATGGCGAACGAGGGGGAAGTCGTGCCCGCCGACGCGTTTGCCGTGCTGCAGCGCGTCGTCGATCAGCGCTTGACCGAGCTTCCTGAAGGGTCGTACGTCACGAACCTCCATGAACGAGGCGTGGGATACGTGGCGCAAAAGGTGGTCGAGGAGGCAGGGGAGACCGTCGTTGCCGCTTTGCAGGGACAGACCGAAGAGCTCAAGGGGGAGGCGGCGGACGTGTTGTTTCACCTCACGGTCCTGCTGCGTGAGTCGGGCCTGAGCCTCGCGGACGTGGCGCGCGTGCTCCTCGAACGGCACGAGGAGAAGCGGCAAGCCTGACGCATGCCGTTCGGATCGATGCACCGTTGGACCGCGGCTTGGTTTCAGCCGTTCATGGCAGGTCATTCACCGGTCAGTCGAAGGCGGGGAGCGTTCTGACGTCGTAGGCATCGAACGCTGCGTCATGGGTGACGATCGTGAGATTCTCCGACAGAGCTTGCGCGTTCAGGATTCGATCGAACGGGTTCCGGTGATGATTGGGCAAACGCTCTGCGGCCAAGGCGTGTTGCGTGCGTATGTCGAGCGATGTGAAGCGGTACGCCTCGAGCATCGCCTCGAAATCGTTCGGTGCATCGAGCTTGCCGAGAGAACGCTTGATGGCAATCTCCCAGGCTGAGGCAGCACTCACGAACACCAACGCGGTGGGGGTCCTCAATACGGATCCGCGTGCGCTCGCCGAGCGTTCGCTGGCCCGAAGCAATCCAGAGAAGCACGTGGGTGTCGAGAAAAACGTTCATGCGTCGGTCTCGAAACCGCTGAGTGCGTCCTCGGGCAGGGGTGCGTCGAAATCGTCTGCGATGCGCACGTTGCCACGCCAGTACCCCTGGTTCAGGTCGCGTGGTTGGGATGACGCGTCGAACGACGTGAGGCGAACAACGGGTTTCCCTGCGCGCGTGATGACGACCTCTTCGCCGCGCAGCGCGGACTCGATGAGTCGTGAGAGTTGCGCCTTTGCCTCACTGACGGTGGCGTTCCGCATGTGGGGACCTCCTTCCTCGCCTCAACCCATCGTTCCTGGTCAGACCTGACCAGGTCATTCCATGAGGTGGCGTCGAATTGACTTGCTTAGCGACCCGGCATGCAGATTGCCGAGGGTGATCCCAAAGGCGCCTGGACCACCCTGACGGACGCCCTACGGGCAGCACCTGCCATCCTGACGGTCGTCGGGTCGGGGCTCAGGGTCGTGGAGACGGCCGCCGACATCGGGAGCGATTTCCGCGACGAGCCCTTAACGCTCGAACGTACCTGCGACATGCTTCCAGCGTGTCCCGTGCGGCACCTTGTAAAGTGCGAGCATGACGAATCCCGGGCACGATCACGTCGACCCCACCGCGCTGGAGCGCGCCCTCGTTCTCGATACCGTCCGCGTGACCGAACAGGCGGCCATCTCCGCAAGTCGCGTGGCCGGCATGGGCGAGGAGGACCTCGTCGACCAGGCCGGTACCGAAACCATGCGCCGCATCCTCGGAGAACTCGAGATTGACGGCCGCATCGTCATTGGGGAAGGCGAACGCGACGACGCGCCCATGCTCTACATCGGTGAGCAGGTGGGTAAAGCAGGTCCACACGCCTGGCCCGTCGACATTGCCGTCGACCCAGTCGAGGGCACCGGCATCACCGCACGCATGGTCAACGGCGCGGTCGCCGTCATCGCACTAGCTGAACGAGGCGGGTTGTTTCACGCCCCCGACGTGTACATGGACAAGCTCATCGTCGGGCCGCCCGCCGCCGGCACGGTCGACATGTCCTGGCCCGTCGCGGCCAACCTGCAAGCCATCGCCGCGTCCCTCAACCGCGACGTCGACGACCTCACCATCGTGATCCTCGACCGGGAGCGACATGCCGAACTCATTCGCGAAGTGCGCGCTGCCGGCGCCCGCGTGAAACTCATCGGCGACGGGGACGTGATCGCCGCCCTCTCCGCCGTGGTTCGGGGCACGAACGTGCATGCCGTCATGGGTACCGGCGGGGCGCCCGAGGGCGTCCTCGCTGCGGCCGCCCTGCGTTGCCTGGGCGGCGAAATCCTTGGACGCTTCGCACCGCGGGATGACGATGAACGCGCTCGCATGACCGCAGCAAACGTCGAGGAAGGACGCGTGTACCGAACCGAGGAGCTCGCCCCCGGTGAGCAGATCGTCTTCAGCGCCACAGGCATTACCGATGGCGACTTGCTGCGCGGCGTGAAGTTCTTCGGTGGCGGTGCGCGCACCCACACCATCGCCATGGGTCTCAAGTCCCGCGTCATGCGTTTCAGCGACGCCATCCACCTGCTCGACGACGGAGCCCGCGTTACCATCCAGGTCTAGCGCGCACTGCGCGAAGGAGGGCCCCATGTCGGACACGCCGAAGCGTGCCACGCAAGCCGTATGGGCGGGCGAGGAACGTTCGTTGATTCAACACGCCACGCAAGTGCCCGTGGTGAAGAGCGTCGCGTTCAGCTATGACGATCTCGATCATTGGCGTGACGTTGCCCTCGGCGACGCACCAGGCCACATCTACGGTCGCAACACCAACCCCACCGTCGACGTGTTCGAGGAGAAGGTCCGGATCCTCGAAGGGGCAGAAGCGGCCACGAGCTTCGCGACCGGCATGGCCGCCATCAGCAACGTCCTGCTCACGTTCCTGCGTCCCGGCCTGCGCGTCGTCTCCATCAAGGACAGTTACGGAGGCACGAGCAAGATCTTTCTTGAAGACCTCCCCGCCTTCGGTGTCGACGTCACCCTCTGCGACACGCTCGACGTTGACGCGCTCGAACGCGAAATCGATCGCGGTCTCGACCTGCTCTACCTCGAAAGTCCGACCAACCCGACCGTCAAAATCGTCGACATCGAGCGTCTCGCGGGCAAGGCGAGGGAACGAGGTGCCATCACCGTCGTCGACAACACCTTCGCGACGCCCATCAACCAGCACCCCCTGGAACTCGGTGCGGACCTCGTTCTGCACAGCGCCACCAAGTTCCTCGGCGGGCACGCCGATGCACTCGGTGGCGTCCTCGCGGGTCGTGCCGACCTCGTCGAGCGCGTCTTCGCAAGACGAGAAATCCACGGCGCCACCCTGCACCCCGAGGCCGCCTACCTGCTGCTTCGCGGCATGAAGACCCTGGCGCTGCGCGTCGAGCGACAGAACGCATCCGCCCTCGCGCTCGCCCAGTGGCTGCAAACCCATCCCGCCGTGGCGAACGTGCACTACCCAGGGCTGCCCAGCCACCCGAACCACGACGTCGCCGTCCGGCAGATGCCAGGAGGGTTCGGGGCCATGTTTTCCTTCGAACTGCACGGGGGTTTCGACGCCGTCCGCGAGGTTTTGCCACGCCTTCGCTTCGCGCACTGCGCCGCCAACCTGGGGGCGGTCGAAACGACGGTCGCGCCACCCCGCACCGGATCGCATGTCGAACTCACTACCGAACAGCGGGCCGCCCTCGGCATTCCCGAAGGTCTCATTCGCTACAGCACCGGCATCGAGGACGTCGCCGACCTGATGGCCGATCTCGAGCAAGCGCTCGCCTCGTTGACCACGGCGTAGCGCAGCCCGTCACCGGCGTCGCACTGCACGCTCAAAGCGAAAGGAAACGCACCCCCCCGCCACGGCGGGGGGGTGCGTTGGCTTGGTGGAGCTGAGGGGATTCGAACCCCTGACCTCCTGAGTGCGATTCAGGCGCG
>CAJXWR010000096.1 GCA_913062675.1 uncultured Trueperaceae bacterium
AAGCAACCGTACTGGATCCGCCGGCGCGACCGCGCGCCCATGGCGCTTGCGGGTCTTCACGCGTTGAACACCGCGGCTGAACCTCACGACAGTTTCACCATCCTCACGACGCGCGCCGGAGGGCTCCTGCGGATGCTGCACGACCGCGAACCGGTCCGGATTCCTCCCGCCCTCATCCCCGACTGGCTGGATCCAGAACGGCGCGACGCGGCAAGCCTCTCGGACTTCCTCGAGCCGGGCGACCCTCACGATCTCGAAGCCATCCCGGTCGGAACGAGCGTGAATCGACCTGGGAACGACAGACCCGACTTACTTACCCCAGTGGGCGCCCCGATTCGCGTGGGGAGCACTTGATGGGCATCCGGTGGTTGCGTGCTGTCGACGTCGTCCCCGTGCCGATCTTGTGAACCTCAAGTATGGCTGGTAGCGGCGTACGCGACTTCGCCTTCGATGACCACCTCATCGATGTCGACTTCCCCATCACGTACGGTCATCGTCGTGTGATCGTTGCCAGCATGGCCTACGAGGGACGCAGGGTTGTAGGCAACGAACCGTAAGGCATCGGCAGGGGAGATGCCGACCTCGTGAATGGCGACCTGCATCACTTCCCGAAGCGAACTTGCCGATCCTGCGAGATAGGGCGTTCCGACCATGGTGAGCCTGCCTGAAGGATGGAGTTCCACTTCGCCACCCACCTGACCGGAATACACGCCGGGGGGCTGTCCTCCGAGGGCCACGGCGTCGCTCGTGAGGATCAGGTGGTCGGGTCCCTTGGTCTTGGCGAGGACCTGCATGACGCTCTTGGAGAGATGGTGACCATCGAAGATAGCGGAGGCAGTCAAGCGGTCTTCAGCGAGTTGTTCCCAAATGACGTTGGGGTGGCGGGGTAGTAGGGCGGGTGCACCGTTACCGAGGTGGGTGGATAGGGTAGCGCCTGCATCCACGACCTCGCGAATGGCGTCGACACTCGCGTTGCTGTGCCCGATCGCCACGATGAGGCCCTCGTCGACGCGTCGTTGGGTGAAGGCGGCAGCGCCGGTGCGCTCGGGGGCGAGGGTCACGATGCGAATGAGGCCATCGGCTGCATCTTGAAATCGTGAAAAGAGATCGTCGTCGGGGTCCATCACGTGGTCCGCGGGGTGCGCACCCCGCGCGCCGGGGTCGTCGGAGAGAAAGGGACCCTCGAGGTGAATGCCGAGAACGGCGCGTGCGACGAGCGGCGATTCGCGTCGGGCGGCTGCGATGCGCCGAAGGCAGGAAGTCATGTGCGTGGGGGCGGCAGTGATGACGGTGGGGAACCAGCGAGCGACACCCTCGCGATGGAAGCGTTGCGTGAGGTTCTCCAAATCGCGGGTTGTCACGTTGTCGGCGTTGAGGTCCACGCCGGCGTATCCGTTGACCTGTATGTCGATCCATCCTGCGCTACGCCAGCTTTCGCTGGGGTGGGCTTCGTCGGGCGCGCCGGCAAGGCGCTGGGGAGTGCCAGCACGCGGGGGTTGCATTTCCATGCCTTGAAGAATATAACTTTTGTGAAGAAACAAATGAATACGCATCGAATTCCACCCACGCTCGGTTCGCGCGTCGCCGGCAACCAAAGCCTCGTCCGAGACTTGAACCTGCGCGCCGTCTACGAGCTCATCACCCTCGAAGCGCCCACGTCCCGCACGGAGGTCGCTCGTCACCTAGGACTATCCGCTGCCGCCGTAGGCCGCATCGTCGACGTCCTGCTCGGCGCAAACCTCGTCGAGGAGGGAGATCGCATCAACCAAGGCGTCGGCCGCCCTCAAACGATGCTTCATGCCACGAGCGATGCTGCCTGCATCGCAGGGGTCAGCATCCGCTCTCGTTCCCTCCGCGCCTACCTCGCCGACCTCGATGGGACGGTCCTCGCCGCCACGTGGGTCGACCGCAACGACGAATCCCCGGAAGCGTTGGCACGCCAAGTGGCCGAAACTCTCGACGCGATGAGTCGCGAAAAAGGAAAAGGGCGCCCCATCGCCTCGGTCACGATCGGTCTTTCCGCCGTCTGGAACGAAAGTGAACGCCGTGTCTACGCTGCCCCCAACCTCACGATACTCGCAGGCGTCGACGCCCGAGGGCTCTTCATGGATGCCCTCACAGACGTCCTCCTCGAACCGGCTATCGGTATCGACAACGACGTCAACCTCGCTGCACTCGGAGAATTCGCCACCGGCTCCGCCGTCGACGTGCACGACTTCTTCTACCTGAGCTTGGGATCCGGCGTCGGTGGAGCCGCCGTCGTGAACGGCGTCGTCCAACATGGAGCATCCGGATTCGCCGGCGAAATCGGTCATATCCCCATCCACGCCGAAGGTCGACTCGACCGCCTCGAAAGCTTCCTTGCTCGCGATCCCTTGATTCACTTCCTTCAACGGCACGACGTTCACCTTCCGGAGGGGTCGACCGCCATTGAACACCTCGTACCGACCGTCGCAAACCAACCGTATCTCGTCGCAACCATTACCCAAATGCTCGGTCAGGCCTTCGTCTCCGTCATCACCACCCTCGACCCGAACCTCATCGTGCTCGGCGGTAGCTTGGGTCGACACCTCACACCCTGGATCGACCCGATTCGCGACCACGTGAGTCACTACGTGCCCGAAACGCCGCCCATCACCGTTACCTCGCTTGGACGCGAAGCCTCCCTCATCGGCGCCCTCGCCTCCTCGCAAGCGCTTGCCCGTGACGTCCTCGTCCGCCGCATTGGAATCGGATGACGCTGGACCGAAAGGAACCGTATCGATGAAGATCGTCCCAGTTAACGCGCGCGTCGATGACCTCGACGTCGACATTCAAGTCGATGCTCACGCCATGGGCATCGCCGCTGCCCAATACGTCACGAGGATCCTCGCAGACGCGATCGCCCGAAAAGGGCATGCCCGCGTCATCTTCGCCACCGGTACCTCTCAGCTCCCACTCTTCGAGGCGCTACGGACCGCAGTGGGGGTGGATTGGAGTCGAGTCGAAGCGTTCCACATGGACGAGTATCTCGGTCTGGAACCCACGCACCCTGCCTCCTTCCGGGCGTTCCTCGTCACGCATCTCGTCGAGCCCCTCGGCATTGGAGCTTTTCATGGCATCGCCCACGAGCCCGACGCGGCCCAAGAAACAATGACGCACTACGTGCAACGACTCCAAGACCAGGCGGTCGACCTGGTCTGCATGGGCGTCGGCGAGAATGGCCACCTCGCCTTCAACGAACCTGCCGTCGCCGACTTTGAAGATCCCGACGACGCCAAGATCGTCAGGCTCGACGACGTCAGCCGCCTTCAACAGGTTGGCGAGGGTCACTTCGCCACGCTCAACGACGTTCCCACCCACGCCATCACCCTCACAATTCCGCGACTCCTCGACGCCGAGCACGTCAGTGTCGTCGTGCCCGAGGCTCGAAAGGCCGAAGCGATTCACCGCATGCTCACCGGCCCCATCGAAAACGCCTGCCCGGCCTCGATTCTCCGCACAGCTCCATATGCCCGACTCTTCCTTGATCATGACGCCGCGAGTCGCTGGTTGGCCTCGTGACGTCGGGTCCTCGATCGTGACTGCGAAAGGAGGTGGTGCCCTCTCACGCCGAGCGCCATCACCCTGATCGAACGAGCATCCGCTTCCCTCGACGACCCGTCATGCCGACCCGTCCGGAGGTTCGGCGACCCCAGTGGAGGTACCGATGAAACCCGCTTTCCGCTTTCTAACCGTTCTCGCCACCGTCACACTCCTATCAGGCGCATTCGCGCAGACCACCCTCAAGCTCGGTCACATCCGCGACACCGCCCATCCCACGCACCTTGGAGCCGTTCAGTTCGCCGAACTCGTCGAAGAGAAGACCGAGGGTCGTGTTACCGTCGACGTCTTCCCGGACAGCCAACTCGGCGGCATTCAAGACATGTTCGTACAAATCCAAACCGGCGACCTCGAAATGGTCTATGGCGGCATCAACACCCTAGCCTTCATCGATGGCGGCGAACCCTTCGAAATCACGGCGATTCCTTTCCTCTACCGCGACTACGAGCACATGCGTGCTGCCCTGCTCAGCGACTGGTTCGAGCCGATCTTTGCCGACGTCGAGGAGCAGACCGGCATCAAGGTGATCAACGTGGCAGGGGATACGGCCCCTCGCGGACTGTCGGCCAACAAGCCCATTTACGGCCCCGCCGACTTTGAGCGCCTCAAGATTCGTACGGCCGCGAGCGAAGTCGTGCTCCGTTCCATGCAGACCCTCGGCGCGCTCCCGCAACAAATCGCCTTTGCCGACCTCTACGTCGCATTGCGAACCAACGTCGTCGACGCTCAAGAGAACGGTGCAATCACCGTCGTGAATGCGAGCCTGTGGGAAGTTCAGCCCTACTACATGAAGACGGATTACATCCGCGACATTGAGACGTTCTACGTCAACCCCGACACGTGGAACGGTCTCTCGGAAGCGGATCAGCAGGCAATCCTCGATGCGAGTGAGGAGGCGGGCGCGCTCGTCACCGAGCTCACGCGAGCCCAACTCGATGAGGCTTACGCTACCCTCGAAGCGAACGTCACCGTCATTCGCGAGCCCGAACTTGATCTGGCCGAGATTCGTGAAGCGCTCGAGGGCACGTTCCTCGATTGGGACGGAGACAAGTGGCCCGAAGGCACGCTTGAGTTCATTCGCGGCTTGTAAGCCCCGTCTTCTCCCGTGCCGTGACGCGATTGCGTCACGGCACGGCACACCAAAGCTGCCCACGACGTGTGGCGGCTCCCTCGCACGAGTGCTTCGCTTGAAGGGTCGTTCTCCACGATGATTGCTCTCCTCTTCATGCTTCTCTTCGGCTTCATCGCCGTTGGCTTCTCCATTTGGACGGCCATGGGGATGAGTGGAGCAGTGTATCTCTTGATTCAGGGAGACGCTTCTCTTCGCATCGTCGTCTCCAAGATGGTCGCTGGCATCGACTCCGATACCCTCGTCGCCATTCCGTTCTTCATCCTCGCGGGCGAAATCATGAATGCCGCGGGGATCACCCGGCGCCTCGCCGACTTCGCCAACGTCTTCGTAGGTCGCTTCCGAGCAGGCATGGCCTACGTGTCGATCGTCGTCAGCGTCATCATGGCCGGCGTGTCAGGTTCGGCGGTTGCCGATGCCACGAGCGTATCCTCGGTTCTCCATCCCATCATGCGAAAACGTGGCTACCACGACGCCTTTGCGGCATCCATCAACGCTGCATCCGCCGTAATTGGTCCCATCATTCCCCCCAGCATTCCAATGATCTTCATCGGCGTCATTAGCGGTATTTCGATTGGGCGTTTGTTCCTCGGCGGAATCCTGCCCGGTCTCATGATGGGCCTGTTCCTCTGGGTCGTCGCCACGATCGTCGCCAAGCGTCGTGGCTACCCTCGTATCGATGAGCCGTTCGAGTGGAAGCGCTTCGGTGCGCTCCTCAAGGACACCATCCTCGCGCTCCTAGCACCCGCCTTCGTGGTTGCAGGCGTCGTCTTCGGATTCGTCACCCTCATCGAAGTGGCAGCGCTCGCCATCACCTACGTGCTCATCCTTGCCTTATTCGTCTACAAGAGCCTCAACGTGATTCAACTCGCCGACGTATTTCGTCGCAGTGCTCTCTTGTCCGCAGCACTCATGGCCATTTTCGCGGTAGTGGGCATATTCCAGTACGTCGTCGCCACGGAACAACTCGGCGCCCAACTCTTGCAAGCCATCGAAGCCATGAATCTCGGAAGGAACGGCTTTCTCGCCTTCTCGATGCTGTTCTTCCTCATCATGGGCGCCCTCCTAGACGCCATCCCGGTCATGCTCATCTTTTTCCCCGTTCTGCTGCCCATCGCGATGAGCCTGGGGGTTGACCCGACCCATTTCGGTGTCATCGTCGTCCTGAACCTCATGATTGGTCTGATGACCCCTCCAATCGGCGTGCTCCTGTTCCTGCAAACGAAGATTGCGGGGATTGGCTTCAGTGAGCTTGTCCGAGAATCATGGCCCTACACGCTTGCGCTCCTCCTGGTCCTCGTCATCGTGACGTTCTTTCCCCAACTCGTTCTCTTCATCCCGAACTTGGTGTTTTGACGTGAAGCCAATCCAGCGAATCCTCAACGGCACGGCCACCATCCTCGAGTGGATCGTGGCCATGACCTTCTTCGCTTTGTTTGCCGTCACGCTTCTCAACATCGGCCTTCGCAATCTCGGAGGCGTCGCTCTCCTTTGGATTCCGGGATTCATTCGACTCATGTTCGTTTGGACCGTCTTCCTCGGGATTGCCGCAGTATTCCGCCGTGGTGACCACCTCGTCGTCGACGTACTACTCAACCGTTTCGTCGCGCGCGCGAAGACACTTGTGCTCACGGTAATTCATCTTTCCCTACTGCCATTCTTCGGCGTGCTGTTCCACTTTGGGCTTCAGGTCGCCGAGGTGCGGATGCGCATACCGTTCGACACGTGGGACTTTCCTACGGGTTGGGCGTACATGGCGGTCCCCGTATCCGCCGTTTTCCTCTTGGTGTTCACGCTCGAACGCCTCGTAATCCTATGGCGAGGAGAATTGACGAAATGACGAAACCTCACGTCCGCACGTACCGCGATGCACTTGATCAGGCGTACGCCTGCATCGACGCGCAAGCGGCCGCCATTGAAGCCGCCGCCAAGGTTACCGCCGCCGCAATCGCCGACGACCAGCTCATTCATGTAATTGGTCCGGGTGGGCACTCCAACATGGCAGCGGAGGAGGTGCTCTGGCGAGCAGGTGGCCTCGTACCGATTAATGCAATCCTAGACGCAGGGACGAATCTCATCCACGGTGCGAAACGGTCCAACTACGTCGAACGGACGCCTGGGTACGCGACCAAGGTGCTCGACGCCTACCGTGTCGGACGAACGGACGGTGAAGTCATCATCATCGTCAACGCCTACGGCATCAATCCCATGACGATCGATACGGCCCTCGAGGCTCGCGCACGTGGCATGACGTCGATCGGCGTGACGTCCCGCTCGTTCGCCGATCAACTCGCAGCCGACCACCCATCGCGACATCCCTCCGCCAAGAACCTCTATCAAGAGGTCGACCACTTCCTCGACGTGTGCGTTCCCTATGGCGATGCCGTCGTTGCGTTCGATGGTGCGACGCAGAAGACGGGACCCACGGCGACGATGTGTAACCTCTACATGATGAACCTTCTCATGATCGAGACGGTTGCCCAACTCGTCGACATGGGGATTGATCCTCCTTTGTGGATGAGCGCAAACCTTCCGGGGGGCGACGAAGCGAACGCCACAAACGAAGCGAGGTTCATCCCACGAATCCGTCATCTCGGTTAACGGGCTTGCTCAGCGTCGTACTTGTGTTGTTGCAGACCTAGCGACCCGTTCAACATGGCCCATCTCCAACCCGCGTTACCCATTGGGACGCGGGTTGCGCCATTCATGCGCTGGTGAATCGACTCGGTTCGGGCGACAATGACGCCGTGGCGATGACGCGCGACGACCTTCCGGTGCTCCCGACCGGGCCCGGCTGTTACCTGTTC
>CAJXWR010000097.1 GCA_913062675.1 uncultured Trueperaceae bacterium
GGGATCGCATCCATCGCTGGCCTGTGCGCGCCGCGTTCGATCGTGGCATGAGCCTGCTCGAGCAGGGACGCAACGACGAGGCGGTGGCCGAGTTCACCTTCGCGTACGAGCGCAATGAGGAAGAAGCGCCGCTTCTTGCGTTCTACCTCGCGAACGCCCTTCAACGCGCTGGCGATGCGCGGGCGGCCATCGACCTGTACGACGAGGCGCTCGGCGTGTTCCCAGGAAGCAGCACGATCCTCAACAACCTCGGCTTCGCCTGGCTGCAGCTTGGACGCTATGACCAGGCGCTTCCCGCCCTGCGAGACGCCGTGGCGGCCAACGAAGCGAATGCGCGTGCCTACCTGAACCTCGGATTGACGTACTACGGGCTCTCCCGTTTCGCCGATGCGATCGAAGCGTGGGACCGGGCGACGGAGCTCGACGCGTCCCTCGCCCCCGCCATCGCCGCCTCACGTGAACGCGCACAACGACAACTCGACGGCACGGCTCCCTGACGTAGCTTCACCATGGCCGCAAATGGACGTCCGACGCCTGCTAGCATGCGTGACATGATTCGCGATGAGGTGCGTGCCGCGCCACCGTACGCCTTTCAAGAGGCTCTAGGAGACGTCAAGCTCGACCAGAACGAAGCACCTCGCGACCTTCCCGAGGCGGTTCGGCGTCGTCTTCTCGACCGTCTCGCGGATGCAGATTGGAACCGCTACCCCGCTCTTCGCGCCGAGGAGGCGCATCGCGCCCTTGCTGAGCGCGACGGTTGGCATCCTGAAGGCGTGCTTCTCGCACCTGGTTCCAACGTGCTCATTCAAACCGTTGTCATTGCCGCGGGTCTTGGGCGAACCGTGTTGACGGTGGAGCCGACGTTCTCCGTTTATGGCCAGCAGGCCCGTCTGCTTGGCGCGAAGCACGTCAGCGTTCCGCTGCAGTCTCCAGGCTTCACGCTCGACGTGGAGGGTATCGAACGCGCCCTCAAGCAGGGGCCGGGCGTATGGTTTCTAGCCGATCCTGCCGCGCCAACCGGGAATCGACATGACGACGGTGCGGTCGAACGACTGCTCGACGTGGCTCGTGAGGAAGGCTGGTTGACGGTCATCGACGAAGCCTACTGGCCTTATGACCGACGGCACCGTCTCGATCAGGTTCGCGGGCAACCGGACCGCATTGCGCTTCGCACCTTCAGCAAGGCTGATGCGATGGGAGGCGTACGTCTCGGGTACGCCCTCGGCGCAACGGAAACCATTTCAGAGCTCACCAAGGTCGTCCTGCCCTTCAACGTCTCCACGTGGCAATCGACCGCCGTCGCGCTCCTCGCCGCCGATGCGGAAGCGAACGCAGCCCGCGAGGCACGCATCGAGGAGGCCATCGAAGAGCGGGCTCGGGTGTACGCCACGCTGGAAGCCATGGAGCGTGTCGACGTGCACCCGTCCGTCACGAACTTCCTCCTCTTCTCCGTTCCCGATGCGAAGTGGGTGTACGACCAGCTGCTCGAGGCGGGAATTCGTATCCGTCGTCAGGATCACCTGCCCGGGCTGGACGGCCATCTTCGCGTATCGATGGGTACGCCGAACGAGAACGATCGATTCCTCGACGCGTTGACGCGCGTACTCAACTTGGAGGTGACGCATGGCTAGGTTCGCTGAGCAATCGCGGACGACCCGCGAGACCGACGTGCGGGTCGCCATTGACCTTGATGGTGGCGAGGTGCGCCTCAACGTCGCACACGGATTTCTTTCGCACATGCTTGACGCTCTGGGCCGCCATGGCCGCCTTGGACTCGACGTCGAGGCGCAGGGCGATCAGGACGTCGTCGACGTGCACCACCTTGCCGAGGACGTAGGCATCGTCTTGGGGGACGCCGTGCGAGCGGCTCTCGGTGATGCCGCTGGAATCGAGCGGTACGGCGATGCCTTCGTTCCCATGGATGAGACGCTTGCGCACGTGACGCTGGACCTGTCGGGTCGCGCCTTCCTGGCGTTTGATGCCGACGGGTTCGAGGGTGATGCGCATGGGTTCCGTGTGCACCACCTTCGCGAGCTGCTCCGCGGATTCGTCAATCACGCGGGCGCGACGCTGCACGTCCGGGTGTTGGCCGGCCGTGAGACGCATCACGTCGCTGAAGCGGTCACCAAGGCCTTTGCGCGTGCGTTGCGTGACGCCGTGCGCATCACGGGAGAGGACGTGCCGAGCACCAAGGGGGTCTTGTAGGGTGCGAACCGTCCTCATCGATTACGGAGCAGGCAATCTGCACAGTGTGGCGAAAGCGCTCACGGCAGCTGGCCTCCCCGTATCGCTGGTGAGGACGCCGCGTGAAGCGGAGGGTGCGGACGTCGCCATTCTTCCCGGTCAGGGGCACTTCGGTCAGGTGGCGCGCATGTTCGCCGCGAGTGGCTTTGAACCTTGGCTGCGTGACCATGTCCAAGCGAACCGTCCCTTCCTTGGGATTTGCGTGGGACTTCAGCTCCTCATGGATGGGTCGGACGAGGCCCCTGGCGTGCCGGGCCTCGGGATCCTGCCGGGTTGGGTGCGACGCTTTCCGGAAGCGGGTCCCAGCGTTCCGCACATGGGGTGGAACAGCGTGCATCGCGTGGGAGCGTCTCCCCTTCTGGATGGTTTGCCTGACGGGTCGCATGCGTATTTTGCCCATTCGTACTACGTGGATTTTGCGGGTCGTGAGGGGTGGACCGGTGGAACCACGCAGTATGGGGACGTCACCCTGTTGAGCACCGTGAGTCGGGGTGCGCTGCATGCGACGCAGTTCCATCCGGAGAAGAGTCAGCGTTTCGGTTTGTACGTGTTGCGCCGTTTTGCAGACGATGCGCGCAGGTGGGTCGAGGCGTCGTGAATCACAGGTTCGCCATGTTTGCGTTTGCCGTGTGGCTTCTCGCCACGTCGGGAAGCGTGTGGGCGGAGGGGTACACGGTGCAAACGATCGCGGTGCGTGAAGTGGAGCGGGCGCGCAGCATCGTCGCCACGCTCCGCACCGAAGGGTTCGATGCGTACACGGAATCGGTCGTTCGCGAGGGCGTGCGGTGGCATCGCGTGCGCGTGGGTTGCTTCACGGAATCGGAGGAGGCAGAGGATCTCGCCGTCCTCCTGCGTGGGGGCGTCACCGCCGAGGCTGTGGTCGTGGACCGCACCTTGGGCGCGCCGCATGATGGTTGCATCGTGCGGGACGTGGGTTTCGTCGCACCGGACGCTTGGTTGCAGCGCGCACCGGGCGTGGCCGCCTTCGACGTGACCGTGGCGGGCGTTGAGGCGACGCTGCGCTACGCGGATGGTCGTTGGCAGGTGTTGCAGGCGTCTTCCCGGCCCACCGTCACTGCGCCCACCCGCGCTGCCGAGGTGTCGTTCGTTCAACGGGATGCGCCCGTCGGGCCGTTCGTGATGAGGCTCGAGGGTCGCCTGGAACGCCCGGTCTGCGCCGGCACCCTGCTGGCCGAGGTGCCTGACGCCGTGGTGGTCGAGCATGCCGGTGTCGTGTCGGCGTGTCGGCTCGATGAGACGGTGGAGAGGGTTTCGCCATGAGGGCCGAAGGCAAGCCGGAGGAGGGCGTGCATCTCATCGTCGTGAGTGGCATGAGTGGTGCGGGCAAGACCACGGCCCTTCATGCTCTCGAGGATGCTGGCTACCTTGCGGTCGATAACGTGCCTCCGAGCTTATGGCCGGAACTGGTGGAGCGCGTGGGACGCGCGGACGTGTCTCGCCTCGCCATTGCCATCGACGTGCGCGGCGCCGCGTTCCTGGGCGAGGTGGAGGACGCGTTGCAGGTCCTCACGTCCACGGGACGGATGCCGCACGTGTTGTTTCTCGACGCGCCGACGGAGACGCTGGTTCGACGCTTCTCCTTCACGCGTCGAACCCATGCCATGCAGCGCGGGTCGTTGAGCGACGACCTCGAGCGGGAACGTCAGTTGCTCGCGGGTCTGCGCGATCGTGCCGACCTCGTCATCGATACGCGCACGCTGACGGCGAAGGAGCTTCGTCAACGTGTGCAACGGTGGACGGGTGAGGAGCGATTCCAGTTGCGGGTCGTCTCGTTTGGGTACAAGCGCGGACTTCCCACCGACGTGGATACGGTGCTCGACGTGCGGGGCATGCGGAATCCGTATTACCACGAGGCGCTTCGTCCACTCCCCGGCACCGATCCTCGCGTTCAGAGTCACGTGTTCGCCGAGGGGGGCGCCGATGCCTACACGCGGCTTCGCGACATGGCGCGCGATCTCACCGAGGCTGCACGGGCGACGGGTCGTGGTGGGTACGCGATTGCGATTGGGTGCACGGGAGGGCAGCATCGCAGCGTGGCGGTCACGGAGCGTTTGACGCATGACCTTGCCGATGCGTTCGACGTGCAGACCACCCATCGTGATTTGGAGGAGGCGCTGGCGGAACACGAAGCTCCGGATCGAACGGCGCAGGAGGGTGGCTTGGACGCGTGATGCGGAAGGACGGAAGTGCCGCACTTCCGACCCGCCTTCGCTTGTGGCTCGCGCCCGGCATGGGCGTGAAGCGGTTCGTGTTCATCGCAATTCTCGGTGTGCTTGTCACCGCTGCTGGGGTCGTGGCGGGCGCCTTGTGGCTCCTTGCGGATGCGCGTGCGGCGATCGCCACGCCCGTTGAATCGGTTCTCGTGAGTCGCGATTGGCGAAGGTTTGGGGGTTGGGCGTCGCTCCTCGCGGTCCTGGTGGGTTTGGGTACGGGCATGGCCGCCATCACGGCGTTGAACCGTTCGCTGTTGTCGAATTGGATGCCGCGCCCTCGTGACGCGGCGGTCGTTCTTCACCAACGGTTGTTGCGTTCGCGCGGCCCGCGAATCGTGGCGTTTGGTGGAGGTACGGGCCTGTCGAACCTGCTACGTGGCTTGCGGGATGGCACGAGCAATCTCACGGCGGTCGTGACGGTCGCGGATGATGGCGGTTCGTCGGGTCGGTTGCGCGCAGCGTTCGGAATGCCGGCCCCGGGGGACCTGTCGGACTGTTTGGCGGCACTCTCCGATGATGAACAGCAGGTGGGTCGCTTGATGCAGTACCGCTTCGAGCGTGGAGATGCGTTCAAGGGCCACACGTTCGGCAACATGCTGATCACGACGGTCAGTGAGGTGGAGGGCGACATCCTCCGGGCGACACGCGCCTTGAATCGGATGCTCGACATTTCTGGAGCCGTGTGGCCCGTTACGGCATCCGCGGTCACGCTCACGGCCGAGAAGGCGAGCGGCGTGAGGGTCGAGGGGGAAAGCCGAATCGCGTCGGTTCCCGGCCGCGTAGACCGTCTGCGCCTCGAACCGCAGGACGTTCCAGCAGCACCCGAGGTGACGGAGGCGGTCACCTCGGCGGACCTCATCGTCCTGGGCCCTGGGAGCTTGTTCACGTCGGTCGTCGCCCCGCTGCTCGTACCGGGTGTAGGCTCGGCCCTTCGTGAAGCTTCTGCCCCGATCGTGTTCGTGTGCAACATCATGACGGAGGCGGGCGAGACCGATGGCATGGATGCGGCGGAGCACGTGACGGCGATTCATACGCATTTGGGTCGCTGGCCTGACATCGTGATCGTCAACGACGTACCCGTCGATGCACCGCGTCGGGACGCGTACCGCGGGGAGGATGCCGAAGAGGTGAGGATTGATCGTTCGGCACTCGCATTGCTCGGGTTGCACGTGGAGGCGGCACCGTTGCTTGCTGAGGGTCGCTACGCGCAGCATGATTCGGTTCGACTCGCGGACGTCGTGCTCGACGTTGCGCAGCGCGTTCGGCGAGGGGAGCGCTTCGCGTGATCTTCGAGCTGTTGACGCTTGCCGCCCTCACCCTGGTGGACCCGACGGGCGACGCGCATGGGGCGGGGGACCTGAACCCACCCACGGCGTCGATCTACGCTTCGGTGGCGCCCTTCGATCTCGTCGAGGTTTCGGTTCTCGATGAGCCACGCCTTGCCGTCGAGATTCGGCTGGCAGGCATTTCCAACCCGTTGAACCTTCCGCTTGGCTTGAGCCTTCCCGTCATCGACGTGTACCTGGACACGAAAGATGGGGGCGAGTCGGCCTTGCTGCCGGGCCCTGGATTGCGGATGCCGGACCGCGTGGGGTGGGACGTGGCGTTGCGGGTACATGGGGATGCCGCCTTCCTCGTCGAGTCGTTGGATCACGCTGCACCGGTCTTCCCTTTGTCGGTCGAGCGTTTGGGGAACCGCATCGTATTGCGGAGCACGCGATGGGCGCCAGACGAGGTGCGTCGCATTGACGCCATGACGGGCGTGTATGACGCGTTTGGCGCCGATGCCTGGCGCGCCGTGGCGTTGTCCTCGTCTCCTTGGGCGTTCAGCAGTGATTCGGGGGCGTTTCCGGTCGTCGACGTGCTGGCCTCGTCGGGTGCGGTACAGCGGGGGGTGCTCGAGCGGGGCGTTCTGCCGAGTGGTCGCTTTACGTTTGGGGTGGCGGGCTGGTTGACCGTCGCCACGTTGGGCATTGGCCTGGCGTTGGTGGGGTTGTGGCTTCGCAGTCGCGCGCCAGATGCGGGTACGGCGACGGAAGCTGAGCAAGAGGGTCTCATGGGTGAGGACTGGCTCATTGACCTAAATGAGTTGACCCAGCCCCAACGACACGAGGAACCGCAGCGTTTACGCACCTCGCACGAATCCCTTCTCAGCGAATCCGACATCAATACCAACCCTGAAAGTTCCAGCAGCGAGTCCAGCGAGGACGATGGCTTGTGGGATGCATGGGACGAAGACCTCGATGCGCCACACAGTCCGGAGGACGCCTCGACGGACTTCCTGGAGGAGGATGCCGAGGACGCGTGGACGTGGGAGCCAGGGGCGCGGCAGGACGTGGTGCAGGCGCAGGATGGCCCCGCACCCGCGGAGCCAGAAACGTGGAATCTTCCCGGGGCGGCCGGCGAGACGCCTGGCGACGCTCCGGAACAGGGTGAAGGCGTGGATGAGGCTAGCGACGGACCTCCACCCACGACGTACCACGTCCGAAAACGCCCCGATGCGACGAGCGAGGAACGCGACGCGCAGGAAGGGGAGCTTGGTGACCCGGACGACCCCTCTTCCCGCTCGGATTCGTAAGGCTGTGGCCATGACGCCGTCCCCTCGCACGTCGATAGCTCGCTCCGTCGCTGCGCTTCTCGCTGCCGGGGGTGTGATGCTCACGGCACGCTTCGTGTGGGGCGTGGCCTCCCCCATCGAAGTGGCGTTCGATGCAGTCGCGCGGTTCCTGGGTGTGCCATGGGTGTTCAACCTCGTGCATGCCGCCCCGTTCGGATTCGATCGCTACGCCAAGTTCGTCCTGTTTGGCCTCGTGCTGTTGATCCTGACGGCCGTGGCTTGGGTCCTGACGCGCCGCGTCCACGGCTGGGGGGACCGGTTGGGG
>CAJXWR010000098.1 GCA_913062675.1 uncultured Trueperaceae bacterium
CCGTCCCCGACTCGCTCTCGATTCGCTGTGTCCGACCGCGCGGTCCCGTCGTTGCCTTCACGTCGCGTGGCGGTTGCGTACCACCACGCAGCGCGCGTATACTTGACGCTAGCAGGCGCCGCGACAAGCGTCAACATCGACCTGCATCCACGCCACAACCTGACGGCACGCCGCTCGCAATGTGCGTGCGTTTGGATTGGGAACCGGCGCGGAGCGCGTGGGCCGATCGTCGCGATCCGGACACGATGCGCCCCCACACGAAGGCTTGCTGCCCAATGGCCGCGCCCAGGAGACGAAATGAGCCCAGGAGCGAAAAAGACGGACGATGCGGACGTGGTGAACGACGCCACGAACGACACCACCCACGAGACCGACGCGGCAACGGAGGAGACCAAGCCTAAGCGTCGCTCGCGGTCGCGCAGCAAGAAGGCGGAGGCCACCGGCGACGGTGCGTCCAGCGAAGCGGAAGGCGCCAACGAGGCCGAAACGGCGAGCGACTCGGAGGACGGCAAGGCCGACGCGGACGCCAGCAAGTCCAAGAGCCGCAAGAAGAAGGCGTCCCGCGCTGATGATGCGGACGAAGCTTCGGAAGCCTCCGCGCGGGACGACGGCGAGGGCTCCGATGAGGACGATTCGGGTGACGAGGGTGACGGTGAGGGGGAACGCCGCGGTGGCAACAGCCGACGGCGCGGTCGACGCTCCCGCGGAGGCAGCGGCGGCAATGGGGGAGGGCAGCGCATCAACTTCCGGGACCTGCAAGGCAAGATCCTTCCCGAGCTGCACCTCATGGCCAAGGAGGCGGGTCTCGAGGAGTACCGCGAGATGGAGAAGGACGACCTCGTCATCGCCATTCTCGAGAGCGCCAGCAAGAGTGAAGGCCTGCGACTCATGCAGGGGTACCTCGAAATCTCGAGCGACGGGTACGGGTTCCTGCAAGCCTCGCTCCTGCACAACGAGACCCGCAAGGTCATCGTCTCCGCCGGCCTGATCAAGCAGTTCAAGTTGCGGACCGGCGACTGGATCATGGGCAAGGCGCGGCCGCCCCGTAACAACGAGCGCTACGGAACGCTCATCCGCGTCGAAGCCGTCAATGGCATCGACCCGTTCCAAGCCTCCAAGCGGCCCCGCTTCGACGATCTCACCCCCACCTTCCCCGAGCAACGCATCGCGCTCGAAACGACGCCCAACGAGCTGTCCGCTCGCGTCATCGACCTGCTTGCCCCGATCGGTCGGGGGCAACGCGGCTTGATCGTCGCGCCCCCCAAGGCGGGGAAGACCACGCTGCTCAAGGCCATCGCGCATAGCGTCGTCACGAACGAGCCCGACATCACCCTCATCGTGCTGCTCGTCGACGAGCGCCCCGAGGAGGTCACCGACTTCCGGGAGAGCGTGCAGGGCGTCGAAGTGGTCGCCTCCACCTTCGACGAGCCGCCCACGAACCACATTCGCGTCGCCGAGTTCGTGCACGAGCGCGCACGCCGCATCGTGGAGGATGGGGGGCACGTGATGATCCTGCTTGATTCCATCACGCGCCTGGCGCGCGCCAACAACCTCGTCACGCCGCCCACCGGTCGCACCTTGTCCGGCGGTCTCGACAGCAGTGCCTTGCACTGGCCGAAACGGTTCCTGGGTGCAGCGCGCAACATTCGCGGCGGTGGCAGCCTTTCCATCCTCGCCACGGCCCTCGTCGAAACGGGATCGCGGATGGATGACGTGATCTTCGAGGAGTTCAAGGGGACGGGCAACATGGAGTTGCATCTCTCCCGCCGTCTCGAGGAACGCCGCATCTTCCCGGCCATCGACATCCTCAAGTCCGGCACGCGGCGTGAAGATCTGCTGCTCGAGGAGGACATCCTCGCCAAGATGTGGCTCCTGCGGAAGGTCATCAGCGACATGGACCCCTCGGAAGCGATGGAGATGTTGCTCTCCCGCCTGTCGCGCACGAAGACGAACGAAGAGTTCCTCTCCACCCTCGGCCAGGGCTGACGCGCGCACCGTTCCACGTCCCAGGCGGCAAGAATGCCGTCTGGGACGTTCGTCACGGTTTGACCGAGTGGTTCACTCGGGTTACCATGAGCCCCATGTGGGTCTCCACGAAAGCGCAGTACGGCATGCGCGCACTCATCGAGATTGGCCTCGCCGGTGACCGTGCCACGAGCCTCAAGACCGTCGCGACGCGCGAAGGCTTGTCGCACCAGTACCTCGAGCAGATCTTCGCGGTGCTGCGCCGCGCCGGCATCGTCGACAGCGTCCGCGGAGCGCGCGGAGGGTACCGCCTCGCACGGACGCCCGACCGCATCACGGCGCTCGAAGTCGTCGAACTGCTCGAGGGATCCGTTGCGCCCGTCAGTTGCGTCGAGGATGAAGACACCTGCGACCGCGTGGGCGTGTGCGGCACCGAAGGGCTCTGGCGTGACGTCGATCGTGCCGTGCGCGACGTCCTGGGAACGCGTACGCTTGCCGACCTCATCGCCGAACGCGACCTTCTGCACCTCGAGCCGGCGCCCGACCTGCAGCACCTCGGTGCCTAACCCCGGAACGAAACGTGTTTGAAGGGAAGGTCGTCACGCTGCCGACCGGGAGGCGCGCGTGAAGCGGATCTACCTCGACCACGCGGCGACCACCCCCATGAAGGCCGGCGTCCTGGACGCCATGCTGCCCTGGATGGCCGACCATGTCGCCGCCAACGCCAGCAGCGTGCACCGGAGTGGGCAACGCGCCCGCGCTGCCGTCGAAGAGGCCCGCGAACGTCTCGCCCAGGCGATTCACGGCGCGCCAGGTGAAATCGTCTTCACGAGCGGCGCAACGGAGGCTGATGCCCTGGGTTTGCTTGGACCCCTGGCCGCGCTCGAACGGACCGAATCGCCTCGTCGGGCACTCGTCGTCAACGCGGCGGAGCATGCGGCCATCCTCGAACCCGCGAAACGGGAAGCGCATGCCGGTCGACACGTGCACTGGCTTCCGCCCGGTCAAGAAGGGGCACCGAGTGTCGAGACGCTCGAGGCTGCCCTCACCGCGTTGGAGGAGCCCCCCGCCCTCGTGGCCGTCATGCACACGAACAACGAGACGGGCGCCCTCGCCGAGGTGACGGCCCTCGCGCAGGTCGCGCACGACCATGGCGCATTGTTCCTCTGCGACGCAGTGCAAGCGTTCGGGTACGCGCCACTCGACGTGACGACGCTGGGCGCCGACCTCGTCAGCTTGAGTGCCCATAAGGTGGGCGGTCCGCAGGGGGTTGGCGCGCTGTGGGTTCGGGACGGGGTCGCCCTGGACGGCCTCACGATTGGCGGTGGGCAAGAGCGCGGGAAGCGTGCGGGCACCCACGCCACGGCGAGCATCGTTGGGTTCGGCGTGGCAGCCGAACAGGCTGGGCAGGGCGTCGCGTCACGCGCCGAGCGCACCGCCGCGGTCCGCGATCACCTCGAACGGGCATTGCTCGCCCTTCCAGGCGTGCATGGCAACGCCACCGGGCCGCGCGGTCCGAAGCACCTCAACGTCCGCATCGACGACGTGGAGGGCGAAGCGCTCCTCATCGCCCTCGACGATGCGGGGGTCGAGGTGAGTGCCGGTTCCGCCTGCAGTGCAGGAAGCGTCGAACCGAGTCACGTGCTCCTCGCCATGGGGTTCGACAAGCGAGAAGCGCGGTCCAGCCTTCGATTCAGCGTGCATGAGGATACGCGTCTCGAAATGATCGACGAGACCGTCGAGCGGTTCGAGCGGGTGCTCGGGCACCTGCGAAACGTTCAGCGTTAGCGGGCCAGCGGCCCGTTCACGTCAAGCCGTCTTGCGGCGCTTTGCGCGCTCCATCAACCCCATGGGTTCGTGCACGTCGGTTGCGTCGACGTGCAAGGCGGTCACGTCCGAACCTGGAATCTCGAACATGGCGTCGCCCAGCGTTCGTTCCAGCACGCTCCGCAGCGCACGCGCGCCGGTACCCCTGCGCAGCGCCTCCCGCGCGACTTCGCGAAGCGCTTCGTCGGAGAAGGACAGTGACACGCCATTGAGCGCGAAGAGGGATTCATACTGCCGGACGAGCGCACCCTTCGGGCGGGTCAGCACCTCGACGAGCGCATCGACGCTCAACGGGTGCAATCGCACCGTCACCGGTAAGCGACCGATCAACTCGGGAATCAAGCCGTACTTGACGAGGTCCTCAGGCAGAATCTCGGCGCTTTCGACGGTCGCCTCGTCCCCAGACTGAAACCCCACGCGACTGACGTCCACGCGTTTGCGGACGATGTCGTCGAGCCCTTCGAACGCGCCGCCACACAGGAACAGGATGTTGCTGGTGTCCACCGGCAGGAGTTCCTGCTGCGGGTGCTTGCGACCCCCCTGGGGCGGCACGTGCGCAACGGTGCCCTCGATGAGTTTCAGGAGCGCTTGCTGCACGCCCTCACCCGACACGTCCCGCGTGATGCTCGTCCCCTCCGACTTGCGCGCAATCTTGTCGAGCTCGTCAATGTAGATGATGCCGCGTTCGGCAGCGTCCACGTCGTACTCGGCGACCTGCAGGAGGCGCACGATGACGTTCTCCACGTCATCGCCCACGTACCCCGCCTCCGTCAACGTCGTCGCGTCGGCAATCGCGAAGGGGACGTTGAGGCTCTTCGCCAAGGTTTGCGCGAGCAGCGTTTTCCCCGTGCCCGAGGGTCCCACCATGAGAATGTTGGCCTTCTGCACGTCACTCTCGGGGTGCTTCAAGCGCAGGTAGTGATTGTGAACCGCGACGGCGAGCGTACGTTTCGCGTCCTCCTGCTCCACCACCCAGCCGTCCAGCGTTCCCTTGAGTTCACGGGGCGTGGGTGCGTGCAGCGGCGCGGCGGTCGCCACGCCGGGTTCGCTCTCGCGAGGCGGTTCGAAGGGTGAGGGATCCGCCGCGTCGATCGCTTCGGTTCCCGCGAGGACCGCGTCGATGCGGGCGACACAGTCATCACAAATGTGCATTGCGCCGTGCTCGGCTGCCACGAGACGGGCCACCTCGCCGGGCCCACGACCACAAAACCCACAACGGGGTTGGGTGTCGTCGCTGCTCACGCGTCCGACTCGCCGGCAAAGCGGGTGAGGTTCTTCGGTTCCACCACGCGGTCGATCAGTCCATACTCGAGCGCCGCTTCCGGGGACATGAACTTGTCGCGCTCCATGTCGCTCCGCAACCTCTTCCGGCTGTGCCCGGTATGACGCTCGTAGATCTCCTCGAGAATGCCGCGCACCTCGGTCAGTTCCCGTGCCTGCACCTCGAGATCGGGAAGGCTGCTGCGCGGGAAACCCGCGCTCCCCGCGTGAATCATCACGCGGCTGTGGGGCAGGGCCACACGGTGACCCGGTTCGCCCGCTGCAAGGATGATCGATCCCATGCTCATGGCGATGCCCACGCAGTTCGTGTGCACGGGGGCACCGATGTACTGCATCACGTCGTAAATCGCCAGGCCGGCGTACACCTCACCACCGGGACTGTTGATGAAGACGTTGATGGGTTGCTCGGACGATTGCGAGTCGAGGAGGAGAAGTTGCGCAACGACCACGTTGGCGACTTCCGCGTCGATGGGCGAGCCAAGGAAGATGATGCGTTCCTTGAGCAGGCGGCTGTACACGTCGTAGGTGCGTTCCCCACGACCGGTCTGTTCGATGACGTACGGCACGAGCGGCATGCCGGAACGATACCAGAGTGACCTGGGGGTTCCGTTCCGCACGCCACGCGTACCTAGTCCCTCGCGGGGTTACGCCTCGTCGGACTCCGCATCCCCTGAGCCTGCCTCGTCGGCCTGCTCGGAGGGTTCGTTGGGTTCTTCCCCGGCTTCTGCCGTCGCTTCGGGTTCACCGTCGCCCACGAGCGCCTCGACGGCGTTGCGGAGCGCCTTGTCGCGCATGAGGAGGAAGCGGTAGTTGTCGAGCCACTCCTGACCGTACTCGCGACGGAAGGTGGCGACGTCCTTCCCCTCCCGGCTCGCCATGTAGCGCACGGCTTCGTCGTACTCCTCGTCCGTCACCTCGGCCGGGTGGATCTCGAGGAGGCGCTCGAGCACCAGGTCGCGCTTCACGCCCCGCTCGGCGCTCTCCTGCAACTCGGACTCGAACTCCTCGCGCTTCCCGTCCGCCTCGAGTTTCGAGAGGTACGACTCCATGTCCATGCCTTGACGTTGCAGGTCCCGCGCGAGCGATTCGAGCAGGTTCCCCTTCCGGCGGTTGACGAGGTACGGCGGGAGGTCCACCTCCGTGCCGGCCATCAGTTTCTCGACGAACTCCTCGCGTTGCGCTTCGCGGCCCCGGTCCTTCGCCTGGTCCTCGAGCGTCTTGCGGATCGCGTCGAGCACGTCATTCCAACTCTCGAAGCCCATGGTGGCCGCGAACGCATCGTCGGCCTCGGGAAGTTCCTTCGCCTTGACGTCAGCCACGTAGATGCGCGTCGATGCGGCGCGTGGCTCCGATTCGCCTTCATGCACGTGAGGGTCCTCGAGTTGCAGGTCGAACACGTCGCCGATCGTCTTCCCGAGGAGTTGATCGCCGAGGTTGGCGTTGACGGTGTCGAGGTCGATGGGCATGGCAGTGCCCTCACGCCGTTCGTCTTCCTCGCCGACCGTCTCGATGAGGACCACGTCGCCCGCTTCGACGGCGCGATCGACGGGCACCTGGGTGGCGTGCTCTCGGCGCAGGTTTTCGACCGTCGATTGCACCTGCTCGTCGGTCACCGGTTCGACGTCGGTGTCGATCACGATGCTCGATGCGTCGGGAATGTCGAATTCTGGGTACAACTCGACGTGCAACTCGTACTCGAAGGGTTCGCCCTCGCGCGGGTTATCCCCATGCGCATGGGCGTGAACCGCGTTGAGGTCATGCTCGCGTATCGCGCTGGGGTAGCTGGCTTCGATGACCGCTTCGCGGGCCTCCTCGGTGATCGCGTCTTCACCCACCCGCTTCACCACGACGCCGCGAGGTGCCTTGCCGGGCCGGAAGCCGGGGACTTTGACGTGCTTGGCGTAACTGCGGATGACGCGTTCGAACGCTGCATCCACCGTCTCGCGATCCACCGTGACGTTGACCGTGGCGGTCACCGATTGCTTGTCCTTGAGGGTCGATTCCATGACGTGTCCCTTTCACGGCCGCGTCGCGGCGCGCCGGTCAAAAAGCATCGGCAAGCGGGCGCTTGCCGATGATGGTGCGAGGAGCGGGGCTCGAACCCGCACGGACTAAGCCACTAGATCCTAAATCTAGCGCGTCTACCAATTCCGCC
>CAJXWR010000099.1 GCA_913062675.1 uncultured Trueperaceae bacterium
GTTCTCAAACTCGATCCATTGGGCCTACCGGAACGTTGATGCGCTACCGCTGAGGAACGACGCGGCACGATCCGAGTGTAGAGAACGGCCCGTCGGACGCGAGGACGATCTCCAGCACGTCGCCGCTCGGCATGGCGAACCGCGTGGCATGCGCGCTCTGGTTGCTGAGCCATTCCGGCCGAGGCACACCGCGTGCCTGCAAATACGCATCAAGCTGCTGCAAGGCCGCCTCGGGCGTCACGCCTGGCTCACCGAAACACAACGCCGTTTCCTGCATATCCACGAGACAGGGCAGGAGCACCACGCCCTCCCGCTCGAGATGCTCTCCAAGCAACGCGCCACACGGTGCAGCCGCCAACGCGAACCCCGTGACCATCACCCCAACCAGGAGCAAAGAACCACGCACCGCGCCATGGAGCGAGGCGAACCGCCGTCGGAACAGCCGCCGGTCAAGGATCCACTTCATACGGCTCTAGGATACCGGGCGTGAAGAGGAACGCCTCACACCACGTCGAATGCATACGTGGTCGTCATGGCGTACACCTCACCCACGTCGAGGAGTGCACTGGGGACGTGCATGCCCTTCACCGAGTTGGGAAACCGCTGTGGTTCGAGCGCGACGCCACCGTACTTGCCGAGTGGCTTGCCTTGCCTCCCCACGAGCGAACCATCGAGATGGTTCCCCGTGTACACCTGAAGCACCGGTTCGCTCGTCGCGACCCGTAAGCGACGACCACTCGCGGGGTCGACCAACACGGCCGCTTCGCGAAGCCACTCGGGTGGAGCGGGCGGCAACACGAAGGCGTGATCGATGCCCTCGCATCGCTGCAGCGACCGCACGGCATCCAAGCCACCGTCGGCGGCCAGCAGCCTTCCCCCGCCAGGCACGACGCCCCCAAGCAGAACGCCCTCGCGCAAGTCGAGGGGCGTTCCCTCCACAGGGTGAAAGGTCCCCGTCACGAGCATGTCGCGCCGCGTTTCGAGGTACGCGTCGGCCGGCACGCGAAGGTCGTGCCCCAGCACGTCCCCCGCACCCTCCCCCGCTAGGTTCCACGCACCGTGATGCGTCGTGGACACCAGCGTGGGTGCATCGGTGGTGGCCACCACCTCGAACCCGAACACGTGATCGACCGACCAGCGAATCCGCACCTCGGTCCGCAAGGCACCGGGGTATCCCTCCTCGCCATCGGGACTCGTGCGGCGCAACGTGACCTCGGCCACCTCTCCACCCTGCTCGGTCACCTCCGCAGCGTAGTACCGAGCGTGAAAGCCGCCCAACCCGCCGTGCAGGTGCAACCGCCCTTCGTTGGCGGGCAGCGTCACGGTACGGCCACCCAGCGTGAACGGTTTCGTCTCGAGGCGACCCGCCGTCCGTCCCACGAACGCGCCGAAGTACGCGTCGTTGCGTTCATACGCCGCCAACGTCGGGTGACCCAGAATCACGTTGCTCAACGCACCCTCACGATCGGGGACGTGCACCTCGAGCACCACGGCACCGTAGTCGAGGAGCGACAGGCGCGACCCATCGGACGCAACGAGGTCGAACCGGGTTACGGCAACTCCGTCCGCCGTCTCACCAAACGGTGAAGTGTGAACGTCGACTTGCGGCATACATCAGCGTACCCGACCCCGCGGCAGTGCGAACTGAGATGCGGATTCCCGTTCACGGCGCGTCGAACGACTATCGTCATGCATGGCCGTGTACCTACACCACGTGGCAACCGCCGTTCCGAGCGCGTCGTACCCACAACCCTTCACGCGCGGCGTGATGGAACGCTGGATTGGTGGCGAGCGCCGCACCGACCTCCTGCTCCGGCGCGTCTACGCAAGCTCGACGATTGACAAGCGTCACAGCGTCGTCGGCGACTTCCTCGAGGACGCAACCGCCGCGCAGGACGCCTCGCCCACCAGCCTGGGCGCCGTACGCGTCCCCTCGAAGCGGGAACCCGGCGGGTTCTTCCTCGACGGGGAGGGCGCCTTCCGGAACCCCGGTACCGGGGAGCGCAACGACCGGTACCGGGAGGAGGCAGGACCGCTGTTCGTCGCGGCCGCGCAGGCGACACTCGAGCAGGCGGAGGGGTTCGAAGCGGCGGACGTGACGCACGTCGTGACCGTCTCGTGCACCGGCTTCTACGCACCTGGCCCGGACCTCGACGTGGTGCAGGCACTGGGCTTGCCTCCCACGACGGAGCGGTACCACGTCGGCTTCATGGGCTGCTACGCCGCCTTTCCCGCCCTGCGCATGGCGCGCGCCTTCTGCCAGGCCGATCCCGACGCCGTCGTGCTCGTCGTCATCGTCGAGTTGTGCACCCTGCACCTGCAATCCTCGAACGAGGTGGACGCCGTCGTCGCAGCCAGCGTCTTCGCTGATGGTGCCGTCGGCGCCATCGTGTCGAGCCGTGAACCGCAGGGCCGCGCGCTGCAACTCGAGCGGTTCGTCGATGGCCTCGCACCCGAGGGTGCGGGCGACATGGCCTGGACGATTGGCGATCATGGCTTCGACATGGTGCTCAGCAGTTACGTTCCCAAGATCGTGGGGGAGAAAGCGCACTTCGCGCTCGGTCCGCTTCTCGACGGCACGGGCGTGTCGATCGAGGACGTTCAACGCTGGGCCGTGCACCCGGGGGGTCGCGCCATCCTCGACAAGCTCGAGGAAGGGCTCGCCCTGCCCGAGGGCGCCCTCGCCTCCTCCCGGCGCGTGCTGGCCGAGTACGGCAACATGTCGGCGGCGACGGTGCTGTTCGTGCTCGCCGACCTGATGCGAGACCCACCCCCCGTCGGGGATCCCATCATCACCATGGCGTTCGGACCTGGCTTGACGGTCGCATCGGGACTCCTGCGCAGCGCGTGACCGCGAGGGTTCCAAGATCTTCCTTCTGGGCGCCCCTCGAGCGGGACGAGGCGCTGCAGGAGATCATGGACGATCCCGATTGCGATCTCGGCTTGCTGCACGCCACGTACGCGCAGTTCGGCATTCTGAACGACCTGCTTTCCGGCTGGTCGCGCGCCTGGCGCGAGGTCCTGCTGCCCGCCGCGCGCCGCGCCCTGCGCGACCGGGGGCACGTCACGATGCTGGACGTGGGGTGCGGGGGTGGGGATCTGCCCCGGCGGTTCGCTGCCTGGGCGAACCGCGATGGTGTCCCCCTCACGATTACCGCCATCGATCCCGATGCCCGCGCACTCGCCTACGCCCGGAGTCGACCCACGCCACCTGGCGTCCGGTACGAACCGTGGCACACGCGCGACCTGGCGCAACGCGGTGAGACGTTCGACCTCGTGGTCAGCAACCACGTGCTGCATCACGTCGCCAGCGAGGAACTGCCGACCTTCTTGAACGAGACGGTCGCGCTCACCCGCGAGGTGGCCCTACATTCCGACCTGTTCCGCACCCGCCTTGCCCTGCCCGCCTTCTGGCTCTTCTCCCTCCCCTTCCAGGGATCGCTCCTGCGCGAGGATGGCCGTCGGTCGATTCACCGCGCCTGGACGCCGCGTGACCTCGAACCGCACCTACCTCCGCGCGTTCGGGCGAACCGCCGGGGACGTTTCCGCCTGTGGGTGACCTTCGACGCGCGAGAGGACGCGGCATCGTGAACGATCACGACGTGGACGTGGTCCTCATCGGGGCGGGCGCGACGGGGCTGTACCTCGCCGCCCTGTTCGCCCGCGATCGGTTGCGCGTCCAACTCCTCGAACGCCGCGCCGAACCCACGCGTCACTCGCGCGCCATCGGCATTCACCCACCCGGCCTCCAGGCGCTCGACGAGGTCGGTGCAGCCACGCCCCTCTTGGAACGAGGGATCCGAGTGACGCGGGGTCACGCCACGGCAGGCGACCGGCAACGCGGCGTGCGCCACCTCGGCACGCTCGATTTCGCCGCCACGCTCGATGGCGATCACCGGTTCGTGCTCACCGTCCCGCAGTCGGACACCGAGGCGGTTCTCGAGGCGCGTCTCGCTGCGCTTGCCCCGGGTGCACTGCGGCGCGGCGTGCGCGTCACGCACTGGCAGGAGGATGCGGAGGGCGTCACGGTGCACGACGATGCAGGCGGATCGCTGCGCACGCCCCTTCTCGTGGCCTGCACCGGTGCGAACGGCGCGTCGCACGAGTCCCTCGGCGCGCACCTCGCGGGAGGTCCGTACCCCGATACGTACGTCATGGCCGACCTTCCGCAATCGGCCGAACGCTTCCCGCCCGGCACGGCCGGCATGCCGGGCCCCGAGGAGGCGCTCATCCACCTCGCGCCTCACGGGGTGGTGGAGGCGTTTCCGTTGCCTGGAGGCATCCGACGCTGGGTGGTGAAGACGCCACGCCTGCTCGACGACGCCGACCCCGCGCACCTCGCCGAGCTTGCCTTCGAGCGGTTGGGCGTCACGCTGGACGCGCAGGCGGTGACGATGAGCTCGGCGTTCGGGGTGCAACATCGACGCGCCCGCCCGTTCGCGCGGGGACGCACGTGGCTGGCGGGGGACGCCGCCCACGTCGTGGCGCCCATTGGCGGTCAAGGCATGACGCTCGCCTGGCTGGGCGCCCGCACGCTGCGTGACGCGTGGCGCGCGCACCTCGAGGGTCACACCTCCACCGAGGAAGCTGCCCGCAGCTACGACGCGCTGCAGCACCCTCGCGCCCGCCGGGCGGAAATGCGGGGTGCAGTGAACATGCAACTGGGTCGCGCCACGCGACTCCATTCGCTTCGCAGTGGCCTGGTGCGGCTCGCCCTGCACGACCCGTTCGCCGGGCGGCTGGCGCGCATCTTCACGATGCAGGAGGGTCGAGCGTGACGACGCGGAAGACCAAGGCGGTGCCGTGGCGCGATTGGTTGCGGCACCTTCGCGTCCACTTCAACTTGCTGCTCACCCCCATTTGGCTGTTCGGCCTGACGATCGGCGCGGCCTCGACCGGCGTTGCGAACCCGCTCACGCAACCGTCGACCTGGCTTGCGTGGGCGTCCCTGCACCTGTTCCTCTACGGGGGCACCACGGCGTTCAACTCCTACTACGACCGGGATGAAGGGCCGGTGGGCGGCATGCTGCACCCGCCCGGCATCGACCCTGGCCTCTTGCCGTTCAGTCTGGTCGTGCAAGCCATCGGACTCGCGTTGGCGCTTCCCGTGGGCGTGCCGTTCACCCTCGCGTGGTTGACGTTGTTCGCCGTGTTCACTGCCTACTCCCACCCTGCCGTGCGGTTGAAGGCGCACCCCGTCTCGCAGCTCGCCTCCATCGGCTTGGGGCAAGGTGCCGTGGGCTTCGCGCTGGGCTGGCTCGTCGTCGCGCCCCCCTCGGGGCTCACGTCCCCAGGCGCGCTCCTCCACATGCTCCTCACTGCCCTCATCGTCCTCGCGCTTTACATCGTCACGCAGAGCTACCAGGTGGAAGAGGATGGCGCCCGAGGGGACCGCACCCTGCCCGTCCTGCTCGGCGCACCTCGCGCCTTGCGACTCGCCGTCCTCCTCCTCGCACCCGGGGGTGGCCTCCTCCTGTTGGACGTGTACCGCCTTGCCGGAGCGGGGTTGACCCTCACCACCGCGGTGGCCTTCACGATCGTCGGCGGGTGGATGCTCACGTGGGCAGCCCGGTTCGATGCACGGTCGACGAACGCGAACTACGGCACGGCGATGCGCGTTTCCGTGACGTCGGGCGTCACGCTGGGCGCCATCCTGACCGTGCTCCTCCTGCGTTGATCTGGGTTCCGCGAGGCGTCGACGCGCACGGCACGTGCCGCTCGTACGCACGACCGCGCGCCCGCTTACGGCGCGCCGATCCACCCTCCGCTACCCTGCCCCCATGCGTCGCCCCAAACCCGAACCCGTCGGCCCGGGCCAGGAGTCGGTGTGGGACTACCCACGCCCTCCGGCTCTCGACCCAAGTTCCGAGCATGTCGTCGTGCGCTTCGCTGGCGTCACGATTGCTGACTCCACGCGGACCGTCCGCGTTCTCGAAACGTCGCACGCGCCCGTGTACTACATCCCTCGCGAGGACGTGAACGAGACGTACCTGGAACCGGTCGCGCGCGTCACGTTCTGCGAGTGGAAGGGGGCAGCCGCCTACGCCGACGTGGTGGTGGGGGACCAGAGGGCGGCCGGCGCATGCTGGTGGTATCCGGAGCCAACCCCTCGCTTCACGTCCATCGCCGGGTACGTCACGTTCTACCCGAGCCGCATGGACGAAATCACCGTGGACGGTGAAGTCGTGAAACCGGTGGGTGGCGATTTCTACGGGAGTTGGGTCACGTCGCGGGTTGTGGGACCGTTCAAGGGTGGCCCGGGCACGGAGGGCTGGTAGGCCCGATCGTCAGGAGGCGGGCAGCACGTCCCGCCAGGTGAGGTGCGGGGTAACGGCCTCCACGATGCGCTCGAGCGCCACGCCATCGGCGTCACTGAAGTTCGCAGGTTGGTCACTGTCAAGGTCCAGCACCGCAACGATGCGCCCCTCGCCGTCACGCATGGGGATGACGACCTCGGACCGCGAGCGCGGATCGCAGGCGATGTGACCTGGGAAGGCGTGCACGTCCGGCACGACCTGCCGCACCCCTTCCGCCACGGCGGTGCCACACACACCCGACCCCACGGCAATGCGGATGCAGGCCGGTCGACCCTGGAACGGGCCGAGCACGAGTTCGCCACCCCGCATCAGGTAGAAGCCAGCCCAGTTAAGCCCTGGAATCGCCTCGTAGATTCCGGCTGCGAGGTTCGCAAGGTTCGCAATCGTGTCGGGTTCTCCCTCGACGAGCGCGACGAGGCTCTTGCGAAGCGCGTCTTCGTCCCACGTGAGCGTGCCGCTGGATGTCCCCTGGTCCATCGATCCTCCCTGCCTGAGCCTACCCGTTGACCGTTCCGGTGACGAGCGCGGTCGCGAGGCCACGCATGCGAATCGACGTGACGTGCAGGTCTTCGAACCCCGCGACGGCGCGCACGACCTCCGGCCGTGGGTAGAGGATGCCCACCCGCCAGGCGGGCCCCTCGCGCGCCACGTCCGCCACCCGCGCAAGCACCTCGCTCAGCGTCGCGTCGGGCGTGCCGCCCGCCGCATCCGCTCGGCGGCCGTACGGTGGATTGCTGAGCAGCACCGGACGTTGCGCATCCAGCTCACGCATCCACCCTCGAAGGTCCATCGCGCGAGCATCTACAGAGTTCAGGTGTACGGACGACTCCAGCCCGCATTGCGCGCGGTTGTGCC
>CAJXWR010000100.1 GCA_913062675.1 uncultured Trueperaceae bacterium
AGCTTGCGTCCAGCTCACCGAGGCTTATCGCAGGTAGCCACGTCCTTCATCGGTTCGAGTGCCAAGGCATCCACCGTGCGCCCTTAGTAACGTAACCTTTTAGGTCGCAAGTACTAAGAGTATGACACGCAAGATCGGATAATCCGTTCTTGCAGTTACGCTCACGATTCCCGTCCCTGACGGGACATATGAGACTCGTAAGCGCGGATGTCTCGCTTCGTCTTCGCTTGTCATCGTACGCGCCACTCTCGCGAGCGGCAAAGATGAGTGTATACCCCGGGTTCGCGCCATGTCAACACCCCACGCGCCACGTCCGGAAACGACCCTCGCAACCTCGCCGAAACCTCAGGGGCCGTCGTCCTCCACCCCCCGCTGCGCCGCCGCGATTCCATCGCGTACCGTAGCCCTGCCCAGCTCCCCGAACGCCACTCGCACGACGTTGCCTTCCGCATCCACGAACAACGTCGTCGGCAACCCCACCGCCTGCGCAACGCGCTGCAACCCCCCGCCCCCATCGAGCACCACGTCGCCAAGCGGCAATCCCTGCTCCTGCATGTACGCCTGCACGGTCGACGCAGCCTCGGCCTGCGAAGCCAACACTAACCGCACGTCCTCGCGCCCCGACACCTCATCGATCAGCATCGGCAACTCGCGCCGGCACGGGCCACACCAGGTCGCCCAAAGGTTCACCACCGTCGGCGTGCCCCACCAATCGGCCATCACCACCGGCTCCCCCTCCATGCTCACGAGCGGGACGGACACGGTCGCCAAGGACGGCCGGTCGGGAGCGACCGGCAAGACCGCCAGCGCGACCACCGCCGCCAGCAACGCAGCCACGCTCGGCGCAACGAGAGGACGCACGTCGCCCCCCTGCCGGCGCAGCGTCCACCCCGCCCAGCCGACGCCCACCAGGGCGCCCAACCAGGCAAGGAACCCGCCCTGCCAGAAGAAGACGATCTCGAGCGGCCGCGCCAGAAACACGTCGGCATTCACCACGACGAACCCCAAGCGCGCCGCCACAAGACCCGCGATGACCGCACTCCATGCCCACTCGGCATCCCGACCCGAACGCCGGGACACCACCTCCGCCACGACGAGGCCCACCAAAAGGGACACCACGACGAGCGCACGATCCCCGGCCAGCACGACCGGACCCAACGTCACGGGAGCGAGTTCAACCATGCCGTGAGTGTCCCACGAACGCCTCACCCACCACGTCACGCCCACCGCTCCCCGCTACGCGAAGCGGCTACACTCTTCGTCATGTCCCCCTCACGCTTCGTCGCCCTCATCGCGCACGACGCCAAGAAGGCCGACCTCGCCGCCTTCGCGGAACGTCACGCCGACGTCCTGCGTCACTTCCCGTTGATTGCGACGAGCACCACCGGACGCCACGTGCACGACGCTACCGGCCTCGAACTCGAACGCCTGCGCTCCGGCCCCGAAGGCGGCGACCTCCAGGTCGGCGCGAAGATTGCGGCCGGTGAGGTCCTCGCCGTCATCTTCTTCCGCGATCCTCTCACCGCCCAACCTCACGAACCGGACGTCAGCGCACTCCTGCGCATTTGCGACGTGCACCGCGTTCCCCTCGCCACGAACCTCGGAACGGCCGACGCCCTCATCGCCTGGCTCGAGGAACGCATCGAGGAGACCTCACCCTCATGAGTAAGGAAGATCTCGCCGCCTTCCTCGAGGAGATGCGTCGCAGGCACGCCGATCAGGTCGACGCGATGGAGTTGCCCGAAGGCACGGACGCGTACGTCGCGGAACGCATCGCCGAAGGCGACGTCACCACGATCCTCTTCATGCTGAAACTGGGTTACCTCATGGGTCTGCAAACGGGCTACGCCGCCGGTCGTTCCGGTGACGACGAACCCGACGGGTCAGGCATCCCCGGACCCCTGCAAGCCTGAAGACCTACTCGGCCTCCGACGCCTCGCCCTCGGGCGTCAGCACCACCTCGTAGCTAATGTCCGCCTTGAGGCTGCTCGCCACGCTGCAGTACTTCGTCATCGACAAACCCACGAAACGATTCGCCGTCCGCTCGTCGAGACCGGGCACGTCGAGATGATGCACGGCGTGCACCTTCGTGAAGTACGCGGGCGTGCCATCGAACCGCTCCCCCGTCACCTCCACCCGGTACCCACGAATCTCGAGGCGCCGCTTCTTCAGCATCTCGACGACGTCATACGCCGCACAGGCACCCACCGCATTGAGCACGAGCTGCATGGGACGCATGCCGGTTTGCGCTTCGGTTTCGCCATCGATCGGCACGCGCATGCCATCGGGCGTGATGCCCACGAAACGCTTGTCGATGATGTGGTGCACGGTCGTGAGTTGGGGGGGTCTCGCCATGCCGCAGAGCATGGCGCACGAACGAGGCTCCGCTAGTCTCGCCCGCGACCCGCGCGCTACGCTGCGCGGGTGAAGCAACCACCCACCGAAGCGACCAAGGACGCCTGGCGTGCATGGGCGCGCGAGGTGCGGGCCAGACTCGATGCGGCAGCGTGGCGCGACGCCCTCACCCAGCACCTGCTGGACGACCCGCGCGTGCGCGATGCGCGCTGGGTTGCCGGGTACGCCGCCTTCGGAAGCGAGGCGAGCCTCGCCCCCATTGCCGATGCACTGCAAGGACGCTGGGCGCTCCCCCGCGTCACCGCGCACCGTGGCGACATGACCTTCCACGACGGTTCGGGCCCCCTCACGCCCCACCCGCTCGGCATGCAACAACCCGCCCCTGACGCGGCACGCGTCGCCGATGATGCAATCGACCTAGTGCTCGTTCCAGGGCTCGCCTTCGACGTGAACGGAGGACGACTCGGCTATGGCGGAGGGTTCTACGACGCCTGGCTGGCGCGCCTTCCTGCGCACGTCCCCCGAGTCGGCGTGACGCACGAAGCCCTCGTCGTGCCGGCCCTGCCCACGGAGAAGCACGACCAACGCGTCGACGAACTCGTGACGAACGACGGGTACCGGCGCTGCGCCCCCCGCGCGCCCTAACCGCCGAGTCGCGCTTCGATCGCCGTTCGCAGCGGAATTGACGACTGCGCACCCGCAACCCGCACGGCCTCCGCGGCGGCAGCGCAGGCGAAGCGGAGCGCGTCTCGGACCGGAACGCCCTCGCCGCGACGCGTCGCGAAGGCGCCAACGAACGTATCGCCCGCCGCGGTGGTGTCGACCACCTCCACGACGAAGGCGGGTTCGTGCACCACTTCGTTGCGCGAGGCGAACACGGCACCGTCCGCTCCGAGCGTGATTACGACCTCGGCGGGCCCCCGCTCGAGAAGCGCGATGGCTGCGCTCGTCACGTCGGCCGTGACGACGCTCTCCCTGCACCCCAAGAGGCCTGCTGCCTCATGTTCGTTGACGACGAGCGTGGTGAGGCGCGCCGCCAAGCCTTCGGGGAGGGGGCCTGAAGGCGCGGCATTCAGCATGACCGGTACGCCCGCCGCGACCGCCTGCAGCGCCGCTTCGAGAATCACGTCATCGGGCACCTCGCGCTGGAGCAGCAACCAACCCGACGGTTCGGTATCGGCACCGAAGAGCGTTCCCATGTCGCGCGCCGACCAGGCCGCGTTCGCACCCGGCACGACGACGATGCGGTTGGCGCCAGCGTCATCCACCTCGATCCAGGCGCGACCCGTCGCGGCGTCCACCGCCTCGACCTTCGTCACGTCGACGCCCGCTTGCGCGAGTGCCTCGACGAGGCGCTGACCCGCCCCGTCGCGCCCCACGCGACCCACGAAACGCACCGGGGCCCCAGCACGCGCGGCTGCAAGCGCCTGGTTCGCACCTTTTCCTCCGCCATGCTCCTCATACCCGGTTGCCAGGACGGTCTCTCCCTCCGCCGGCAACATCGTCACGCGAGCGACCATGTCCAGATTGAGGCTTCCCACCACCGTGGTCATGCGGTCCGCTCCCGGGCATGTTCCGGCCCCACGTCGCGCCACGAAACGCCTCCGGGGTACGTCGGCAACTTCGGAAGGCCCACCCTCGACCGTCGCGCGGGCAGAAGGCGAAGCGCATGGCCCCGCATCCGCAATGCGGCTTCCATGGCGGTCATTGCACCGCGCGAGGCTTCAGGCAAGCCCAAGGCGGCAGCCGCCCGGGGACCGAGGAGCGGTGCGAGTGCGCGCCGGGCGGCACCCAGAACGCGAGCTTGCGAGGCAACCCCCCGGGGCAACACGCGACCCAGGACCTCTAGCAACGTCGCGTCGAACAGCTGGCGGTTGGCTGGGTCGTAGCCCACATGGCGCGCCTCGAACGCGTCCGCCTCCGCACGCATGGCATCGAGATCGGTGGGCAGATCCGGAATCGCCATGCGCCGCCCCACCTCCCGCCAGAAGTGGAAGCCAGCGAGCTGCTCGACGTCGCTCAACGGTCGCCAACCGAACCGTTCGTTCCATCGCAGCGGCTCGAGCATGAAGAGGGCGAGCGTGTAGCGGTACTCCTCGGCTGGGATTGGGTAGGCCCGATGCGCCCGGTTCATGATGCGCAGGGCGCGCTTGCCTCCTTCACTGTCGTACCCGGCGAGGCCCAGCGTGGCGATGATGGCGAGCGTATCGTCGTGCCGCTTGGCGGTTCGCTCGAGGAACTCGCCGGTCGCGACGAGCAACCGCGAGGAGGACGGCACCGTGAAGGTCTTGAGCAGCGCAATCTCGTAGGCGCGCCGCGTGTCCCACGGAAAGTCGATGCCGGCGGAGAGCTGCGCGACGCGGGCTGCATCGCGTTCCGGGTCGAGCGTGAGGATCTCGGGAAGGACGCGGCTTCGGCGAATCACCGTGCTTCACGCTCCGCCGTGAATCGTTCGAGGGCGATGCGTTCGAGCGCATCCGGGTCGAGAGGGCCTTCGTGCCGCAGCGTGATGCCGCCCGTGGCGTCAAGGAAGAGGAGGGCGGGAAGTCCGTACACCCCAACCTGCGTGGCGACGCGCCGGGTTGGCACGGCGCCATCCCCCGGTTGCCGCTCATTGGGGTGCGCCTCTCGAAGGGCGACGACGCCATCCCACGCGATCGGCGCCAGGGTGTCTCGCACGACCTCGCGTGACTCACCGACGTTCACGGCCACGACGAGCGCGTCTGGGGGGAGGCGGCCTGCTAGGTCCGCCAGGGTCTCGAGTGTCTCGAGGCAGTCGGGACACCACGATGCCCAGAAGTAGAGGAGTGTCGGAGCGCCGGCGAGCGACGTCAGGGGGAAGGGCTCGCCATCGACGGTCATGAGCGTGCCTTCGACGGGGGCAACGCCCGCCGTATCGGTCGACGCGCGCGATTGCGCCACGGCGACCGCAAGGCTCAGCAGGCATGCGGCCACGAGGATGGACCGCGCCCATGGCCGTGCAGCATGTTGTCGGGGCGATCCCATGGGGGTGAGGCTACCGCGAGGCGGAGGCTCCAACGTGCACGCCTGCAACCCTCATGCCACCGCATGCCGTACCATGTCGCGCAGTCGCGCTGCTCGACACGTGGGCGCGAAGGGAAGGACACAGCATGTCCACGATTCGCACCACCTCGAACCGCACTCCCGTGCGAGGCCGCCAGGCACGCGGCGGGCTTCCCTGGCTTGCGCTCGCTGCCTTGGCGGTGCTGGGCGTGAGTCACGCGCAGCCTTTGAACCCGAGCTTCTTCTACCTGCTCGACGCGCCGGTGATTCGGGCTGGCGCGCCCACGTTCGGCATGCTCGACGAAACCTCGGGCCAGAACTTCAAGGACGGCAGTCACCACGAGGTGTTCCTTCTCGACACGACGCCCGGCGTCGCGATGGAGGTCACCGTGATCTCCGATGCGTTCGATGCGTACTTGACGCTCTACGCGCCCGACGGCACGCTCGTCACCACCGTCGACGACGGACCCCAGGGGCTCGACCCGGTCACATCGTTCGTGCCCGACCAGGACGGCGCCTACCTGCTCGTGGTGAGTGGGTACGGGCCCGGTGACCTGGGTCCCTTCGAGGTGCGTAGCGAACGACTCGCGACAGAGGCGCCCCTCACCCTCACCGCACCGGCGCGCGTCCAGGGATTCCTGCGGGGTACGGAGATGCCCGATCCCGACGTGGGCGTCGGGCCCAGCCAGGCGTACCTGCTCGACCTCGATGCCGAGGCGCTGCTCCGCATTCGGGCGCGTTCCACCTCGTTCGACACCGTCGTCAGCCTATTCGGAGCCGATGGATTCGTCGCGGAGAACGACGATACCGAGCGCGGCAGTGACGCCGAACTCTTCGTCGAGGTGCCTGCCGGCAGGTACCGCATCATCGTCTCGGCTTGGGGCGATGGGTCCGGGCCGTTCGCGCTCGACGTCGACCGATTCATTCCCGTTCCGTGACGACGCGCACGAGCCGACTGGTCGCACGAGCTCCCCGCAGTTTCGCGTGGTGGGTGCTCGCGACGGCAATGCTCACCACCGTCGCGACGATCCCCGGGCAGACGGTCGGCGTATCGGTGTTTCTCGATTACATCCTCGCGGATCTCGGCGCCTCGCGCAGCACCGTGTCGCTGCTCTACACCGTCGGAACACTCGTGGCCTCGTTCGCCCTCCCGTTCGTGGGGCGTCGCATCGACCGGCACGGCCCCCGTGTCGCCGTTGGGGTGATTGCCGGCCTGTTCGCCGTGGCGTGCGTGTGGATGGCAGGGGTGCAAAGCCTGTGGATGCTCGCCGTGGGCTTCATCTTGATACGGGGTCTCGGACAAGGATCGCTCAGCCTCGTGAGTTTGCACGTCGTCAACCTATGGTTCGTGAAGCGGCGAGGGCTTGCCGTGGGAATGACGGGGCTCGGCATGGCGATCGCCACCGTCGGCCCGGACC
>CAJXWR010000101.1 GCA_913062675.1 uncultured Trueperaceae bacterium
GAGGCTCTTGATGCAAGGGTGATCTCGTGGGTATGCGGTCAAGATAGCCCAGGACAATCCAGTATCTGGAGCGATGCGACGTTCGTCGGAGGCTCGGAGGTCCCCCTCCTTCGGCGTTTGTGTCCTCCAAAAATTGGGGACCTTGATGCGGCTGAAGCGCTCGTCGCAAACGCGCCACTCATCTCCGTTCACACGTACTGGAGATGGCATGTTCACTGGGTCCACAGAATGCACAAGAAATATGGAGTGCCATACGTATTCGTGCCCCACGGGAGCCTTGACCCATACGTACGTCGTCGGAACAGCGCGATTGGGAAGGCAGTATTTCACTCAGTTATCGGGCGGACGTTCTTGCGCGACGCGGCGGGGGTCGTTTTTGCCACCGAGATGGAAAAGCAAAAAGCCTCTACGTTGATTCCACATGATCGAATGCAAGTCATCGCCTGGCCGTTGGACGATTCCGACTTTCGAGAGCGAGACGAAGCGCGACGCGCGCGAACGCGTGCTGCACTCGGTATCCCAAGCGAGGCACCGACGTTCTTATACTTGGGGCGACTCACGCCCATGAAACGACCACTTGAAACGATTGTGGCTTTTGCGAAGTCAGGCATTCGCAACGCACATCTCATTCTCGTAGGAAATGAGGATGGAGTCTCTGTCGATGATTGTGCTTCGGAAGCTGATCGATGGGGCGTGCGCGAGCGGACCCACATCGTTGGTCCGCGGTACGGGAGTGGCAAGGTTGACCTGATGAATGCTAGTGATATCTACGTCTCGATGTCACACCGAGAGAATTTCAATTACTCAGCCGCGGAGGCGATTGCCTCCGGTATGATAACGATTCTTTCAACGGGTAATGATCTCGCCTACGCCCTGAAGCAGTCTGAACTCAAAGGCGTTCACGTCGTCGACACGAAGGATGCGGAAGCCTTTTCTATGGTTATGCAGGAGGCGTCAAGTCAGGTAATGACTGAGGGTGATCGTTGGGAATCCACGGAATGGGCTCGAATCCAGTTAGGAAGTTATGGCTTCCGCGAGCGGATTGGCCACCTATGGAATCAATTGGCGCGATGACGCGTATTGATTTCGATGATTAGGGATTTCGGGGAAACTCAACCTAGACTGTGCCTGCGTTTCATGTAATTGTTGACGAGGAAGGGAAAGAGCTTGATTTTGTCCCGAGTTTTAGTTCAACCCCGATAACGCCAGTTACAGTGACGGATAAAAGATTCGCTCCAAATACTCAACCACTCCAAACGACCAACAATGACCAAGCCCTGGATCATGCTCACGAGAAACCTGGGGAAAGCACCCGAGAAATGACAGGTGACCGCTGTCCACCGCGCTCGAATCCCGTTTTTTGGCAACGTGCCCAATGCAGGTTCGATCTCGTGAACCGTGATGTGTGTAGGCAGAGCATTGAATCGCGTCGCAATTGGAATTCGCGACTCGTCAGGATTCGCGCCGTACCGGGTGAGGAGTAGAGAGTGGGATACGCTCCCTATGTGAATGACCGTTTGGAAGGACGGGTCAGTTTCACGGTCGCCCATCGGCGGGTTCGTCCGTGTGAGACAAATCGAACGATAGACGAATGCGCATGAGGCGAAGGGACCATGAGTCAACTTTGCGTCATCATCCTCACTAAAGACGAGGAGCGACATCTTGATCGGGCGATTTCCTCCGTGGAAGGAATTGCAGCGAGAATCGTGGTCGTAGACAGTGGGTCGACGGACAGTACGCTAAACATTGCGCGTGTCCACGGAGCCAACGTCCTCATGCATCCGTTCGTGAACCAGGCGTCCCAATTCAACTGGGCTCTCACGCAGCTTGCCGACGATCTGGATTGGATCCTTCGACTCGATGCTGATGAGGTGATCACACCGGAGCTCGCTCGCGAAATTCGTGATCATCTACGTCACCTTCCAACGGAGGTTGCCGGGGTTGAACTACCCCGTAGGATGGCATTCATGGGACGTCCGATCCGTTGGGGTGGCGTCTTTCCTACGCACGTCATCCGTCTATTTCGTGCGGGCCGAGGCCACTGCGAACAACGGTGGATGGATGAACACATCATCGTGAATGGGGGAGTTGCACGTTTCCAGCATGAGTTGCTGGACGACAACCGTCACTCCCTTTCGCGATGGACGGGGAAGCACAACCGCTACGCGAATCGCGAAGTCGTCGACATGTTGCTGCGAAGCTTCGGCAACAACGATGCGAGGGACGAGACTCCGGCAAACGGCGCTGGCGCGAAGCGTTGGATCAAGGAGAACGTGTACGGCCGGTTGCCAGGCGGTTTCCGGGCATTTCTCTACTTCCTATACCGCTACGTAGTCAGGCTTGGTTTTCTCGATGGCTTCGAAGGAACGGCCTTCCACGTCTTGCAAGGGTTCTGGTACCGCTACCTCGTCGATCTCAAACTCATCGAAACGAAAAGATACATGGCCGAACAGGATGTTCCGGTCGAAACGGCGATTCGAGACGTGCTCGAGGTCGACCTGTCGAGTCCAGAGAAGCACCAGTCACCCCCCTCACAATCAAGTTCAGCGCTTTGAGCGATACATCTGGAACTGCCATGGCTGGCGCACAATCAGCAGCCCACCGCCGCAATCTTGGCGAACGAATCAGAATCGAGGCCTCGTGGACTTTTATCCCTGAACGGAGGGTCGCACGGCGAGCTCCAACATTTTCGAGGGCACCTTCAACGCCAAGCGAAGCATGCTGGTTCGCAGTCCATACCTTCGGCAAGCCCTTACGATTTCCGTATTCAGAACCCATCGACTTCGCAAGTTGGCGGTGCTCAAGCCCCCGTCCCGCATACGCACCGCCACCTCGTCGAGGTACGTGTAGCTCAACCTTTGGAGGGCGAACAGTCGAATCATCATGTCGTAATCGGACGCAATCTCGTAATCGAGTGCATAGCCTCCGAACCGTTCGAAGGCTTCCCGGTCGACGATGACGGTCGGGTGGGCCGGCATCCAGCCGTCCGCCAACCGCTCCGGCGTGAATCCCTTCGAGCGGTAGTACCGGACGACCCGGCTTGGATCGTTTCGCTTGACGTACACCAGGTCCGCGAAGACGGCTTTCGTGCCGGCCTGCACCTTCGCTTCGATGAGGTGTCGTAAGGACGACGGCGAGGCGTATACGTCGTCGGAGTTGAGGAGCGCGACGACGTCGCCGGTCGCCCGCTCGATACCCTTGTTGATCGCGTCGTAGAGACCCTCGTCGGGCTCGGAGACGAGCACGTCGATGTGGTCTTCGTACTCCGCGAGGATGTCGAGCGTGCCGTCGGTGGACGCCCCGTCGATGACGATGTACTCGATGCGGGGGTGATCCTGCTCGACCACGGATTCGAGCGTGTCGCGAATCGTCTCGGCGCTGTTCCAACAGACCGTGATGACGCTGACCAAGGGAGCATCTTCGCCGCGGAACGGCGGGGCACGATACGCTAGGTCATCGTGATGAGGCGCGGACGTGGGTTTCGGTTCGCTCGTGGGCATGGGTGTGCTCGTGGTTTCGTGACGAGTGGACGTGAACGCGCTTATTCACCGTATCGGTTTCGCTGGTCCGTGTCAGCGCCTGGGCGCGCACAAAGCGCAGGGCGTACGAAGCATCGCCTTTCACGAAGCACCGAGCGATGAGCGCGTGGATCCTGCGGAAACGATGACACGGTTGAGTACCGTGCTGGTGACGGGCGCCACGGGCTTCATCGGGACGGCCCTCACCCCCCACCTCGAAGCCGACGCCAGGTACGCCGTCCATCCCCTCGAACAATCCGTCTGGCAAGCCGGCCGGCTCCCCGCTCCCACCGAGGGGGCTGTACTCGTGCACCTTGCTGGAAGGGCCCACCGCCCCACCCGCGACGCGTCGGATGAGGAGACCGAACGCACGTTCCTGCGCGAGAATGCCGTGGCTACGGCGAATCTCGCCCGGGTAGCCGCAACGATGGGTGTCCGGCGCTTCGTGTTCATGAGCAGCATCAAGGCGCTCGGGGAATCGACCGAGCATCGCTCGCCGTTCCAACCGAGCGACGTCCCGGCACCCGAAGACGCGTACGGCCGTTCGAAACTCGCTGCCGAGCATGCACTCGCGGAGATCGGTCGGGAGACGGGCATGGAGATCGTCATCGTGCGCCCTCCGCTCGTGTACGGACCCGGTGTGAAGGGCAACCTCGCCAGCCTGCTCACCTGGATGCAGCGTGGCTACCCCCTTCCGTTGGGAGCGCTCCCGGATGCACCCCGGTCGATGGTGAACGTACGCAACCTAGTCGACCTTCTGGTCACGCTGATCGACCACCCCGCGGCAGCGGGCCGGACGTTCCACGTTCGCGACGACGAGGACGTCACGACCCGGGCGTTGCTGCTACGCCTCTACGCCGCCCTCGGGCGCGCGCGCCGCCTCGTTCCCGTCCCCCTTTCCCTCCTCCGTCCGGCTACGCGCCTCGTGGGCCGGGCAGGCATGCTCGAGCGACTCACGACGCCTCTGCAAGTCGATGATTCGATGACGCGCACGCGCATAGGTTGGTCGCCCCGCTGGACGCTCGACGAGGGAATCCACGACATGGTGGCGGCCCACGCCCCACAGGGGGACGGCCACGCATGAAACGCCTGTTCGACCTCCTCGCTGCGGCGGCGGCGCTGGTCGTTCTCGCCCTGCCGATGCTTCTCCTCTGGCTGCTCGTTCGCGTGACGTCGCCAGGGCCGGCGTTGTACGTGAGCGAACGCGTGGGCCGCAACAACGTGCCCTTCCGCATGCCGAAGTTCCGCAGCATGCGCGTCGACACGCCCACGGTCGCCACGCACCTCCTCACCGACCCCGACCGGTACGTGACCCCCATCGGTCGCTTCCTCCGCCGCACCAGCCTCGACGAACTTCCGCAACTGTGGAGCATCCTGAAAGGCGACATGAGCTTCGTCGGGCCTCGCCCTGCTCTGTACAACCAGGAGGATCTGATTACGGCACGAACCGAGCGCGGCGTGCACACGTTGCGGCCCGGCTTGACGGGGTGGGCGCAGGTCAACGGCCGTGATGAACTTTCGGTCCCCGAGAAGGTGACGTACGACGCGTGGTACCTCGCGCACGCCTCCCTCACGCTGGACGCGCGCATCGTCGTCATGACGATCGTGCAAGCGGTCCGCGGAGCCGACGTGCAGCACTAACTCTGTGCAGGAACGAAACCGGAACGTCTGGCGGCTCTCGGCAAGGCGCCCCGAAGATGGGCGTCAGGCCGTGACGGGGATCAGCAGGCCGGCCGCCTCGAGCCGCTTCGCGATCGCCGGACGGTCCCCCTCACGCGCCAAGGCGAGGAGATCGGTGAGCACCGCGTGCAGCGCCTCACCATGGAGGTCGGGTGGCGTCGTGACGAAGACCTTGTCGAACACCTTGTCGTCTTCGGTGCGGCCATCCCCGAGCAACTCCTCGTACAGCTTCTCCCCCGGCCGCACGCCGACCTCCACGATGTCGACGTCCTCGTAGGGCTCCAGGCCCGACAGGCGCACGAGATCCTCGGCCAGCTCGACGATCCGGACCGGCTCGCCCATGTCCAAGATGTAGACCGACCCGTTCTCGGCGATCGCGCCGGTCTGCATGACGAGTTGCGACGCCTCGGGAATCGTCATGAAGTAGCGGGTCATCCGCTTGTCCGTGATCGTCACCGGCCCGCCCGCCGCAATCTGCTCCTTGAAGAGCGGAATCACGCTGCCGCGGCTCCCGAGCACGTTGCCGAACCGGACCGACGCGAACCGCTGCCCCTCCCCAGCCCGCTCGGCCACGTCCCCGACGATGCACTCCGCGAGCCGCTTGCTCGCCCCCATCACGCTCGACGGGTTGACCGCCTTGTCGGTGCTCACGTTCACGAACGACGCCACACCATGCTCGAGCGCCAGCTCGCTCAGCACGCGCACCGCATGGACGTTGTTGAGAATCGCCTCCTCCGGATGCGCTTCCATCAGTGGGACGTGTTTGTGCGCCGCGGCGTGGAACACGACCTCGGGAGCGTAGCGTTCGAACAGGTTCGCCATCCGACCCTCGTCCTGGACCGTCGCGATGATGGTCTCGACCTCGACGTCCGGGAATCGCGCATCCATCTCCCTCTGGACCCGGTACATGCTGTTCTCCCCGCGCCCGAGAAGCAGCAGCCGTGCCGGGGCGAACTGCGCGACCTGGCGCGCGATTTCGCTTCCGATCGACCCCCCCGCACCCGTCACCAGGACGCGTTTGCCCCGGAGGTACGCCTGGATGGACGGGACGTCCAGATCCACGGGTTTGCGCCGCAACAGGTCCTCGACACGCACTTCCCGAATCCGGTCGACGCTCACGTCGCCCGACAACAGTTCGAACATGCCGGGCACGACCCGCGTGTCGATGGCGCGACCGGCCGCCTCGCTGGCGTCGCGCACCTGCTGCAGCGTCTCGCGAATGAGGGCCCCCTCCGCGGTGGGGATGGCGACGAGGACCTGCTGGACCGGCGTCTCGCGCAAGAGGTGGGGGAGGTCGGCGCGGGTGCCGACGACCGGCACCCCGCC
>CAJXWR010000102.1 GCA_913062675.1 uncultured Trueperaceae bacterium
GCGTCGCGTTCCTGTTCGCCCGCAACCACCACCCCGCCATGAAGTTCGTCGCGCCCATCCGCGCCGACCTGCAGGCGCGCACCGTATTCAACAACCTGGGGCCCCTCACCAATCCCGCTGCCGCCTCGCGGCAACTCATGGGCGTCTACAGCCCCAACCTCACGCGCACGATGGCGGAGGTCCTGCGGGGCCTCGGGCTCGAACGTGCGTTGGTCGTGCACGGCGACGGGCTCGACGACTTCACGGTGACGGGGGAGACCTACGTGAGTGAACTCCGCAGCGAAGGGGAGATCGTCGAGCACTCCTTCCCGCCCGAGGAGGTGGGCTTTCCGCGGGCCGCGCGGGAGGACCTGCTCGGCGGCTCGCCCGAGGAGAACGCCGACGCGACGCGCGCCATCCTCGCCGGGGACGTGCAGGGGGCCAAGCGGCACGTCGTGCAGTTCAACGCCGGTGCCGCGCTCTACCTCGCCGACCAGGCCGGTTCGGTGGCCGAGGGCGTGGAGGCGGCCGGGCGACTCCTCGACGAGGGGGCGGGCCTGCAGGTGCTTCACCGGCTCGGCGAGTCACGCCTGAAGACGCGCGATGCGCATGAGACTGTGTCCGCAACGTAGAAAATGTGGGGCGGGTTGCGTACGATGGTGGGACGTCAACTCCGGGAGGATCAACGCGTGAATCAGGAAACCGAAGGACTGCAGGGCGCGACGGGAACGCCGCGCGTGAAGACCGGCTTCGCCGAGATGTTCAAGGGCGGCGTCATCATGGACGTCGTCGACGCCGAGCAGGCGCGCATCGCCGAGGATGCCGGCGCAACCGCCGTCATGGCGCTCGAGCGCGTGCCGGCCGACATTCGGGCGCAGGGGGGTGTGGCGCGCATGTCCGACCCGGACATGATCCAGGGCATTCTCGATGCCGTGTCCATCCCCGTCATGGCTAAGGTGCGCATCGGGCATTTCGTCGAAGCGCAAATCCTGCAGTCGCTGGGTGTCGACTTCATCGACGAGAGTGAAGTGTTGACGCCCGCCGACGAGGCGTTCCACGTCGACAAGTTCGCGTTCACCGTGCCGTTCGTGAACGGGGCGACGAACATTGGCGAGGCGCTGCGCCGCATTGGCGAGGGCGCCAGCATGATTCGCACCAAGGGTGAAGCGGGGACCGGGAACGTCGTCGAAGCGGTCCGGCACGCCCGCAGCGTGCTGGGGGAGATCCGGCGCATCCAGAGCATGCCCGTCATGGAGCTCATGACGTACGCCAAGGATCACGGCGCACCCGTCGACCTCGTCCGGTACGTGCACGAGCATGGCGCCCTGCCCGTCCCGAACTTCGCGGCCGGCGGCATTGCCACGCCCGCGGACGCGGCGTTGATGATGCAACTCGGTGTGGACGGCGTGTTCGTTGGGAGTGGCATCTTCAAGAGTGCGCCCGGCGCGACCGAAACGACCGAGAAGCACCGCGCCTGGACGAAACGCGCCGAGTCCATCGTGAAGGCCACGACGCACTACCAGGATCCCGACGTGCTCGCCGAAGTGAGCCGCGGCTTGGGTGAGGCCATGGTCGGCATCAACATCGACACGCTCCCGGAGGAAGAACTGCTCGCCAGCCGCGGTTGGTGAGCCACACGCCGGCACGAACCCGCGCCCGAGCGGTAGACTCAGGCGCGTGGTACGCCTCGTGCGCATCGTCCTCCTGATTCTCCTGACCGGCGTCCTGTCGGTCGGTTCCTGGTTCGCCGTCGCGGCCCTGCAGTGGTCGCAGGACCTGCCGGACCTCGCGCCCGTCGTGGCGCTCGAATTCACCGCAACCAGCGAAGTGTATGCGCGCGACGGGAGTCGCATCGGTCGCATCGTGCCCGTCACGGGAGAGGACCGCGCGTCCACCAACCGCATTCCCGTCAGCCTGGAGGAGATCAGCCCCGCGGCGCTGCAAGCCATCGTGGCGTACGAGGATGACCACTTCTTCGAGCATTACGGGTTCGACCTGCCCGCCATTGCCCGCGCGTTCTACGAGGAGTTCATTGGGGGAGGCGACCGCGGCGGATCGAGCATCACCACGCAGGTCGTGAAGAATACGGTGCTGGCCGACATTCGCGCCGACCGGTCCCTCGAACGCAAGGCCAAGGAACTGCTTCTCGCCATTCAGCTCGAACGGCAACTCACGAAGGCCGAAATCTTGCAGCGCTACGTCAACGTGGTGTTCTGGGGCGGCAACGTCTACGGCATTCGCGCGGCAGCCCAAACCTACTTCGGGAAGGACCCCATCGAACTCAACCTGGCCGAGGGCCTCTACCTCGCGCGCCTCATCCCCGCACCCAACGCGCGGCACGATGACTTCGAGACGACGCGCGCGAGCATGCGCACCGTGCTCGACAAGATGGTGCGGCAAGGCACCGTGAGTCGTGAGGCGGCCGAACGCGCCTGGCGGTACCCGCTCGAGCCACGCGGTTGGGACGTGCAGTACGAGCCGGACGGCACGCTCGTCGAGGCGATTCCCACCGGCGACACGGTCGTCGTGCAGGACTCCATCAGCAGTGACCTGAATTGGCATGTCATCGTCGCGGTCCGCAACTGGTTGACCGATCGCTTTGGCGAGGCTGCCGTGTTCGGTCGCGGTGGCTTGCGTGTGACCACCACGATCGACGTGCAGGCGCAAGCGGCTGCGAACCGCGCGTCGCTCAACGCCGAACTGCCCGAGGGCGCGCAACTCGCGATCGTGGGTCTCGATCCCGCCACGGGTGAAGTGCTCGCCATGGTGGGGGAGAAACTCCAACCGGGCGTGCGGGAGGGGGAACTCAACCGCGTGACGCAAGCCCTGCGGCAACCGGGAAGCTCGTTCAAACCCATCGCGTACGCCACCGCCATGGAGGAGGCCGGCTTCCACCAGGCCACCGTCCTCGTCGACGAGGAGACGGCGTTCCAGCAGCGCGGTCAGGAACCGTACGAGCCCGGCAATCACGACGAGACGTTCGTCGGGGCGGCCACCGTGCGGGAGCACCTGAACCTGTCGCGCAACATCCCGGCGGTGAAGGCGCTGGAGGCGGCGAGTCCAGCGGCCGTGGCGGAACGCGCACGGCAACTGGGGTACGACGTGGAGCCGTACTACTCGCTCGCCCTCGGGTCGTTCGAGGTGACGCCGCTGCAGCATGCGAGCGGTTTCAGTGCCTTCGCGAATGGTGGGGTGCGGGTCGAGCCGCACTTCGTGACGCGCGTGGAGGATGCCGACGGGAACGTCCTGTACGAGGCGGACCCGCGCACCACGCGGGTGTGGGAGGAAACCACGGCCTACATGATGCTCGACATGATGCGCGGCAACGTGATCGACCGGGGTCCCACGGCCTTCAGTTGGCGTGCCGAGATTCCGGGCCGGTACGTGGCGGGCAAGACGGGGACGACGAACGACGAGCGCGACATTTGGTTCGTCGGCACGACCCCCGAGATTACGGCTGCGGTGTGGATCGGCAACGACCTGTCGGGGTCGCTGCCGCGCACGATGGAACTCGAGGATGGCACCACCACGCTCGTGAACAGTTCACGGCAACCGATCTACGCCTGGAAGGCGTTCGTGGAGGGTGCCCTGCTGGGCGTGCCCGCGGACGCGGAAGGATTCCCCGTGCCGGAAGGCATCGAGTTCCTGACGTACGACCGGGCGACGGGTGCTGCGAGCGAGGAGGGGACGCGCGCTGCCTTCCCCATCGGCACGGAGCTGCCCGAACAGGGCTTCGCGTCCGCACTGCTCGTGGAGATCCCCGTCGATACCGCAACCGGTCTGCGCGCCACGGCCGCGACGCCGCTCGAGCGAATCGACATCGTGCGCGTCGCGCCCGAAGAGGTCGCGTCGTACCTCGGGGGCACCGAGTGAGCGACACGCCCTTCGCCGGCCTTACGATTGGCGTTCTTGCCCTGCAGGGCGCCTTCCGGGAGCATCGCCAGGCGCTCGAGCGGCTCGGTGTGCAGGTGCGCGAAGTGCGTCTGCCGAAGCACCTCGAAGGCCTCGATGGGTTGATCCTCCCGGGAGGGGAATCGACCACCATGGCGAAACTCATGGTGGCGTACGGGTTCGACCGCGCGTTGCCCGATGCGTACGCCCAGGGTCTCCCCATGTGGGGAACGTGCGCCGGCGCGATCCTCGTGGCTCACGAGATTGCGGGCAACCCCGAGCAACCCACCCTCGACCTGCTTCCCATCACGGTCGCCCGGAACGATTACGGGCGGCAAGTGGCGAGTTTCGAGATCGACCTGGACGTCGAGGGGCTCGACGCGCCGTTCCGAGCGGTGTTCATCCGAGCGCCCCGCATCGTGTCGACCGCGCCCGACGTGCACGTGCTCGCTCGGCATGCGGGCGACCCCGTGGCGGTCCGGCACGGACACGCCTTCGCCACCGTCTTCCACCCCGAACTTTCGAACGACGATGCGCTTCACGCCTGGTTCCTTCGCGAGCTCGTGGCGCACCGTCCAACCTTGGAGGCATCTGCATGACGTCAACGAACCTGTATCACCTCGACCTGGGATCCGACGCGCCCGTCATCGTGACGAGCGTCATCGAAGTGCCGCGCGGAAGTGCGAACAAGTATGAGTACGACCCCGAGACCGGTGTGTTCTTCCTCGATCGCGTGCTGTACAGCGCCATGCACTACCCAGGCGATTACGGGTTCCTGCCGGGCACCCTCGCCGAGGATGGCGATCCGGTCGACGTGCTCGTCTTGACGAGCTACCCGAGTTTCCCGGGCATGGTGTCGTCTTCGAGTAATCTTAGCTGGGTCGGTTCAGCCGGCCAGTTCGACGACGACCAAGTTTCCAGAAAAACGGCTTTCGACGGTACCGAGTTGATTTCTCAAATCGTTAGTTTCTTCGTCGAGAGAGGTATTCACGTATTGGATTTTTTTCTCCAAGGCGTCGATGGTCGTCCGCAAGTCGTTTGTCACTGCCGATCTCAACCGCTCGATTTGCTCGGTCAAGTCTTGACGAAGCGCCGAAATTTCCGATTCGAGCTGATGGAATCTGCGATCGTATTGTCGGCTTTTATCCCCGAACAAAATATCGCGGATTTGGTCGATATTCCCGAGGCGTTCGCGCATTTCGCTGGGCGTCGGACCGTGTTGGTGACCAGGGAGTTGTGGCCTTTGTGACGAACGGCTCATGGTTGGACAGCGGTGCAATGGATGGTTTCCGCAAAGCACTTGTTCAGGAATTCAATTCAGTGTGGGTCTTCAATCTCCGAGGAAATGCACGTACCTCAGGGGAAGCGCGAAGAAAGGAGAAAGGAAACGTATTTGGAGAGGGGTCGCGCACCCCAGTGTCAGTCACCGTTCTTGTGAAGAACCCCAACCGTTCAGGAGACTGTTCAATTCTCTACAGGGATATCGGTGACTACTTGACGCAGGAAGAGAAACTTGCAGTGGTCAGTGGCGATGGTTCACTCGCCAACGGGGTTTGGAATGTCATCGAGCCGAATATGGCAGGTGACTGGATTAACCAACGTGATGAGACATATGACTTGTACCAACCACTGGGAGCCAAGGGAAATCCGCATGAGGAACCGTTGTTTGACTTGTATTCCCTGGGTGTCGTAACAAGTCGTGATGCCTGGGTGGTGAATTCGTCTCGCGCACAACTTGAATCGAACACGTCAAGCACCATCAACTATTTCAACGAGAAGGTTGCAGCGCTGGGCGAGTGGTGCGCAAAAGGAGAACGGCCCCGCGACAACAAGGCGGTTGAAGAGTTCACGCGTGAGAACAACGATGCCGCTCGCATTAGTTGGTCGAGAGCGGTAAAGGCGGACCTACGCAAAGGAAAAACGATGACGTACTCACCTTCCCACGTGGTGATATCCAGTTATCGCCCCTTCTTCAAGCAGTATCTCTATTTCGACCGACGAATGAATGAAATGGTCTATCAGATTCCTCGTCTCTTCCCGACTCCTGACGCAACTAATCAAGTCATTTCTACAATGGGAGTGGGTGCTGCGCGGGAATTCTCGGTTCTGATGGTTAATCAGGTGCCCAATTACCACCTAATTGATACGGGGCAATGTTTTCCGCTCTATCTGTATGAGGAATCGTCATCAGACCCGAACCTATTTGACACTGTTCCAGAATCTTCAGGCTATTCACGTCGCGATGCAATAACAGATGGCACTCTTAGCCGTTTTCGAAATCAGTACAAGTCTGATTTGTCCAAGGAAGACATCTTCTACTTTGTTTACGGGCTTCTCCACAGTCGCGAATACATTCAGCGCTACCAGGCAGACCTACGGAAGATGATTCCTCGCATCCCTTTGGTTGATGACTTCTGGGGCTTCAGCAAGGCAGGACGAGGACTCGCCTACTGGCACCTGAACTACGAGACCGTTGACCCTTGGCCGCTTGAAGGCCTGCCTCCTGTGGG
>CAJXWR010000103.1 GCA_913062675.1 uncultured Trueperaceae bacterium
CCGGCCTCCCGATCGCCGTGCTCGACGAGGTCGATGCGCCCCTCGACGAGGCGAACATCCGGCGCTACCGGGCGTTCTTGGAGCGGCTCGCGGGCCAGGGCACGCAGTTCGTCCTGATCACGCACCAGAAAGCGACGTTCGAGGTAGCCGACGTCATGTGGGGCGTCACCACCGAACGGGGCGTCAGTCGCGTGTTCTCGATCCACAAGGGCGACGACGAACCTCGGTCGCACCAGGACGCGCTCCTCGACCCGGAACCGGCGAACGCATAGCGAGAACGCTCACGCTCGACACGGCCGGCGAATCGAGCCGCCCGCCGCGCGTCGGACCCCGGCACCGTTCCACGTCGGCAGGCCGTCCACTCAGTCCGCGGTCGCCATGCACGCGCGCGGCTGAACCACGCGCGCGACGGTGCGTGGATCGCGTGCCGTACGGGGTTCGCGGCGAACCAACGCGACCTCCGAGCACGTCCCTGCGGGCTGCGGTCCACGACGCTCGATGCGTCCACGTTCCAAGCGGGTGTCCCGACGCTGCCGAGATCGGCACCCCCGTCATCGCCCCGTCGGCGTCCGCACCGACGCGCGGCGTCACGTCCCGAAGCCCGCAGACGGCGACGCGCACCGAACGGCGGTGCGCTCCCTCACGCGACGCCCGAAGACGCGCGTCGCATCGGACCCACCCGACCCAAAGCGCCGCACGGTTCGTCATCGTGCACGCCCATTCCCCCCCTCGTTTCGACGTCCCGACCGACCATGGACCGGACGTCGCAGGACCCGCTCAGCGCGACCCCCGCACCACACCCCGTCTTCCGAACCGCTCCATGGAACCCACGTCCCCGCCGGACTAAAACGGTTAATGGAAAGTTAATAGCCCTCTGGTACGTTCCCGGAAAATCCACCGATTCCCATGGGCCGGAGCAACGAGCTCGTACAGGTCGCACCGCACGAGAAAGGGTTCCTTCATGCACAAGCGCGTTCTTCCTTGGTTCTTCATCCTCCTCGCCGCCAGCCTGACGCTGACGGCATGCAACGGCGCCTCCAACGGACCCGCCCCAGCGAACGACGGCACGCTCGAAGGGATTCGCTTCGCGCAGGGGCATGAGCACATCCTCACGCCCGGCGGGACCCTCACCCTCAAACCCCTCTTCGAAGCCCCCGACACGCAAGAGGACGCCCTCATCAACACGGGCCTCACCTGGACCACCAACGACGACGAAGGCACCATCCTCACGCTCGAGAACAACACCATCACCGCCGTTGCGCCTGGCACGGCAACGGTGACGGCGCAAAGCACGACGTTCGAGAACGTCACCCGCACCGCCACCATCACCATCACGCAACCCCTCCCCACCAGCGACGAGCTCGGCGTCGACGGACACGGCACCGCCGCAGCTCGCATCACGGGCGAGACGGTGCCCATCACACCCATCGCACAAGAGGGCGGCGTGAATCTCGCCGCGCGCGACGTCGAAACGTTCGTGCAACCCCTCGAACGCAACGGCGATCCATTCCCCGTCCTCCCCACCGACGTCACCGTCCGCGTGAAGAACGATGGCATCCTCGAAGTCACCGGCGACGACTTCCAACCCGCCACCCTCGTCGGACTCTTCCTCGGCGAGACGTACGCACCCTTGGGTACCGCCAACGTGCTGGACGACACGACCTTCAAACGCGAAGCGCCCGTCCCCGCTGACTTCGAGCCGGGAGAAACCACCCTGTACGTCACGGGACAACGCGTCGATCCCACCGCCACGCCCGGAACGGTGGAACCTGCCATCACGGAGGAGAACGAAGCGACCTTCGCCGTCCCCGTCCAAATCATCGGCAACATCACGGATGTGGTGCACGCCCTCGACGTCACGCCCGACGCGTTGACGTTGGTGTCGGGCGATTCGTACGCGTTGGACGTCACACTCCTTGAAAGCGGGTCGCCGGACGGCACTCTCGAATGGGTGAGTAGTGATGGGGGCGTTGCGAGCGTCGATGCGGAGGGTGTCGTGACGGCGAATTCAGCGGGGGAGGCGACGATTCGGGCAACGAGTCGTGACTACCCGAGTGCGACGGATGCCATGACGCTCACCGTGACGGCGACGACGGTCGATGCGCCCGAAAACCCGATCGACGGGAACGAAAGCACCCTGTCCGTCACGCCGAACAACCTACCGGCGGATGGGTCGAGCACCGCCTCGATCGAGATCCAACTGAAGGACGCGAATGGGGACCCGTACCCTCTGGATGCAACCGTCACGTTCAGCAGCGTGCAAGAAGGCAGCATCAGCGCGGCGACGCACCAGGGGAACGGCCGGTACACCGCGACGTATACGGCGGGCAACAACCCTGCGACCATGGCGATCACGGCAACAGTGGATGGCACGACGCTCGCGGCGTCCGCCCCTGTGGTGCTCACGAATGGTGCGACGTTCTACCTTCACCCCAATGGAACGACCGTCCTCTGTCCGAACGCCCAGGTGGGTGATGTCGGCATTGTTAATGGCGTAACGTACACGAAACGAGCCAGAGGCGACATTGACCCAGGTAACGCCGAGACCACGTGCACATCCGGTATCGAGAACATGGAAAGAATGTTCAAAGGTAAATCGGATTTTAACGATGACATTAGCAGTTGGGATACGAGTAGCGTCACGGATATGCGCTCCATGTTTGACTTTGCCGGTGAGTTCAATCAAGACATCGGCGCTTGGGACGTGAGTAACGTAACAGATATGAGCTTCATGTTTATCGACGCCTATTCGTTCAATCAAGATATTGGCGGTTGGGACGTAAGTAACGTAACAACCATGTTTAGCATGTTTGCACACTCTCCGTTCAATCAAGATATTGGCGGTTGGGACGTGAGTAACGTTACGAACATGGGAGCCATGTTTGCCAGTACCAATGCGTTCAATCAAGACATTGGCGGGTGGGACGTGAGTAACGTCACGACCATGCAAGCCATGTTTACCTTTGCCGAGGCGTTCGATAAAGATATTGGGTCTTGGGACACCAGCAAGGTCACAAACATGGATCGCATGTTCGGCGAGGCCGACACGTTCAATCAAGACCTGAGCGGTTGGTGCGTTTCGAACATCACCACTACACCCACCGATTTCGATGTCGACGCAGCTTTGGACAATGACGATCTGCCCATCTGGGGTACCTGTCCGTAGTCATCATAATCACGCAACATGAAGGTTGGAGGTCGCCATGCGATGTGCGTGGCGGCCTTCCGTTTTACCTAGCTACTTCTACGAACGGCATCGGGCACGTAGTCCAACGCTTCTCACAGGATTCCGCTCTACCAAGCGCGTACTCCTTCAATGACGCACAACAAACCGCACTGATGACGATTGAAGCCACCAGATGTACGCTCCGTTCACCGCCGACGAACACGCGCCCACCTGAATCGTCACCATCGCGATACGACGGCAAGCCCAACGCTCGATGCGGGCCCTGTACGCGCGATGCCCGAACCTCACAGCGAAGCGCGGGCGTCCGAGCGTCTTCCGTGCGCACGGGGCCGCAGGGGCCGCACTCGACGGAGGGCGGAAGTACGACGCCTAGTCGTTGCTTGACGCTGGTTTGCGGGCCTTCGAAGTCTGGTACTCATCCGCCAAGTCATCGGCTATACCGCGACGCTCCGCGCGACTCCGTTTGCTGTAGCGCCGCGTCGTTTGGAGGTTGGCGTGACGCAGGAGATCCGCGGCGGCGTCGATGCCATGCCGGCGGGTGACCTCGGTGCCCGCGGTATGCCGAAGCCCGTGAACCTCGCGTCCTTCATAGCGCACGCCGGTCGTCTCGCAAAGCGTCTTTAGGCGGACGCGGGCGCGCCCCGTGCCAAACCCGAGAATCCGCGCGTTTGGATCCGCATCGGGAGGCTGAATGGCCCAGAGTGCGTCCAGAACGGCATCCGCAGCCGGTACGTCGCGAATCAGGCCGCCCTTGCCATGCACACGGCGGAGGAGACCTTCCCGCTCGTCGACCTGCCCCCAGGTCAAGCCTGTCGCTTCGGCATTTCGAAGTCCGGCGGAGGCGCACAGGTGGATGAAGGCACGATCGACGGGATCGGCGGCCTCGAGGAGTCGCGCCACTTCACTGGGCCGGTACGCCTCACGCTTATCTTCCGGCGCGGCTGGATCGACGGGAGCGGTGAGGTCGCGGAACGGGTCGGCATCGGTCGCGCCGACGTGCCGGAGCGCGCGGTAGAGGGCCTTTCCGGCGGCAAGCTTCACGGCGACCGTGCTGGCGGAGCGGGGTCGATGCTCGATATGCCCGTGTCTGCGGACTTCGATGGGTTCGGTTTCGAGGCGAATGAGCCACACGGCCCCGGCATCGGAACTGGGCCGGAGGAGATTCTCCTCCTGCCACGCTTCGACGAGATCCTGCACTCCCCGTTTGTAGGCTTGCCGGGTGTGATCGCTCATGGCGGCGCGCTTGCGGCCGCGGGTCGTGAGGACGTAGTGCGTGACCTCCCAGAGGGCGTCAGCGTCACGTTCGTTGGCGGCCTTGACGGCCTGGACGCGGCGCACTTCGGGCGTCATACGGGCCCAACGAACGGCGGCGTCGACGGCATCCTCGCTGGCCACGGCAATTTCGGTCGTGGTCGAGAGTTGAACGTCACCACTCGCCGCAAGTTGTACGAGGTCGTCGATGGCGCTACGGAACAAGGCGTGCGCGCGCACGCGGCTGACGCCATGTTCGCGTCCTAGCTCGGCGAGGGAAATGGGCTCACCGTGGACGCCGAGACTCCGAGAAAGGACGTCGGCTCGCTTTGGTTCGAGTCGGTGACCGAAGGCGCGGAGGAGCGTGAAGGCAGAAGCGAGGGCCGCGGGATCTCGAAGGACTTCTCGGGCGCTGCGCGCGCTTCGATCGGCGCGCAAGAGTCGAAATGCGAGATCGAGCGCGGTAGACGTCTCATCGTTCGAGGCTTGGGGACCCATGATTTACGTGCTCCTCGAGGGATGGGAAGGACTGTCAACGGCGTCTTGGGATGCAATGGGAGCGACGGTGGAAAGGCCCGCATTCGCGTACGAGTGGTCGCCAGGGGAGACGACACGTGGAATGCGCATGATGTGGGCATCAAGGGGAGTGGAACCACTTATCACTTGCCTACCTCCATCAGAGAACGGTTCACGTGTATGCTAACTTCCATGCGTGCGATTCACCGTCGAGTATTTCAACCCGGGCGTGCTCAAGACCATCGAGAGCTGGCCGGTGGAGGTCCTCGCGGATTATGCAAGATTGGTGGAGCTCGTGACGGACGTGGGTCCAAGGGTGGGGCTGCCGCATTCGCGCGCCCTGGGGAAAGGACTCTTCGAGCTGCGCCCACGTGGTCGTGGCAATACGGGAAGGGTGCTGTTCGGCTACGTGCAAGGCAAGCGCATCATCGTCGTTCACGCCTTCATGAAGAAGACGCGCAAGACTCCACAGAAACACTTGGTTCTCGCCCGTAGGCGCATTCAGGAGATTCAACGTGAGCAAAGACACGTACGAACCGACCCTTCATGATCACGAAGCCTTCCTGAAGCGCGCCAAGCAGCGTCCAGGTTTCCAAGAGGCGTACGATGCGCTGGACGAGGCGTACCGAATCGTTCGCGAACTCGTCGTTGCTCGGGCGCGCGCTGAATTGACCCAGGAAGCCGTCGCGCAGCACATGGGTACGACCAAGAGCGCGATATCCCGGCTCGAGGCCGGCGGAAAGCACATGCCTTCACTTGGGACGCTGCAGCGGTACGCGGACGCCGTAGGCTGCGACCTTCGCATCGAACTCGTTCCGCGCGAAGGGTGATGCACCCGTTACCCGATCGAACTCGAGGCCGTGAGAGTGCGAGGCGGATCGAAGAACCCTCCGCCGCGAAACCCGAACGAGCAGTGTTGGCTTCAGGCGTGACGGCACATCCGACCCGGTTCATCGGGGGCTTGGGGAGATTGCCGAGCATGTCGATATGTTAACCCCATACCGACAAGAGACATTATGCGATTGTTAACACTGCATGGGACGAATCGCGGTCACCGTTCGCCGTCGCGACCCAGCGAGAACTCTCCCGAAACGTGAGAACATTCCACACTCGCGATCGTCGGCGCAATGCGGGTCGCGGCCGGTTGCCACTGACGAGGATCGGCATGGATGGCCCGCCACAGCGACCCATGAATAGCGTCAGTAGAGTCGCTCGCGTACGAAACTTCGGAATCGAGGTTTCCATCGCATGTCGGACAACTTGACATTCGCCATCGGCACGCAGGGACTTCACCAGGAACGCATCGCCTTGGTCAATCATGCATTCACCGAATCGGATGGTGCCGAAGAAGGCGCGCTGGTTGCCGATCTCAC
>CAJXWR010000104.1 GCA_913062675.1 uncultured Trueperaceae bacterium
AATCGACGTCGGCGAAATTCCGTCCGATCCAGGTTTCACATCCTTCGCTCGAAAGCACGTTTCTGGGCACGATTCATCGACGACGATGACGCTCGACACGTGGGTGCAGGCGCACGAACCCCGCGTCGAGGATGACCTCATGCTGCAAATGGACATCGAGGGTGATGAGTTCGTCACCCTGCTTGCTTGCTCACCGGAGACCATGAAGCGGTTCCGTATCCTCGTCGTGGAGGTCCACGGGTTGCACAACCTTTGGGTTCCAGCATTCCTCAACGTCGCCGAGGTGATGTTTCAGCGGTTGGAGGCATCGCACCAGTGCGTCCACGCGCACGCGAACAACTATGAGGGTGTGAGCCACACCGCCGGCCTTTCGATGCCGAACGTTCTCGAGTTGACGTACTGGAGGCGAGATCGCATCGGCGACGCGCTGCTCATCGCCGCAACGCAGCTCCCACAACCACTCGATGCACGGAATGCACCGTCACGACCCGACGTGGCGCTACCGTCAATCTGGTGATTTCTCGAGCTGTTCGCTCGTCATTGACGCGCATTCCTTCGCCGCGCTATCGAGTTTTCAGGATGCGCTAGACGATTGAAGCGAAGAACGATGCGGTGGCTTGCTCCGTTGCGATGACTGTGATGGGCCACCCACACATGCAAGGTTTCGGTTTTGCAGATCGATTCATCGTGAACCATGTCAACCGTCGAGGTCGGGGTGCCAACGAAGGTCGTGCCAGCCTAGGTTCATGAAGTTGGGTCCAGTGATCGCCTCGGTTTGCAGGATTCCGGGTACTCCAACGTTCCACTCGATGACCCAGGGTTGTGCCTCCTCGTCGATCATGACGTCCCAACCAATGACGCCGAGGTGCGGAACCTCGGCGTGAAGCGACGTGACGAGGCGTACGGCCTCCTCGAATGCGGGGAACGCGGCGCCGACCATGCTGTCTCCCGCGATCCGGACCTCATCGCGGTGGAGGGGCTTGGGAACGCCAAAGCTGCGTACTAGGGTGCTGCGATTCGCGTCCATGACCACCAAGGCATTGAACCCTGCTGCGGAGTACGCCCAGCCTGCCTTGGGGAATGAGACGAATCCGGCGCGCACCTCGGGGCGATAGCCGGGCGTGAGGGTCGTCATGAGCCTGAGACGCGTTCCATTCGCATCCTCGAAGAGGCGTAGGGCTGGGTGATCGCGAATGCGTCGCTGCACCACGGCATTGGGGTGGTCGCGGACGAGGGCCTCTACATCGAGGTCCCGTGTCGTCATGACCTTGATTGCCTCTCCCCTTCCGCTGCCATCGTCCTTGATGACGACCTCGTCGATGCCCTCGAACACGGTTTGCAGGGCTTGAGCGGGTTCGACGGGCTGGAAGTGCACGTCGTGCAGCACCCCTCGAAGGACGTACGCCACGTCGGGAATGGCGTCGTGGGGAAAAACGCGCCGGAAGAAGGTCTTGGGGTGCGCAAGGGTGCGAAGCGACCGGTTCACGTGGCGAATGACGATGAGTTCGAAGAAATCGAGGGGAATCCAACCCTCTTTGAAGTGACCGCGCAGCTTCGCGAACACGTACAGCCAGGGGGCGTAGATGGGTGATCCGAGCACGTCACCCGCATACTGACGGGCCGTCCTCTTCGTTGCCGCATCGAGCGGGACGCCGTCCGCCTGTTCGTACTTGCGCAGTTGTCTAGCCGCTTGGCGGCGGTGGTAGACGAGAAGCGCGTGTGCGAACTTCGCGCGCCGTTTCCAAGCGGTGGTTTGCGGCACGTGCTTCACGTGTGAACGGTAGCAGATGCAGCAACGATGCAACGACCTCGGGTCGAGGCTTGCTCGCCGGGTCGGTATGCTCGCCGTGTCGTGACGCATCGAGGATCAGACGAATCGGTGGAACGAGGGACCGGGTCGATCGTGACGCAAGCGGAGCGCGCCCTCCCGTCCACGCAGAGTTCGTACGACGGGGCGCGTGCTTTGCTGGCCGGGGAGACCCTCCTAGTCGTCACACCGAGCAGGGCTGGCGAGAAGGAAACGGGCGTCATCAAGGCTGCGCGTACCCTCGAAGCGTCGGGTCGGGTCGCCGCTGCGCACGTGCTTCGCAGTTCGGACCTCAGTCGGGCTGCATCGCCAAGCGAATCGATCGTGCAACGTGCATTCGACGTGGGTGCCACCCTCATCGTGTTTTGGGTGTGGCATGCGAGCCGCATCCAGCTCGAACCAGACGTCCTCAAGAAGCTGGCACGCCTCCCCACTCTCCCCACCGTGGGTGTGACGGTGGGGGACGCATTCATGAGTGGGTACCTGGGTCGCCCAGAGATTCCACGACACTTTCGCTCCACGCTCCGCGCGGCTGACCTCGTCGGGGCCACGTCGATGGGGCGTCTCGCCGACCACCTTGCAGGCGAAGCGAACGCTCCGGTGATGCTCCTGCCCAGCGCCGTTTGCGACGCACAGTTCGGACCCGACGTACCCGTCACCCCGGCTGCGATCGATGCGGACGTGGTGTTCATCGGCGCGGCCTCACATTCGAAGAACCCGGGTCGGCGCTACTACTGGCTTGGCCGGCAACGACAGGCCGCGGTTCGTGCGCTGCAGGCGAGGTTCGGTTCGCGGCTTGCCGTCTTCGGTCCGGGTTGGCAAGGGCTTCCCTCGTGGCGTGGCGAGGTGGACCGGGCGGAACAGGTACGGGTCGCGGCGGCTGGGCAGGTGGTGTTCAGCGGGGTTCCGTTCTCGTTCGAACCGTTCTACGCTTCCGATCGGTCGTTCATTCAAGCGACGTCGGGCGTACCGCTCGTCGAGACGGTGGTACCCGGCTTGGATCAACTCCTTCCCTCCTCGACGTCATGGACGACCGGGACGCCACGCGACGTGGTGCGCAGCGTCGAACGGGTGCTGGAGGAGGATCCGGTGCGGCGTAGGGAACGGGGCCTGGAGGCACGTGACGTCATCTTCGCGCGGCACTTGACGACGCACAGACTCGAGACCTTCACCAGAAACCTCGCCATGCTGCGAGCCGGTGCGGGCATTCCGCGGGGGACCTTGCCGTTCATGCCGTTCTTCGGGGATGACGCGGTGGTTGAGCGTCAACTTCAGCTCGTGACGCGTCGATGGCCATGGTGACGGTGACACGACCTCGTGTCACCGTTCTTATGACCGTACGAAACGGTCGGCGGTTCGTGGAGGAGGCCGTCGAGAGCATCCTTGCGCAAACGCTGCCGGTTTTCCGGTTCCTCATTTTCGACGAGAGATCGAGCGACGGTACGCGCGACGCGCTGACCCGCCTCGCAAAGCGCGACGCCCGCATCGACCTGCGGTTCGTGGATCACGTCGGGAAGTCACCCTCGCTGAATGCCGGACTCCAGGAGATCGCGACGGACTACGTGGCCTTCATGGACGCGGACGACGTGTCACTCCCGGAACGTCTCGCGCGGCAAGTGGCGGTGCTCGATGCGCAACCGGACCTGTTCGCAGTGGGGAGTCGTGCCCACGTCATCGATGCTTCGGGCGACGTCGTCGGTGAAGGTTGGTACGTGCCGGTGGGACGCAGCGCGGTTCGCACGGCCACCTTGGAGCGCCTGTGGATGCCCTTCATCAACCCGACGGTGACGTTCCGTACCGCCGTCGCTCGAGACCTGGGACCGTTTCGGCCCGTGTTCCCGGCCGAAGATTACGACTTCTGGCTTCGCGCAGCGGAGCGCGTTGCCATGGACAACCTGGAAGACGTACTCCTGCTCTATCGCAAGCATGGCGACAACGCGTCGCGCAAGCGAGGTCGGAGGTTGCATGACGTGCAATGGAACGTGGCCGCAGGAGCCGTCCAGCGCCGCACGACGGGTCTCGACGTCGTGCGTGGAGACGAGCCGTTTCATCTTGCAGCCTGGCGGGACGGTCGAATCCCGCGTGAGGCGTACCGCCTTCTCGCACTCGCCTACGCCGAGGGTGCGCTGCTTCGGCGGAACCGTCTCGATGAAGCGTCGCGCGACGCGTTACGCGACGCCATTCGCACGATTGGACCCCGGGACGAGGCGTTGACTCCGGATTCCGCACACTGGTTTCGGATGTGGCTTGCCATGACGCGTGCGAGCCTCCTCGGTGGTCATGGCCGTCGAGCGTTTCGCGACTTCCTGGTCGCCATGCGCTGGTTTCCATGCGCCGTGCAGGAACTGCTTCGGCGAGCTCACTCGAGCACGCATGCGAACCCCTCCCACGGCAACGGGTAACGTTCAGCATGCAGCGCACGTCGTGGACGTTCCCCATTGCCCGCGCCATGGCCGACGTGGCCTTGTCGGCCCTCCGTTTCGCTCCACCACCGCTCCGCACGTACCTGACGCTGGCAGGCCGGCTCGGCTACCTACCGCACCTCAAGAAGCCACGTACCTTCAACGAAAAGCTGGTGTGGCTCCTGCGGAACACGAAGGACGTGCGGCGCGCGAGGCTCGCCGATAAGTTAGCCGTCAAGGACTACGTGGCGCGCGTGACGCCCGAGGCGCGCACGCCGCGCGTCATCACAGTCGCAGAGCGAGGCGAAGACCTCGATCTGACGTCGCTACCCGACACGTGCGTGCCGAAGGCAAACAACGGCTACGCACGCAACCTCATCCTTCGTGCCCCCCATGACCATCACGCCATCGTGCGGCAAGCGAACGCGTGGCTGGCCCAAGATCCGAGTGAAGGACTCTTCCCGTGGGAGACTCACTACCGCGAGATTCCCCCACGCGTATTTATCGAGGATTTCCTAAGTGAGGATGGTCACGCGATTCCACGCGACTACAAAGTTCACGTGTTCCATGGTCATGCCGTGATGCTTCAGTTCGTCCGTGACGAGCCTGGTGCCTCCGTCTCCCGCATCACGATGGATCGCGACTGGCGCACGGTACGTGGGATTCGTTCGCCTCTACCGTGGCAGGTACCTCTTCACGATCCGCACGATGAGCCTCCACCGCGACCTCCGGAACTCGACCAGCTGCTCGGAATCAGCGAAACACTCGCGGGGGACATACCGTTCGTGCGCGTCGACGCATACATCGTGAAGGGCGAAGTGTTCATCGGCGAGATAACGTTCTCCCCGTGGGGTGGTGCCGTTCCGCTGCCCTTTGCGTTGGACCTTGCGCTGGGCCAGCGGTTACGGGTCCCGGTCGTCGCGTAGGCTTGAATGATCAAGGGCTGCACGCTGCCGCCAGTCTCGAACGATGGGCGATGCACCGCAGTCGTCGGGTTGCCAACCGCGCAGCCGCGCAGTCGCGCGGAACCAGCGAAAGGCAACGTAGTGCTTTGCACGGAATGCGAAGCGTCGTAGGAGCGTCCAATGCGATGCGCGACCCATACGCGCCACCTTGTTCGCGCCATGTGCATCACCGTGGGAGACGAGTGGGAGGTAGAGCGGCTCAACGCCCTGCTCGGCAAAGAACTCGGACCAGGCGTCCGCAAGGCGGAACTCGCGTTCGTGAAACGCGAGGAGAGCGGCGGCTGTTTCAGGAGACGCATAGTACGCGAAGGCGCCCTCGAGACGTTGCTTTGCATCGCGAAGCAGAAGTCCCGAGGGATGCGGGCGGACCCGCCGAATCCCTCGGTTGGCAGCAACCTCGTAATAGCCGAGGAGGATGAACGGTGCGTCGTGCGCGAGCGCCGCACGCTGCAGCGTTTCGAGCATCTCCCTTTCGACCCTCACATCCGCCTCGAGAATGACGGCGCCTCGTCCCGTTTCGACAACGTGCCGCCAAACGCTCATGTGCGCGAGCGTCGTCCCGACCTCACTAGGCGCCAACCACTCGTCGGTGCGATCGAAGTGCGGCTTGGCCAGTTCGTAGTAGCGACCGGCAGGGAGGTTCACACCGATGACGGGGTCGAACCGTTGCACGCCGACGTCTTGCTCGTCGGGGGTGAGCGCCTCGTCGGTAATCTTCAAGATCGCAAGTCGATCGTTCTGCATGTCGGTGCATGGTAGCGCGGGGAATGCTCGTAGGCGACTCACGCGATTGCGTCGATAAGGTTACGACGCGGACGGCCGTCGAGACTTCACCACACCTGCTGCGGCGACCACCGAAGATCATGCCAACCCAGACCGAGAAAAGAAGGACCCGTATACGCCTCGATCGTGAGCAGGCCGGGCACCCCGGAGTTCCACTCGATGACCCAAGGCTTCGCGTCCCGATCAATCATCACGTCCCACCCGATGACGCCCACGTGAGGCACGGTGCGGTGGAGTCGTTCGCACACGACCATCGCGTCACGAAAACCGGGTATCTCGAGACCGGTCAGTAGGGCGTTCGTGTCAGGGTGCCTTGAGCCGCGCCCGTTCGCATCTTCGTACGCAGGTCCGGTCGTTCCCGTC
>CAJXWR010000105.1 GCA_913062675.1 uncultured Trueperaceae bacterium
CGCGTAAGGCGCCGCAGACATCGGTCGGTGTGTTCGAAGGGCCGCCCCGCAATCGGGGCGGCCCTTCTCATTGGCCGGGCATGACCGAGGTCTTAGATCGGCCAGGCTGTCCGCGCCGGGCGCGCATGGGCTCGCGGCACGCCCGACTTGGGGAAGAGGCCACAGCGCTCACCGAAGACACGGCCACCTCGCATGGCGCGCGCCCGGTGGCCCGCGCAAGCCTTTGTCTCCCAGATGCAGCCCGAGGGATAAAACGAGGCGGTGCGCTATTTCACCGGGAACGGGCGGCGAGGCGTTCCTTATCGACGCCGGCCACGGCGCGCAGGCGAAGAAGCCGGACCGCGTTGCCGACCCGAGCCGGGAGTGCGTCGAGCGCACGCGCCCCGACCGATGAAAAAGGCGCCCGCACCGCCGTTCGGTGCGAGCGCCATCCGTGCGCTACTTCCGTGCGCGGTCAATTGCCCTCGGGCGCCTCGGGCACGTCCACGGTGACGAAGGCGTAGCTCTGACGCCGGTAGAGGCGGACCAGCATCGGCTCGTCCGCCCCGGCCGCATCGTCGTCCGGCTCACCCATGACGTCGCCCGACCCGACGCTCCGGTGTTTTCGGTTGCGCAGCGCGGCGTGCAACGCGCGGGGAAGGTCGACTGCGATGCGTTCCCGATTCGCGGAGAGGTTCCCGCCGTGCACCAGGGAGGCACCCATGACCTCGGCGATGCGCGCTTCACGGAACGGCGAGACACGCGCCCTTGCGAGGAAGTCCGTGTCCTCCCCGGCTCGGAGCGCCTCGTTGAACCCCCCGAGTTCGTGGAAGGTGGAGCGGCGCATGACGAGACTGGGCACGCTCACCTTGTGCGTCGGGCTTTCGGGTTGCTGCCGTTCGAGACTCCACCAGGGTGCCTCGAACCCATCGGCGATTTGCTCCTCGAGTTCCGTGAAGCTGTAGTCCACCGGATCGTCGCCTTCATGGACCGCGACCTGCCGTTCGAGCTTGCCGGGATACCACACGCAGTCGGCATCGAGGAACGCCACGAGGTCGCTCGTCGCGTGCGCCACGCCGACGTTCCTGGCTGCGGAAGGGCCGGCGTTGTCCTGGCGAATGACGGTGACCTCGGGCCTACCTGCGAGTAGTTTCGGCGTGTCGTCGGTCGAGCCGTCATCGACGATGATGATCTCGTCGGGTGGGCGGGTTTGCGTCGTGACGCTGTCGAGGGCGGCGGGCAGGAAAGCCGCGGCGTTGTAGGTGGGGATGATCACGCTGACGGTCAGGCGCGTCATGCGGACGCTCCATGCACCGCGATGGCGCGGAGCTGCTCCACGACGCGCGCCTCGTAGCCGTCGTCGAGGGGACCTGGGTTCCACGCGACCGTCGGGAGGTTGCGCACGAGGCTGGCGCACGCCGCGAGGACGCGTTCCCGGTCTCCACTCGTTTGAAACAGCGTGCTTGGTGCGAGCGCCTTGAGTGCCTGCACCTTGGACGTGGGCTGCCAACCGAGGAAGGGGGCTCCGATGGAAGGAACGGCGATCGCGACGAGCGGCATGCCACCCCGAAACCCGGCGGGTTCGTCCTTCAGGAACAAGGGAATCTTGCCGTCCGCATCGGGCTGCTCGGCTTCGCCGCTTCCAAGGTGGGAGGTGTACCTCGGCGCGTCGCTCGCGTGCACCTTGACGCTGCGGTAGAGGCCATGCGCGAGGAGGGCCTTCGGCTCGACGGCGACGTAGTCGTCCCCTGCAAAGTCGAAGCCTTGCAGCAACGCGGTGGTGGCGAGCGTGGATTTGCCTCGCCCTCCAGGCCCGACGATCAGCACGCCTGCAGCTTCGACCGCCACGGCGGCTGCATGGATGAGGACCGTTCCTTCGCCCATGTGCATCCAGTGAAGCAGATCGCGCATGGGGGCCGCGCGTTCGTACCAGGGCAGGGTGGCGACGGAGGCGTAGGCCATGACGGCGCGGCGCGCATGCGCATCGAACACGGCGATGGCGTCCGTATCGGCGTAGGCAAGGATGCGCCGTTCCCCGTCGTGCCAACGGGCGCGTGCACCGGGTTCGCGTTGCGTGGACGCCTGGCCAACGTGCACCAAGACGTCGAGATCCGGTTCATCGTCGAGCGATACGCCATCGAGGACATCGACGCGAAACGCGGGCATCCTGCGCGACGTCTCGGGTGAATGGGTGGCCGGGAAAGCGCCGAACGCTTGCGTCAGGAGCCGGTCCGCATCGCGGGAGCTTGAGCGGGTCTCCACGCGGAGACAGCCGAGTTGACGGTCGACGGGCGCGGTGGTGACGAGTTGCTCTTCGGCAAGCGTGAACATGCTTTGGACCAGGTTCGTGCCGAAGCGATTCTGTGGGCTTGCAGCGAGATCGTTCACGAGCAAGGCGGGTTCTTCACGTTCCGAGCGTCAACCGTCACGCGGTTCGGGAAACCCGGACGCGTTCACGTCGTGAATCGGGTCGACCAGCAGGAAATCGCGCATGTCGGTGTGCACCTCGACCTGGGGCGCTTCGTACGGTCCGCCCTGCGCCTCTTCTGCGCCACGTACCGCCCCGTCCCCTTGCGCTTCGACACGCTCGAGGAGGTCATGCTCATCGAGGATCGCGATGAACGCCTCGACGTCGCGGTGCAAGCGCTCGGCTTCGAGGTCCGACCACGCCGCGTGAAGCGTCGAGGTGAGGTCCTGCAGGCTGCAGGGTCCTGCGAGGAGCCGACTCCAGAGCAGGGATGCGGAAGGATTCGCGCTGAAGTACGTGCCGGTATGCACGTCGACGATGATGGCTTCCCCTTCGATGATTTCGGACGCCACGTTGTGACTGCGAATGGATAAATGCTCGGGCGACATGGGTTCCTCCAGGGGACGAGCTTCGCGCCTACGGGACCGGGCGCGACGAATGTGACGAGGGTATCACGCTGCCTGCGTTTCCTCGTTTCCTTGCGTCGCCCTCGGAATCTTCGCCGAACGTCCACGCCGGGGTTGGTCGACGTCGCGCCGGACGCACCCCGCACCTGACTTACGTGGTGCCGGGCCAACGAGGTACCGCGGTCAGGTCCCCTCACGAGTCGATTCAGGCTGCGCGACGAGCCATCGCATCATCGCGTCGATACCGTGCTCGAACGCCGTGGTGGGTGCATAACCGAGGAGGCGCCGCGCCTTGCCGATGTCCGCCCAGGTTTGCGGCACGTCGCCCGGTTGCGCCGGAAGCGTCTCCCGTTTCGCCTCGACGCCCAGAGCCTGCTCGAGCGCTTCGATCATGGCGTTGAGGGTGACGGTGCGGTCGTTACCGAGGTTGACGACCTCGTAGTGGGTGTCTTGGTACGCCATGGCGGCGCGGATGCCCTGAACCGTGTCCGCGACGTAGGTGTAATCCCGGCGGGTGGTGCCGTCCCCGAACACGGGGATGGGTTCGCCCTGCAGCATGCGGCGGGCGAACGCGTGGATGGCGAGGTCGGGTCGTTGCCGGGGCCCGTACACGGTGAAGAACCGTAGGGCGATGAAGCGAAGGTCGTACAGGTGGGCATAGACGTGGCCGAGCAGTTCACCCGACACCTTGGTGCTGGCGTACGGGCTGATGGGGCGCGTGACGGCGTGATCCTCGCGCCAGGGGACGTTCGGGTCGACGCCGTAGACGCTGGACGAGGAGGCGAACACGAACTGCGGTACGCCCCAAGCCTTGGCCAGTTCGAGCAGGTGCTGCGTGCCCATGACGTTGACCTGCTGGTACCCGACGGGATCCTCGAGACTGGGGCGCACACCGGCCTTGGCGGCGAGGTGCACGATCACGTCGAACGGGGTGGCCTCATGGATGGGCGTGAGGGTCGCGTCCAGGGCGTCCGGGTCGCGCAGGTCGGCACGACAGAGTGTGTATTCGGGGTGCGTGAGGTGCGGCGCGACGTTAGCTTCCTTGATGGCAGGGTCGTAGAACGGGTCGAAATTGTCGACGACCGTGACGCGCCAACCGCCCTCGGCGAGGAGAGCGTCGACGAGGTGACTGCCGATGAAGCCTGCACCACCGGTCACCAGGGCATGCCGCATGGGTCGGCTTACCGGCCCACGCCGACGTAGCGGAGGTCGTGGCTGCGCACGTCGTCCGCGTCGAGCCAGTTGCGGGCATCCACGACCACCTCGCCGCGCATGGCGTTCTTGATGGCCGCCAGGTCAAGGGCGCGGAATTCGTTCCAGTCCGTCGCGATGACGATGGCGTCGCAATCGCGGGCCAGGTCGATGGCGTCCGCCGTCAGGGTGGCGGGGAGGGCCGGGCTCAGTTTCTCTGCGGCCGGCATCGCGATGGGGTCGTAGGCGCGGACGTGCGCACCCCGCTCCGCCAGTTCACGGACCAGGGTCAATGCGGGTGCGTCACGAAGGTCGTCCGTATCCCCCTTGAAGGCGAGACCCAACACGCCGATCGTCGTGCCGCGAAGCACCTTCAAGTGCTCCTGGAGCTTCTCGACGATCTTGACGCGCTGCTGGTAGTTCACGTTCACGGCAGCCTGCACGAGCGGCATGGCGTAGTCGTAGCCGGCGGCGGTGGCGAGGATGGCGCGGGTGTCCTTCCCGAAGCAACTCCCACCCCAGCCGATGCCCGCATGGAGGAAACGGGGACCGATGCGGTCGTCGAGACCGATGGCGCGCGCGACCTGCGTGACGTCGGCGCCCACCTTCTCGGCGAGACCGGCGAACTCGTTGATGAAACTGATCTTCGTGGCGAGGAAACTGTTGGCCGCGTACTTCGTGAGCTCCGCACTCGTCGCCGTCGTCGTGATGAACGGTGGGAGCGGCATGCGGTCGGGACGCGGCGTGCCGGCCGGCGGTTCGAACGCCTGCTCGAGCAGCGGACGGTACAGCTTGCGGAGCGTCTCGATGGCGTAATCGTCGTCGGCGCCCACCACGATTCGGTCGGGGTACAGCGAGTCGCGCACCGCGCGACCCTCGGCGAGGAACTCGGGATTGCTCGCCACTGCCACCCGCGCCTCCACACCCCGTTCGCTCAGGGTACGGCGCACGATCGCGTCGACGTGCCTTGCCGAACCAATCGGCACGGTCGACTTGTTCACGATGACCACGGTCGCTCCGGGTTCGATGCGGGCCGCAATCTGCTTGGCGGCCGTGTCGACGTACGCCATGTCGGCTTCGCCGTTCTCCTTGGACGGGGTTCCCACCGCGATGACGACGACGACGTCTCCCTCGAGGGGGGGAATCTCTCCGGTGAAGCTCAGTTCGTCCTTTGCGAGGTGCAGGAGTTCCTCGAGGCCGGGCTCGTGAATGGTGGGTTCGCCGCGCGAGAGCCGCTCGACGACCTCGGGGTTCACGTCGACGCACGTGACGTCCTGCCCGACGTACGCGAGGGCAACGCCGGTCGTGAGGCCCACGTAACCGGTACCAATGATGACGGTGCGCATGGGCGCATGGTACCGGTTCGGTGAGTTTCGAACGTCCCAAGTGAACCTGTAGGCCTTGCAGGGCATCGAACGGCGTGTTTCCTTGCGTTCCACGTCGTTCACGAAACGGGCTGGGCCATACCGAAGGTGCTTCGAACCCCACGAACGAGGATTGCAGCGTGCGAACCCTGCTTCGAACTTCCCACCTGGCACGATTCATATGCCACACGGTCAGTACGATGAATCGTGATACACTATGTAGGATGAATGTTGCGAGAATGAGTGTTTCCATTCCGTCATCGCTCATGCGATTCCTCGAGACGTACCAAGAAGCGCATGGCATGCCGACCAAGAGTGCGGTGATCGCTGAGGCGTTGATCGCACTGCAGCGAAACGAACTCGAACGAGCGTACGCCGAGGCGTCGTTGGAGATTGATTCCGCCTGGGACGTGACGAACCTCGATGGCCTCGGAGAAGGGTCGCGCGAGACCGAATGATGCGTGGCGACGTGTTCTTCGTTGACCTCGATCCTGCAATCGGGAGCGAGGCAGCGCAACGACGCCCCTGCCTGATCGTGTCCAACGACGCCAACAATCGTGCGGCAAGCACGGTGACCGTGCTTCCGATCACGAGCAACACTTCGCGGCTGTACCCCTTCGACGTCCTCCTAGATGCCGAACTTCGACGCCCAAGCAAGGTCCAAGCCAATCAAATTCGAACCATCAGCAAGGAACGCCTCGTCGGACCGCCCGTGACGCGCCTATCGGATGCCGTCATGGGCCTCGTCGACGATGCCTTGCGACTCCACTTGGGCCTCGGCTACGCCGCGTCGCGTCGGTCGTGAGGACTGCACGTGGATTCTCTGAATCAACGTGAGCATCAAGGTTCGGTGCGCGCACAAGAATCGTC
>CAJXWR010000106.1 GCA_913062675.1 uncultured Trueperaceae bacterium
TGGTGATATATCCCACTGGCTGCCTCACGTTTGGTTCCTATTTCCCAGTGGAATGGGGCCACCTCTTGCTGGGTCCATCCTTGCTACGAAGCTCGTCAAGCAATTGCCAAGCTAGCAGGGCTGCGTCTAAGGGTGTAGCGGGAATTCCGGCTGATATCTGGGCACCTTGTGGCTTCTTGGGGAACAGCTAGAACTCCAGCTGCGTATCTGCTTTTGCTGCTTCCTCTCCTCCTTCCCCTCGCACTCGTGCTCGCCCTCGCCACCCTCCTGCAGGATGGAACCCCGATCCTCTTCCGGCAGGCGCGCGTCGGCCGCAACGGGGTGCCCTTCACCCTGCTCAAGTTCCGCACCATGCGGGAAACCGGCGACACGGGAGCACCCAGCGTGCCGGACACGGAGCGCGTCACCCCCGTCGGGCGCATCCTTCGCCGGGTGCACCTCGACGAACTTCCACAATTCTTGAACGTCTTGCGCGGCGACATGAGTCTCGTTGGACCTAGACCCGAACGCGTGGACTTCGTGGAGCAGTACACGCGCGAAATTGCGCTCTTCCCCCTACGACACGGCACGCGACCCGGCATTACCGGTTGGGCGCAAGTGTCGCGTGGCTACACGCTTGGCGTGCAGGGCGCACGCGAGAAACTCAGCTACGACTTCTACTACGTCAAGCATCGCTCCGCCTGGTTCGACCTGCGCATCCTGTTTCGAACGATTCCCGCCATCGTCCGGGGGGCTGGATCGAAAGCCGAGCAGGACTCAACGGCCCAACCTCACGCCCGTCAGGGGTGACGGGCCGTCAGGCCACGGGACGCACGCAGGCTAGTCACGCCACGGGGCGCGACCGAACGTCACCAGGTTCGCTAGAAACCCTGCACCCCAGGCGACGTGCATGAGCGTGATGGCGGCGTGCGTCCGCAGCTGCAGCGCGAGCGATGCGCGCCAACGTGGTTCCGGAACGGATTCACTTGGCGTGAACCGGCCCGCGCGCAGCATCACCACACCCGCCGCGACGTGCGCCAGTGCGTAGGACGTGAGCGCTGCAATGAGCACGACAGCCGCCCACCCCACCAACGGTGTCAGAACCGCGGATGCGAGGAACGTTCCGACGAACAGCGCGGGAAGCGCTTGCCGCCAACGCAGGGAGCGGGGGTGACGCCGTAACGTCTCCACCTTCCACCAGCCGTACGCTGCGTATTGCCGAACCAGTTCGGCGGGCGTACCCCGCGGCCGGTACTGCGAGCGAATGGCTGGGTCGAGGTACACGCGGTGACCCGCAGCGCGAAGGCGAACGCACAACTCGTAATCCTCGTTGCGCAACATTGAAGGGTCGTACCCCCCGACATCGTCGAGCGCGGAGCGAGGGAACGCGCCAAGGTACGCCGTGTCCGTGAACTGCGCGGCTGTCGCGTGGTGGAACGCGGCGTCGCCGGCTCCAAAGCCACTCGACTGCGCAATCGCGACCGCCTCGCCGAACGGCGTGTCTCCCTCCGGTGTGATGCACCCCCCCACGACACCGGCACCTGACCGGGTTAACGCCTCGAGGCAGGCTTCGACGTAATCCGGTGCAGGCACCGTGTGACCATCCATGCGGATGATCACATCTCCATTCGCGGCCGCGATGCCCAGGTTCATGCCGGCGGGAATCGTGCGCTCCGGATTCTCGAGGAGGTGGACCTGCAGGTGTGGATGCTGCTCCGCGAACGACGTGACGATGGCGCGGGTGACGTCCTCCGACCGGCCATCCACCACCACGATCTCCAGGCGGGAAGCCGGGTACGTCTGGCTCGCCAGCGCCTCGAGGGTCGCCGCCACGTGCCGCGCTTCGTTTCGTACGGGCATGACCACCGACACCATCGAGCCCGTCGCGCCGTGAACGTCCATGACGGCTAGGATACGCGCCCCGCAACGGGGGAGACGAGCGGCAAAGCGAGTATCGTCACCCCATGCGCATCTGCCACGTCACGACCGTGCATGCACGCCGCGACCCCCGCATCTTCGCGAAGCAGGCGCGCAGCGCAGCTGCGGCAGGCCATGACGTGACGCTCGTCGTCGCCGACGGAAAGGGCGACGCGCTTGAGGATGGTGTGCAACTGCGCGACGTCGGCAAGGCACCCTTCGGGCGTCTCGGCCGAATCCTGATTGCGCCCATCCGCACCTTCCGTGCGGCCGTCGCGCAGCGACCCGACGTCCTGCACGTGCACGACCCGGAACTCCTCCCCACCGCCCTTCTCGTCACCCTCGCATCCCACGTTCCCGTCATCTACGACGTGCACGAGGACAACGTCGCGTTCGTGCACCACAAGGCGTACCTGCCTGGCTGGTCGAAACGTCTCGTGGCGAACGTCGTGGACAGGGTGGAGCGCTTCGCGGCGCGCGTGACGCACGTCGTCATTGCCGAGCGTGCCTACGCCAAGCGCTTCCCGTACGCCACGCTCATTGCGAACTACCCCGACCTCACCTCGTTCCACGCATCCACGGGGAACGTGCCCGAGGAACTCACCGCCCTCAGCGAGATCGATGCTCCCCTTCTCGTCTACACCGGGAATGTCAGCGAGGAACGCGGCGCGTTGCATCACGCCCGACTCGTCCACCTCCACCCCGACGTTCACGTCGTCTCGGTCGGCTACACGCCTCACGCCGTCGCCGACGCCATGCGCACCGCAGCTGGTCCCGAGCAGGACCGCCTGCACCTCATCGGCGAGGATAGGTACGTCGACCACGCCGTTCTCCGCGCCGCGCTCCAACTGCCCAACGCGATCGCGGGACTCGCTCTGTTCCCGAGAAGCCCGTTCTACGACGAGAAGGAACTCACCAAGTTCTTCGAGTACATGGCGGCGGGGCTGCCCACGCTGGCGAGTGATGCACCCACCTGGCGGCACCTCCTCGAGGAGGAAGCGCGCTGCGGCGTCACGGTGAATCCCAGGAACGATCAGGCCCTGACGCGCGTTCTCGAAGCGTGGATCTACCACCCGGAGCGGGCGTATGAACTCGGGCGCAACGGTCGACGCATCGTCGAGGAGCGCTACACCTGGCGCGCGGCGCAGAAGCCCCTCCTTGCGCTCTACGAAAGGACGCAACGCTCTGGAGGGCCATCCACCTGATTGAGCCCAATCTCCCGGCGAATGCGCGCCGTGAATACGAGGGTCGGCAACCACGTGTTCTTGATGAAGATCGCGCGTCAATACAGCCAGGTTCGCCTGGTGGGGCGAAGCGACTCCCACCCCAAGCCTCGAAATAGCGGTCCGCGGAACGTCTCCCCACCGTATGCCGCCGGGTGACGCGCGTTCCACTCCACCACCCATGGGTGCTCGTCGGCATCGATCATCACGTCCCACCCAATCACGCCAATATGCGGCACCCGCGCGTGCAACGCAAGGCACGTCGAGCGCGCCGCCTCGTACCCGGGAATCAAGCCCGAACCGAGTGGGCGGGAACCATCGGGTATACGGTCGATCAAACGCCAGTCGCTCGCGATGTAGCGCTCGAGGAAATGGCCGGTCTCGTGGTCGACGAGGGCGTGAAAGCCGCCGCCATGCCCGTAGATTCGTGCGTCCGGCGTACCGAACCGGAGGGCCGCATGCCGCACCTCCAGTGAACCGTCCGGCAACCGTACGGTGAGGAGACGAAGGTTGGATCCCTCCGCCCCCGACAACTCCGTGAACAGGGGGTGGTGATCGACACGCCATTGCACGACCGCGTTTGGCGCGTCGTGGAGCAGCACATCCGGGTCGAACTCGTCAGCGCGAACGAAGAACACGTCGCGGCCTCCAGCCGAGTCGTCCCGCTTCACGACCACCTCGTCACCACGCGAGAAAATCACCTCGCGCACAGCATCCTTCGTCATGGGTCGATACCCGCGACCGTAGAACCGGCCGTCGATGACGTAACCCACGTCAGGAATCGACGTCGATTCGAGCACGGCCGACGTGAAGGTCTTCAGGCTAGCCATGTACCGAAGTACGCCATTCACGTTGGGAATCACGACCCGAGCGAAGAAGTTGTCGGGAATCCACCCCTCGATGAACTCGCCTCGACCCTTCGCGTACACGTACAACCACGGAGCGTACGCCTTCGAACCAAGAACCTCACGCGCGTACCCGTCCGCCTGACGACGCAAGCTTTGAGCGAGCGGCTTCCCATCATGCCGCTCGAGAACCCGCAATCGCTCCATCGCGTTGCGTCTGCTGAGCGCGTCGTAACGGCGAATGAACACCGAGTCGAGGGCGTTTCGAATCATGGCGTGACGATACCCACGCGGGGACGCTCGCTCTCGAGCGGTTCCGTCCCCCTCGGCCGGATGGGTGAGGGAACGCCCGCGCCATCGGTGCCGTGAATCAACAGGTGCACGGGTTCACCATGGGTTGCTTCAAGCTCTGTCTGGAAGCTGGAAACGGTTTCCCAGCGCTCTATCGAACGCATAGGGGAAGGGAAGTGCACCCCCCGCGGGGGAGAACGTGAGTTCGCCAATGTAAACGTCGTCCAACAGCAAATACGCGTCAACGCTGACGAACGGCAGGGTGCCAGCGAGTTGGCGACTCACGCTTAGCAGGCGAGGCAACTGCGAAGGCTTGGGAACCTCGCGTGCTTGCTGGAGGGTCGCCTCATGCTGCCATGGCGAGGGTTTTCGGAGGGGATTCATCGGATTCCAATCCACGTCCATCAATCCATGCGCGAGGTGACCGGCCTTGCGGTCCGCCATGACGCGGATCAGGGCGGGTTCACCGTTCAGGACGAACACCTTGTAGTCCGTAGGTGGATCCGTCCCATTCTCGCTGAGAAACTCCTCAATGAAAACCCGTCGGGGAATGTCTCGATAGTGCGTCTCCCACGGAAATAGGTCGGCTGCAGGGTCTTCGGCGAGCCAGGCGTTTGCTTGCCGGACGATGACCTCACGGTCGTGCGGCGAACGCAGAATCTGATTACGCCCATAACCGTTGTTCGTCTTCAGGACGCATAGGTCGGGGAGATCATCCGTTTCGAGATCCTCGCCCCGCTCCCCGACCGTGAGGACCCGCGCCGTGCGCGCCTCGGGAGCCATGCGGGCCACGTAGTCCTTCATGGCGAGTTTGTCCGCGAGCTGGGCGCGTCGCTCGTCCGCCGTGTTGCGGAGCAGCCACACGAGCTTCTCGTTGAACGTGCGGGGGTTGCGGTAGCGGGGAAGATAGCCGAGTCGTCCAGCCAGCGTGGCGTACGCTCGAACCGGCGGGGGTGCTGCACGAAGTGCGAACAAGGCCGCGTCGGCTGCGAATCGAGCTACCCGGTACGTGAAGGGGCGAAGCGACATGCTTAAGGGTATCCACCGAAGATGAGAAGGGAGTCGCACCCAGATTGGGGTGACGTAGGGCCGATCGGTTGGTAGCTTGCCTCATGTCTCAACTTGGTCTCGTGCGCACGCTGGGTCGCCACGCCTCGTACCGATTTGCCCTAGCTCGATTCCAGCGGCAGGCACGCAAGAAACGCGCCATGTTCGAAAGATTGGATGGACGGCGTGTGACGGCTTCGCAACGTCGTATGGCACGACAGTACGCTGGGGACGTGCTGGGATCGCCCGCTCACGCGCCATGGCTCGAGGTGTTCAGCCACCTGCGTGGCGAGTTCGTCGAGGGGTGGATTCCACCTGACTTCTTTGATTTGATCGTCATGCCACACGAGAATGGCGTGTACCGCTCGCTGTCCTCCGCGAAATCGTTCACCCACAGGCTTTTTCGCGATGCCGTGATGCCCGACGTCGCGCAGCTCATCCAGGGTCACTACTACGATATGCAGCAATCCCCCATTGCCGCGGATCAGGTGCAGCGGCACGTGTTCTCGCGTGGTGAATGGGTGATCGTGAAGGACGATGGTGGGGCGCTATCACGACACGTCACCCTGTACGACCCGGTGACGTTCGACGTGGAACACGTCGCTCGGGAGCATCCCAATGCAGCGATCCAATTTGTCATTGAGGATCACCCGACCTTCGCGGCGTTGTGCGGAACGAACGGCTCGAGACTCCGGATCATGACGCACCGCCCACCCGGAGAGGGTCCCGTGACGCGCGGGGCGCACCTCTCGTTGCCTCGCGGAACGGATCGCTACACCCGCGATGGAGTGACGACGAATGTGAGCGTGGATGCGGTAGCGGGAACGACGGGACCCGCGTGCGAGGATGCGAACGGCCGTAATTCGAGGCACCCCGATACGAACGCCCAGCTAAGCGGTGTCGAGATT
>CAJXWR010000107.1 GCA_913062675.1 uncultured Trueperaceae bacterium
CTCACGCAACGCGTCGTGTCCGCCCCCATGGCTCTCCTCGGTACGTCAATCAGTCAGGTGTACACCGGCGCCTTTGCCGATCAGCGCCGCGAAGCATCAGGCGCCTTGCAGACCCTATTCCGCGTCACCGCCCTTCGACTCATGATCGTCGCTCTCCCCGTCGCCTTGCTGCTCGCCGCATTCGGCACCCCCTTGTTCACCCTCGTGTTCTCGGAAACGTGGCGTGAGGCAGGAGGGTACGCCCAACGCCTTGCCCCCATGCTCGCCCTTCAGTTCGTCGCCAGTCCCCTCTCGCAAACCCTCACGCTTCTCGAGCGGCAGGGAAGCCAGTTCCTGTGGGACGCCGGTCGACTCGCAGCGGTCATCGGCGTCTTCGTGATCGCCGAGCGGCAGAGTATGGCTCCCGCCGAGACCATCCTCATGCTGAGCCTCACGCTCGCCGCGGCATACCTCATCCTCATCGTTGCGAGTTGGTGGGCGCTAAGAAGGTTCGACGGAGCGCAGGCATCAAGCATCGAGCCTGAACGCAATCCAAGGTAGGCTTCGGCGTGGTGCACGCGTATCCCAACGCAAGCGGTCGACCTGCGACGCAAACTCGCGGGTTCACGTTGAACGTGTCGCGTCACCGAATATTCCTTCGTTTGGTGACGACCCTGTCGACACTCACCTTCGTCATAATCCTCATGACCGTCTACGCCGTGCACGTCGCACCGAACTTTGCCTACATGGGTTACGTCCTCAGGCCGGCGGAACCTGGATTCCTGCTGCTAGGCATCCTCCTCGCCGTCCTGCCATCGGCCGTCCTGCCCGTTCGTCTCGAGCGACCCTCCGGTGTCGCGCTCTGGATGTTGTACATCCTCGCATTCATTCCCAGCATGGTGATTCCCTACCTTGCCCTGCCGCAAGAGGCAGTTGACATGTTGCCCCTAAGCCTCTCCATCGCTTTCGGATTCGCGATCGTCCTAGCCATCACGCAGTTGCGCGTCCTCGCGGTTCCCCGCCTCCGGCTTCCCCATTGGGCATTCTGGATTATCTTCACCGCCCTCAGTACCCTGCTCGTCATCAGCATCACTCGTGACTTTGGACTTACGATGTCCCTTCCCAGCCTTTTTGATGTCTACACCGTCCGTGGAGCGTACAAGGAGGTGGATGCGAGCGCCCTCGCGAGGTACGCCGTCACGTGGATTGGAAACGTCATCGGTCCGTTCCTCATCGCACTAGGACTCTTGCGGCGTACACCCGCACTCCTCGCGACCGGCGTTGCCCTGCAACTGCTCATTTACGGCACGACGGGATTCAAGAGCGTGCTGTTCTCGACGCTGCTTCTTGCCGCTCTCTTCGTCGCCATGGCGTTTCAGCGCAGGTACTTCGGCGCCATTCTCTCCGTAGGCGCCGCGAGCCTCGTGATCCTCACCACCGCCTTCGATGCGCTGTTCAACACGATTGTCTTCTCATCCCTCTTCGTTCGCCGCCTCATCGCTACGCCGGGCATCCTGACGGGCTGGTACTACGACTTTTTCGTAGACCGTCCCAAAGCGCTGCTTGGTCACAGTGTGCTCGAGCCGTGGGTTGACTACCCTTACGATCGGCTACCTCCCCTTCTGATTGGCCAGAACTACTTTGGGAACGAGGCAACGTACGCCAACGCGAACGTATGGGCTGATGCATTCGCAAACTTCGGAGTCGCTGGCATCGTTGCGTACAGCGTGCTGCTCGGCCTCCTGTTGTGGTCCTTCGACGTTGCCACGGGGCGTCGTGACGCTACAAACACGACGATGGCGGGTCTCGTGCTCGGTGTACCCACGTTCACGCTCACCAACTCAGCGCTGACAATTTCGCTCGTTACGCACGGCGTCCTGCTGGCATTGATCATCGTGTACTTCATGCCCCGATTCAACGCAGTTTCACGCAGCAACCCGCGGGCGTCGACAGTCGACCCTCCGTCCAAGAGTCGTGCGTGACGCTAAAGGGCGCGATGGTACGGTAGCGGCATGAATACGGTAGCGCCGTCGACTTTGGAAGCCACGCCTGCTACCTCCCGACACCGAGCGACGGTCGTACATCTCACGACGCATCACACGCCGTACGACATTCGCATCTTCCGGAAGGAAGCGCGCAGCCTACAGCAAGCTGGCTATGACGTGACGATCGTCGTCCCAAGCGAGGAGGAGGTAACCAACCGTGACGGGGTTGACATCGTTCGGCTTCCCATGCCAGGAAACCGTTTCGCACGCTTCTTCGTCACGCCGTGGCAGGCATATCGCGAAGCGAAACGCCTCAAACCGGACGTCGTGCACCTCCACGAGACGGAACTCATCCCCGTAGGCTGGGGATTCAAGCTGCAAGGAACCCGCGTCATCTTTGATGCCCACGAAGATCGCCCAAAACAGGTCCTCAGCAAGGCGTGGATTCCCGAGCCACTTCGTCCTGCAGTAGCCGCATTCGTAAGGATCATGGAAGGCGCTGCATCTCGGTCCTTCGACGCGGTTCTCGCTGCCACGCCGAGCATCGCTGATACGTTCCCTAGCGGCCGCACGACGGTGGTCCAAAACTACCCCATTAAGAACGAGCTCGCCACGTTCGACGCAAAGCCGTACGCAGAACGGGACCGTCACTTCGCCTACGTTGGAGGGCTCACGGCTACTCGGGGTGTCCGTGAAATGGTCCGAGCCATGCACTATCTCGAAGGTGATGACGACACCCGCCTCATCCTTGCGGGGAAATTTGCACCCGCAGACCTCGAGGGCGAGATGCATGACGAGTCGGGTTGGGAGAAGACCGATGCGTTGGGCTGGCAATCCAGAGAGCAGGTTGCGAACCTACTCGCCTCTACGCGGGGAGGGCTGGTGATTTGCCACCCAACACCGAACTACCTGGAGTCTCAGCCAAACAAGCTGTTCGAGTACATGTCAGCGGGGCTTCCCGTCGTCGCGTCCGACTTTCCATTGTGGCGTGAGCTGGTCGATTCCGCCGAGTGCGGCCTATTGGTTGACCCGCTTGATCCAGAAGCCGTGGCGGGAGCAATGACATGGCTGCTCGATCACCCCGCGGAGGCAGCTGCGATGGGTGAGCGCGGTCAGCATGCTGTTAGAACCCGGTTCAATTGGGACGCCGAGTCGCCTCACCTCCTCCGCGTCTACGAGCAGGTGACGGGGTGAAGATCGTGGCGCTTATGGCCGCGTGCCATTTCGGCACGTGAAGGCTTCAAGAATCGGCTGTTGCATACGTGCCAGCATCATGACGACATGATTACCCTTTTCTCCGCAGGGTTGGTGAATCCAGAACCAAATGCCAACCTCGGTATTTCGGGTGAGTGGTATCCCTGCATCACGGGCGGCACCTGGGCCAACGGCGAGGCGTACTTCGTGGATTCCGCGACCAACTGGATCCTCGCACGTCGTATTCCAAACGCTTTGCCCGCAAGCGCCCTCATAGCGTCGTCGAGGCGCATTTGCGTAAAAAACAGCGAGTCGGCATTGCGTTCCTTCAATCGGCGCCTGCCGGCAGAGTTGCCTTGCGTACGCATCGAAGACGTGTCGACCTCACTGTTAACGCCAACGGACACGGTGATGCTCAGCGCTGAGCTCGAGGGCATCGGTCGTTCTCTGGGGCCTCTCATCGTCGACGCGATGCGCGAAGGCGTCGCGAAGTTCCAGCAGCCAGGGCTGGGACTTGAGTATTCGCTGTCGCAACACGAGTTGGCGGATGAAGGACTACATGCAGGCGACGGTTCTTGGTCCGGAGACGTCGTTGCGCCCAAAGCACGATTCGGTCGGCCGGTGAACGTCGCGTGAGGGAACCTGCTCGAAATTCGTCCTGGTGGGGTTCGGTGGTGAGCGCGGGCGCGTTGACGTTCGCTCCCCTCTTCGCCGTCGTGCTCGCCGTGGGGAGTTTCGTCGCAGGTCGTCCGCCACGCTGGCGTGAGGTGGTCCTGTGGTCACTGCCGTGGATTCCCATGTTGCTGCTGGGCGTGATTCGTACGGCCATGGGAGCCTCGAGTCCCGATCTCCTGGTGTGGCCCCTGCTGGCGATGGGCGTGGGGTACGCCTCGTTGCGATTGGACGTTTCACCGTCGACCGGTTTCCTCGTTGGGGCCGTGTTGGTGACGTTGGGCCTGGTGGGTGAACGAATCGTGGCAGGTTCGACGTGGCATCCCGTAGGCGACGTGGCGGTAACCGCATCCCGAATTCCCGGCGTCATGGGCGCGCAAACCTCGGACGCCATGCAGGGCGGTGCACGCCTCGAACGGTTCTACCGCCCTCCGGTGGACGATGCGGGCGTCGTGGCGCGCCTTGCCGTGCGTCTCGTTGATGGGGCGGTAGGGCGAGCGTGGTTCACGCCCAATCCCGACATTACCGTCGAACCTCTTGAGGACGGGTCGGACGCAGTTCGGGTCACGCTGCCGCTTGCGGGCGCCGGCTACGTGAACCGGCACGTGGGCACGGGTGAACCCCTTGCGGGCCGTACGTTCGTCTTGCATGCGCGCGTGCGCACCCCGGGGCCGCTCACGTTGGGGCGCGATGCGTGCCTCGGACTCATCCTCCAGGAGCGGGATGGGGCCGGGAACCGCGCCTGCTTTGCCGGCGAATTCGATGCGACGTGGCGAGACCTTGCCCTCACGTGGACGGCGCCGCCGACCGCCACGTCGCACGACCTGCAGGTCGAGGTTCGCTTCCCCGTCGCATGGTTCGAGATCGCCGACGTCACGCTCCAGGAACGGAAGGGGGACGCTTTGCTCCCACTGGGTGCGTTCGAACCAACCGGTGTGCGCCTCGCCCTCGCCCTTCCAGGGCAACCCGCCTCAGCCTGGCCGTCCACGTCGCTGCTACCGGCACCCGAGGTGCAAACCGTGGAACTCGTCGTGGATTCGGAGCAGGTCGCCACCGCGGGTGAACGGTTGCGGTTCGTGGTTCGCCAGGAGGCCGGTTCGACCGTGACGCTCGCTGCGATGAAGGTCGAGGACGAGATGGGTGGCGTGCTTCGAGCGTACGCGCGTCCCGAGCGGGGCAGCGCATGGTTCGGGCACCCGAACGTCGCCGCACATGGTCTTGCCTTGGTGGGCGTCCTGGGGGTGACCTTGGCAGGCGCGTGGCCCATTGCCGTGATCACGTCGATCGTGACGCTGGCGGCTACACTCATGACGGGATCGCGTTCCGGCTTGATCGTGCTCACCGTGTTCCTTCCGGTGCTGCTCTCGCGGTGGCTCCCGCCCCTGCAGCGCCGCCTGGCCATAAGCCTGGCCATCGTCCTGGCGCTGGGCGCCGCTGGGTACCTCTTCCTCCCAAGCCTCGTAGGCAACGCGATCACCCTTCCCGGTCGCTTCGATCCGAACGACGTGTCACGCCTCGAGATCTGGTCGTTCGCATGGCAAGCGATGCAGGCCCACCCCTGGCTGGGCGTGGGGGAAGGGGGCTTTCCGGCCGCCTGGCAGGCATCCCACGTGGGGGACGTGCGCGCCACGCCGGTACACGCGCATAACCTGTTCCTCGGCTACGGTGCGTCCTACGGGTATCCCGGATTCGTGATGATGCTCGCGTGGGCGTTGGGGTTGGTCGCCTTCGCGTGGCGACGGCACGGCGCGTGGGGTGTCCTGGCTCTCCTCGCTCCACTCGCGTTATGGCAGGTCGACGACACGCTCCGGTACGGCAGCATCTTTCTCGTCCTTCTCCTCTTCCTCACGGCACGTTCAACGAGGGAGGGAACGGCGTGAAACGCATCGTGATCCTCGCACCGAACTACCCTCCCGAGTCGGGTGCGGCCGCCCTGCGCATCGGGGCAATCGCGACAGGGTTGCAGGAGGCGGGTTGGCGCGTGCGGGTCGTGACCGCCATGCCGCACCACCCCATGGGCGTGATTCCACCGAGCTTCGACGCATCGAAGCGGTACGTGAGCATGGAGGAGGGCGTGGAGGTGGTGCGTTTGCGGCCATGGATCGTTCCAAAGGAGGGACTGGTCAAGCGGCTCGTCTCGGAGGCGTGGTTCACCGTTCGAACGTTGCAGGCGGTGCGCAGTTTCGAGCCCGACGTCGTCCTGGCGTCGAGCCCGTACATGTTCCTCGGGCCGTGGGGCCGCATGGTCTCCCGGTGGGTGGGCGC
>CAJXWR010000108.1 GCA_913062675.1 uncultured Trueperaceae bacterium
CTGCTTGCCGGCGCGATCGCCTTCGCGCAAGCGCCGGCCGACACCTACGTGTACAGCACGTTTGGTGCGCCCGCCTCGCTCGACCCGGCTCGTGCCTACGACACCAGCTCGGGCACGATCCTCGAGAACGTCTACGAGACGCTCTACACGTTCGACGACCCCGCCATCGACCAGCTCAAGCCCGGTCTCGCCACCGGCTACGAGACGCTCGACAACGGCCTCACCTACCGCTTCGACCTGCGCGAGGGCGTGCAGTTCCACAGCGGGAACACCATGACCTGCGCCGACGTCGACTGGTCGATCACGTACGGCCTCGTCACCGCCGCCCCCGAAGGCGCCACCAGCTACCTGCTCGGCAAGCAGTTCCTCGGCAGCCAGCAGACCGGTGACGACGTCGAAGCCTTCCTCGCAGGTACCGACTGGGCCGAACTGTCCGGCGCCGTCACCTGCCCCGAGGGCGACGATGGTCTCGTCGTGGACCTCAACATCCAAGCGCCCGACCCGGCCTTCCTGTCCGTGCTCGCCTACACCGCCTTCAGCGTGATCGACAGCGAGACGGCGATCGCCAACGGCATGTGGGACGGTACCGAAGCGACCTTCCAAGACTGGATCGGCCGTGACCTCACCGCCGAGTGGCTCCACCGCAACGTGGCGGGTACCGGTGCGTACACCGTCGTCGAGTGGACCGACGCCAGCCTCGTCGCCGAAGCGCACGCCGACTACTGGGGCGGTGCGCCCAGCATCCAGAACGTCGTGATCAACTACGTCGACGAGGAAGCCACCCGCATCCTCGCCCTCCAGCAGGGTGACGCCGACCGCATCACGCTCGGCCAACGCGCCAGCCTCGTGCAAGTGCAAGGCGCCCCCGGCATCACCGTGCACGAAGAGCCCGACTGGGCCGGCACCTGCGTCTCCGGCGGCTTCTTCAACTTCGACATCGACACGACCGACAACGTCGACGTTGGCTCCGGTCAACTCGATGGCGCCGGCATCCCCGCCAACTTCTTCCAGGATGCCGACGTCCGCCGTGCCTTCGCGCACCTCTTCGACCAGCAAGCGTTCATCGACGCCGTGTACCAAGGCGCCGGCACCACCCTCACCATGGGTCTGCCCAGCACCTTCCCTGGTTACAACGCCGACACCGACGTCCGCACCCTCGACCTCGAAGCGGCCGAGTACTACTTCCGCGAAGCGTGGGGCGGTGCCGTTTGGGACGCTGGCTTCGAGTTCACCGCGCTCTACAACGCCGGTAACACGACGCGCGAAACGTTCCTGAACATCATCAAGGACAACCTGGAGTTCATCAACCCGAACTTCACGATGAACGTCCGCAGCATCCCCTGGCCCGACTTCCTCGCCCGCACGGCCGAGAAGAAGGTGCCCCTGTTCGCGCTCGGTTGGTGCGCCGACTACGCCGACGCCCGCAACTTCGTGAACACCTTCTACGACAATGACGGCTTCTACGCCGCCCGCACCTCGATCGAGCTGCCCCAAATGCAGCGCCTGATCGACCAAGCGGACACGATTCTCGATCAAGGCACGCGCGCCACGATCTACAGCGCCATCGGTCAGTACCACTACGACCTCGCGCCGATCATCGTGTACCCGGTTCCCACCGAGTACATCCTCACGCGCAGCAACATCGAGGGCGTGTACTTCAACCCGATGCGCTCCCACCAGTTCCTCTGGAAAGACATCAGCAAGAACTAACGCATCGACGGACTGGGGCGGCGCGGAAGCGCGCCGCCCCACCCTACTCGTGAGCGGAGCCGACGACCCAACCCCCTATCTTGCGACTCGGGTGACGCAACGCCGTCACCCAACGCGCCCCCTATCCCGGCGCACCTTGGAGGACCCGCGTGTTCACGTTCATCGCACGACGCCTGGTGATGCTGCCCATCGTATTTTTCGGCGTCACCGTCATCATCGTCCTACTCATGCAACTATTGACACCCGCCCAACGCGCGGCCGCGTACATCCGCAGCGAGAACCAAGCCAACCAAATCCCACAGATCATTCAGCAGTACCGCCTCGACGAACCCTGGTACGTCCAGTACGGCCTTTGGTTGCAACGCCTCTCCGAAGGTGATTGGGGCTACTCCCGGACGACCAACGAACCGGTGCTGACCACGCTGCAAAAGCGCTTCCCCACCACCGCCGAGCTTGCGCTGCTCGCCATCCTGCCCGTGATTGGGGTGGGCATCTTCCTTGGCACGGCCGCCGCCCTAAACAGGGACGGCTTCATCGACCAGTTCGTCCGCGTCCTATCGATCTTCGGCTGGTCGATCCCCACCTTCGTCATGGGCATTTGGCTTCTCGTCATCTTCTACGGTCTTCTCGGCTGGTTCGAACCAGGGCGGATCTCCACGGAGTACGTCGTCCAAATCGCGCAAGGCGGCTTTCAGCGCTACACCGGCATGATGACCATCGATGCAATGCTCAACGGTCGGTTCGACATCGCGCTCGACGCGCTGCGCCACCTCGTGCTCCCGGTCATCACGCTCGCCACGGTCCAATCCGCGCAGATCATGCGCGTCATGCGGTCCAGCCTTCTCGACGCGCTCAGCGAGGATTACGTCCGAACTGCGCGTGCCAAGGGTCTCCAAACAACCGTCGTGAACCGCAAGCACGCCCGGCGCAACGCGCTCATTCCCGTCATCACCCTGTCCGGCTTCGTGATGATCGGCCTCATCAACGGCGTCGTCATCACCGAAACCATCTTCAACTACCCCGGCCTCGGTCAATGGGCCGCCCAGGCGGCGCTCAGCCTCGACTACGCCTCGGTGCTCGGCTTCGCCGTGTTCACCGCCGTCGTGGTCGTCATCGCCAACCTCCTCGTCGACGTCCTGTACGGCGTCATCGACCCACGAATCCGGTACGCCTAATGAGCGACGATCCACGGACCCCACCCACCGAAACCCCCGTCATGAGCACGCTTCCCGCCGGCGACGCTGCACCCGAGCGCAAGGGCAACTGGCTGGCTCGCTGGTGGTCGTCGAAGAGCATGAAGCGGTTCCGCCGCAACCCGCTCGCCATCGTCGGCCTCATCATCGTCGTGGCGTTCGCCGTCATCGCCATCGCCGCGCCAGTCCTCACGACGCCGAGCCGCTCCTGCCTGCGTGACCTTGGCCTGACCGCCGCCACCGCCGACGGGTACCGCGACGTCACCAACCCGGCGTTCTACAAGATGATGTTCCAAACCCCCGACACCTGCTACATGATGCCGCGCGTCGGGTACAGCCCCATTCCGCAACCAGCCGAAACCTCCGGCACCCTGCTCGGCACCACGAGCCAGGGGTACGACATCTTCTACGGCTTGCTCTGGGGCTCGCGCACGGCATTCCGCATTGGCGTCATCGTCGTCGGCATCGGCCTGCTCCTCGGCATCCTCGTGGGGGCCACCGCCGGTTACCTCGGGGGCTGGATCGATAACGTCCTCATGCGCTTCACCGACATGGTCATCGCCGTACCCGCCCTCGTCCTCGCGCTCGTCATCGTCATGGTGCTCGGCAACAGCATCGTCAACCTCATGATCGCCATCGCTGCCGTCGCCTGGCCCAGTTACGCGCGACTCGTGCGCGGTGAGGTGCTCCGCGTGAAGGAGCTCGAGTACGTCACGGGCGCCCAATCGATCGGCCGACGCCCCTTCGGCGTGGTGGTTCGCCACATCCTCCCCAACGCCATTGGCCCCATCCTCATCGTCGCGTCGCTCGACATTGGCAGCATCGTGCTCACCGCCGCAGCCCTCTCGTTCCTGGGTCTAGGACCCGAACTTGGCTACGCCGACTGGGGCCAGATGATCAGCTTCGCACGCAACTGGATCCTGGGTCCGCCCGGGCAGCCGCTCGCGTACTGGTACACCTCGTTCTGGCCTGGCCTCGTAATCGTGCTCTTCGTGCTCGGGTGGAACCTGCTGGGCGACGCGTTCCGCGACGTTCTCGACGTGCGCGGCAACGTCTAGCGCCGAGACAAGACGCGCCGAGAAGCGACGTGGACCCGTCGCCTCAGGGCTGCGCAATCGGTGCGCCACCGATGGGTGCAATCCACCGTAGGAACGCGACAAGGTCGCGGTACTCCGCGTCGCTCAAGCGACCGGGCTGGTACCGCGGCATCGTCGCCCTCAGGTAAGCAAACAACGCTTCGTCGCTCGTCGCGAAGGCCCCGAGCGCGTTCGGGCCCCGGAGCGCGGGGGGCACCCCCACGTCGAACAGGTCGTGCTGGCGCTCCATCATCACCGCGAAACTCATCTCGCGAGGATTGCCTGGCCGGTGACACCGCTCGCACGCACGGTGATCGGCGGGGAAGGACAAGCGTGCCTCCTCAAGCCCCAACCCCGTATCGCCGTGGCAGACCGAGCAGTTCGCGTCGAACAGCGCCTCCCCGCGACGCACTGCCTCCGGCGCCGACTCGACGAGAAGCGCGCGAAGCGCATCCCCCTCACGACTTCCGGTCCTAGGAACGTCCCGCGCCGCGAGGTCATCGAGACCGACGGGAGCGTCGATGCCACCGCCCTGCGCGGCGCCGAACCCCACGATGATCGCCAAGAGAAGTGTGAATGTGGCGACGACACCGATGAGCGTCGTCAGGTACCGGCGTTGCGTCATGCGCTAGTCGCGGTTGGGTTCATCACCCGGGGTAGCGTCGTCTCCCATGGCGTCCGCTGGCGATTCCGTCGCGTGTCCGTCCTGCGTACCGGGTGAAGCGTGCGTCGCTTCGCTCCGCTCCGGATCGGACGTCATCGTCCACGGGGACGGGGGCGTCGTGTAGGACGTCGTGTCCTCCCGCGCCACCTTGTCGGCGTTGTTGCCGAGCAGGCGGACGAGCAGGTACACGCCACCAATCACGATGGCCAGCGGCACGAGGAACCGGAGCAGGGACCAAACGAGGCTCGCAAGCCACGTGAAGATCGTGCCGACCACGCCGAGTAACCAGCCGGCGAGCCACACGACCCCCGTCCCAATGATCAGGGCGATGAGCGCGAAGACGACGAGTTCGATGATCTCCTGCGCCGAACGTTTCATGCCGGCACTATAGCAGGCATGCAGAGCGTCCCCCGGCGCGCATCCTCCCAGCGGGTGGCCATCCGCCCGGGCGTGCGAAGCGTCGGTACACTGCACAGGTGACACGCGTCAGGCTGCAACCCGAACGCATGGTGCACGGCGGTCGCGCGCTCGCGCGCGATGCGCAGGGCGAAATCGTCCTCGTCCGCGGTGCGCTCCCGGGGGAGACGGTCATCGCGGACGTCGAGCGCCGAGCGGGCGTGCGGCAAGGCACCGTCGTCGCGGTGCTCGAGGCGAGCGCCGACCGCGTCGAAACGCCACGCCACCCCGGCCTCGACCTAGGCTATGCAAGCTACGACGCGCAGTTGCGGTTGAAGCGTGAGGTCGTCGCCGACGCCGTGAACCGGGCGGGCGTCACGCTCCGAGGGGACGTCCCCGTCGTGCGCGCAAGCCCACGCGTGTGGGGCTACCGCAGCGCCATTCAACCCGCCACGACCCAAGGTCGGCTTGGCTACCGACGCGAAGGCAGCGGTGACGTCGTCGTGTTGGATGACGACCCCACCGCGAACGAAGCACTGAACGCCGCCTGGTCCACCCTGCTCGAGGTGGGGATTCCTCGAGGCGTGCGCGAAATCGCCATGCGAGGCAACGACGAGGGTGAGGTCTTGATCGCGTTCGTCGTGGAGCGCAGCGACCGGTCCTTGCACGACGACGCGCACGCCCTCGTGGCAGCGGGGATCACGGGTGTCGCCCTCGCACCCTTCGACCCTCGCGGTCGCTTCCGATCCGGCAAGTCACGCCTCGCAGGCGCGCGCAGCATGCTTCAGACGTACGGCGACGTCACCCTGTCGGTCAGCGCCACGGCGTTCGCCCAGCCCAATCCCGGTGCCGCAGGCGCAGCTTTCCAAACGCTCGCGTCGTGGCTCCCCGGCGGTGAGCGCGCCGTCGAGCTGTTCGCGGGGGGCGGCGCCATCGCACTTCACCTGACGCGCCGATACGACGAGGTCGTCGCGGTCGAGGTAACTGACCGCCAGCTCGCGGAAGATGTAGTCGAGGATCGAGGTCGCGTTCTTGATCGAGTCGTTGCCCTGCA
>CAJXWR010000109.1 GCA_913062675.1 uncultured Trueperaceae bacterium
TAATGAAAGACATTACGGGGCTCTCCAGGGTCTGAACAAGGCAGAGACTGCTGCTGAATACGGAGAAGACCAGGTGCTTGAGTGGCGGCGAAGCTACAGGACCAGACCTCCGGCCCTGAAAAGTGACGATCCCAGGCATCCAGGCTTTGATTCCAGGTACAGCGGGCTGGACCAGCGCGTTCTGCCTGCCGGAGAATGTCTTGAAGACACTGTGGCCAGATTTCTCCCCCTGTGGCATGATCAACTGGTCGATCAGCTGCAAGATTTTGACATCACGGTGGCGATACTGCCGATCAACGGCAACCTGCCGACGCGAAGGGTTTCTGGAAACCTCTGGGGTCAAGAGGCGGCGGTGCTGGCCAAAGAAATCGGCGCCGGTCTCGCCCTGCCCCTGTTCGCCTGGCTGGGTGCCCCCAGCGGCGCCCTGCTCGCTGCAACCGCCGCGATCACCGCCGGGGGCGTCCTGGCCGCCGCCCGGCGCGTCCGTCGCCTCACCCTCGTGGGGTTCGCCGCCAGCCTCGCACTCGCCCTGCTCCCTGCCTTGCGAGGCGTCCCGCTCGAACCGCGCCCCGCATCGTGGACCGGCGCGAAGAGCCTCACCCTGGAACTGGGGCGGGGCGGAACGCACCTGGCCACCGCCTGGGGCACGCTCGGCCGAAGCGACCTCGTCGAACGATTCGACGGGTCGACCGTCATGTACCTCGATGGGAGTGCAGGCTCGCTCGTTCCCACGCCCGGCGCTGCCGCATCCTGGCGTGACGATCCAGGGCGACTTCCCTTCGAGGCGCTGCAACCGCGTGACGTGTTCATCGTTGGTGCTGGCGCAGGCGTGGAGGTCGCGCACGCGCTCGAGGTGGGTGCAACCCAAGTCGTGGCAGCGGAGGTGAACGAGGCCGGCGCGAAGCTCGCAGCCGACCTGTGGAACCAACCCGGCGCAGGAACGGCGCCCGACCCGTTCGGCGACCCGCGCGCCGGCTGGGTGTTCGACGAGGCCCGCAGCGTCCTCACGAGTCTCGACCCATCATGGGACCTCATCGCCACCTCGCAAGCGGTGACCCGCACGGTGGAAGCGCGCGGTCTCGCCCTCACGGAGAACGGGCTTTACACCGTTGAGTCGCTGCGCACCATGCTCGCGTCGCTCGCGCCGGGGGGCGCTCTCAGCTTCGAGATGTACGACGAGGCGACCCTCACGCGCCTGCTCTTCACCGCTGCCGTTGCCCTGCAAGAATCGTCGCTCGCTCGATCCGACGCCGAGGCGCTCGCGCACACCCTCGCCTTCCTCGACCCCGCCACGCAGCCGCCCACCCCCGTCCTGTTCATCTTCCGCGAGGCGCCCAGCGAGACGCGCATCATCGAGGTGGCGCGCGCAGCGGAGGCACGCGGCATGGCGCTGCTGCACCTACCCGGCCTGCTCGAGAACCCCCCGCTCGACCAGGTCGCCAACGGTTCCGCCAGCTTTGGCGATCTCGCTGACGACGCGGACGGTGTGGACCTGCACCCCACGCGCGACGACCAGCCGTTCTTCTGGTCGTTCGAACCCGGCATTCCCCGCGCCCTGCAACGCGCCCTGGCCATCGTCCTGGCACTCGCGACTGCCCTATCCGTTCCCCTTCTCCTCACCGCCCGCGGAGGGGACGATACACCCTGGCGAGCGCACGTCGCGCCCCTTCTTCTCGGCCTGGCGTTCCTGACGCTCGAGCTCGCCATCCTGTCCAAGACCACGCTCTCGCTGGGCCACCCCGCCGTCGCGCTCACGGTGACCCTCACCGGTCTTCTCGTGGGCATGGGGTTCGGTTCGGTGACCTCCCGCCGCCAACCCGACGCGTGGCGCACCGTCTCACGCAGCCTCCTCGGTGCGGCCCTTGCGAGCGTGGCGTGGCTTGCCACGTGGCCATGGATCGATGCGCTCATCCTCCCCGCAAGCACGACCGTTCGAGCCGCCACCGTGCTGGCGTCCCTCCTGCCCCTCGGGTTCATCCTGGGAATGCCGTTCCCGTTGCTGCTCCGGCGCTTCGGTCAAGCCGCCGGCACCGCCGTACCGGTTGCGCGCGCCTGGGCGCTCAACGGTGTGGGTTCACTCGTCGCAGGCGTGGGCACCATCGCGCTCGCGCACGTCACCGGGTTCCAGGCGCTCGCCCTCGCAGCCAGCGGGACGTACCTCGTCACGAGCCTGCTCCTCATGCGCATGCCGAACGGCGGGGCGGCGCGGCGGTAAGGGTCCCGCCACGAGGTGGTACACGTCGCGTTTGCGTAAGGTCAACCGGTTCATGTCGAGAGCGTACGTGAAGCCGGCCCGCTCGACTTGTCAGGGTTCGCCTACACGCGCCCCCTCGGTGCAGCATCCGGAAAGTACCCGCTAGGGATTGTCGATGCGGACCTCTCCCTCGCGCAGCGACCGCTCCGCCGCGAGCGACAAGCGGACCGCGGCCACACCCTCGAGGCCCGTGGCGATGACGTCGCCCTCGCCCAGGCACGCGCGGAGGAACGCCTCCGCCTGCCTCGGGAGATCGAACGCATGCCCGGTTTGGCTTCGCAAGGCAAGCGGCTCAGGCGGTGCATCTCGGTCCTCACCGCGATGCAGCCAACCCAGCACGGTGGGAGACGCATCAGCGTCCATCCGGCCCGTCCACTCCGCCCGGTAGGCACCTTCATCCCCCACGATCTCGACCGTCACGCGGTGACCCCACGCCGCGATGCTGCGCGTCACCGACGCTTGCGCCTCAGGCGTCCACAACCGCACGTCGAGGTTCTCCCACGCGGTCTCGCGACCTGCGCGACTCGTCGCGAACGCCTGCAAGCCCGTCACGGGACCGAGCCACCAGGCAGCCAGGTCGAGGTAGTGAATCGGCTCTTCCAGGATGGAACTCCCGAGCTTGGCCGGGTCGGCCTTCCAGCCACCCGCTCCAGCCCGGTAGGGACGGCGCCACAACCCGAGGTGCACGTGGCGCGGGGTTCCCAACACGCCCCGGTCGATTAGGCGCTTGGCCTCCTCGGCCCACGCGAAGGTACGAATCTCATGACCGACCGCCAGCACGCGTCCAGTCCGCTCGGCGGCCGCGACGACCGCCTCGGCATCGTCGACGGTGAGCGCCATGGGTTTCTCCACCAGGACGTGCAGTCCACGCTCGAGGGCCGCAATCGCCTGCCGCGCGTGGAGGTGGTTGGGGCTCGCGATGATGACGGCATCGAGGTTCACCTCGAAGAAGGCGGAGGCCTCGTGGAACGCGTGCACGTTCCAATCCCTCGCGACGCGCTCCGCACTCGACTCGCTCGAGACGAGTACCGCGGTGGGCGTCACGCCAAGCGTCGCAAGCGCCTCGCGGTGCAAACCGGCCCAACGTCCCGCACCGATGAGTCCCACCCGCAGGTTGCGCAGTGCGGACGTCACGCCACCGCCCCCTGCGTCTCGAGCGTGGCGGGATCCACCGCCTCTCCGGTCCGAACCGCCTCGAGGACGGCGAGGGACGCACGAAGTGCACGAATGCCCGCCTGCACGTCGGCAAGTCCTTGCGGCCCCTCCCCGTCGAGCTCGCGGGTGAAGGCGTGAATCTCCTCGTGCCACGCGTCCACGACGGGAGGCTCAAAGACGCTGGGCTCCGCGTCGCTGCGCGTGAGCAGGGCACGCCCTCCATCCACCTCGAGCATGCCGCCCGGCCCGAGGTACGTGTGCCGTTCACTGTGCGGCACGCCGCGCGGGAGGCCCCAACTGAGCTGCAACTGCGCGGTGCCCGCCTCCCCGTAATCGAGTTCGGCCTGCACCGTGTCCAAGGCGACGTGCTCGATGCCTGCGAGTTCCGATGCATGCAACGCGAAGGTATGACCCACGGCGCGCACCCGTTCGAGCGGACGACCGAACACGCGTTCCCAACGGTCGAACACGTGGCACGCCATGTCGATGACGGGCCCCCCGTTCGCGCGGGCGTCGTGCATGAGGAGTTTGGGTCGGATGCCCGCGGCGAGGGCCGCCTGCGCCATCACGGGTGCGCCGAGGTCACGCGCGTCGCTCTCCACCCGGCGCCACAACGGATCGAAGCGCCGCATGAAGCCAATCCTGAGCGTGCCACCCGAGGTACGTGCGGCCGCCTCCATGGCGCGCGCATCCTCAAGGGTGAGCGCGATGGGTTTCTCGCACAGCACGTGCTTCCCGGCTTCGAGCGCAGCAATCGTGATGGGGGCGTGCAGGAACGTGGGGGTGCAGATCGACACGGCGTCCACGTCGTCGCGACGAACTGCCTCCAGCGCATCGGTCACGCCCTCGCCACCATGAAGCCGTGCGAGCGTCTCGCTCCGGGCAGCATCGGCATCGCACACGACGCCGACCTGCGCGCCACTCGACGCCCAGTGCTGCGCATGGCGTGCACCCATGTCCCCCGCACCGATGACCGCGACGCGACGCTGCGTCACGACGCCGACTCCACGTCCGGGTAACGCTTCGACCAGTCGGGACCGGCATGCTCGAGGACCGGTGCACCCCCGTAACGGCGGTGCGCGAACCAGGGTGTGGCGTGCTCGCACACGGCACCCAACTGGTGAAGCAGCGGCACCGAGTCCCGCTGCAACGCGCCAGCAACCCCATCAGAATCGGGCCAACCATCGAGAGCGGCAAGCCACACGGCGCGACCCGCCAGGAAGCCGCTCGCACCCGCCGCAACGGCGCGTTCGAGCGCGTACGTGAAGGCACGCGGCCCTACGCCCGCGGAGAGGAGGAGCCACGGAACGGGCGAAATCGCATCCACCTCACGCAGGAGGGCGTCGGCCTCCTCCTGCGTCCAGATCGGATCGCGCGCCACGCCATCGAGCGCTCCACCCGCAACCTCGCGAACGCGGTGCACGTCGAACGGCAGTTCCAACTTGAAGAGGTCCACGCCGAACGACGGGTCGGCGTAATGGCGGAGCGAACCCAGCACCCGCTCCGGTTTTCCTGCCAGCCACGCCGGGTCGCTCGCATCTTCTCCTGGGAAGGGGTAGTCGAGCAGTTCGAGCACGAACGGCACGTCGTGCGCTCGGCATGCTTCGGCGGCCGCGCGGACGAATGCATCCTGATGCGCCGCCGTCGCCTCGCTCACGTCGGGTCGGTGCCACGCGAGGACCTTGATGGCGTCCGCACCCGCGCGCCGCGCCTTCCCGACCGACCAGTCGCGAATCGCTGCGCTTCGGCGCTCGCCCTCCACGACGGTGAAGTCGTAGCCCTCGAGGGTGGACAGCATGGCCGTGGACCGCGGCAGGTCGAGCAGCGCATTGGGGTGGGTCCAGACGGGATCGAGCAGTACGGCACCCACGTGGGGCGCAAGCTCCCGGACGAGCAGCGTCTTGGCGTCCGCCACCTCCTGCCAGGTGAGGTGATCCTCGCTCACGCTGCGCGCGCGAGCCAACGCAGCAAAAAGCGGGGGTCTCTGATCGACGGCAATCATGCGGTAGCGACCATCGGCATCGGCGAGTCGAGCGAGTCCACGCAGTTTCCCTGCGCTTTGCGGTGTCGTGCTCATGGGTTCCTCCCTGGAACGTCGTTTCGTGCTGATCGTGGCGTCATGCCCATGCCCGGTCATCCATCTCGCGGGCGGAGCGTTGCTGAAGCATCCTGCGAATCTCATCGCCCGAAGCGAGCGTCGTGCGCCCCGGCCCTCGGCACGCAAGGGCGGCGCCCACGGTGGCCTGCAACGCACACGCATCCGGCCCCTCCCCGCTCGCGAGCGCGGCTGCCCAGACGCCGTGGAACACGTCCCCCGCACCCGTCGTATCGACGACGTCGACGGGAAGCGAGGGAAGATGACGGAGGCCATCACCGGCGTCGAACACGACGCCCTCCTCACCGAGCGTGATGGCGACGAGCTGTTCATCGAAGCCTCGAAACGCAGCGATGGCCGCTTCCGCCCAAGCCGTCGGGTCCTCAGGGACCTCACCCGCCCCCGCCTCGAGTGCCGCCTGCGCGGCCTCCTCGGCGGCGATGAGGACGTCCGCGCTTCGTGCCAATTCGACGTGGCGCAGGTTGCCGAGATCGACGAGGGTCGGCACGCCCGCCGCGCGCGCCTTCTCCATCACCGCCGCGGC
>CAJXWR010000110.1 GCA_913062675.1 uncultured Trueperaceae bacterium
GGCGTGACTGGAGTTCAGACGTGTGCTCTTCCGATCTCAACGTCGCGCGTGGCGCGTTCCGGGTGGGCGTACTCCACGGCCGCGGTGAACAACAACTCGTGACCGCGCATGATGGCGGGACCGAAACTGCCGAGGATGACGTGCCCCTCATCGGTCACGGTGCCTGCGCGGACGATCGCTTCGGGTTCGCCGCGTGCGCCTGCCCGGTAGATGGCGGCGTCGCGCCGGTACGCCACGTCGCCGTTGGGGGAGCCCGGCATGCGTTTCACCGTCTCGACGTCGTGCTCGTGAATCTCGACGGACTCCATGAGCTCGTCGACGGGGATGGGATCCTCCCAACGCAGGGTTTCGTGCGCGACGATGACGTCCCCATTCTCGGCGACGTCGTACCCGAGGACGGGGGTGGCGCGTCCACCGTCGAGCGGATCGAGTTCTCTCAGGACGACGCTCTCGTCGAGAATGCGAGGCTCGTCGCCTTGCGCGTCCACCTGCAGGCGATAGAGGCCCACCCGGCCTTCCTCGTCGAAAGCGCTGTACGCGATGACCCCGTTGTCGCTCAGGACGGCGTCGTATCGGACGCTGTCGATGCGATGACCGCCAGGAAGCGCATCGCCATCCCGCTTGAGCGTGTGGAAGCGAAACGCGTTGGGCGCTTGAATGGGATTGTCTTGAGGTCGGTCGGCGACGGGTCCGTCCTGGACGCCGCAGGCGGCGAGCAGGCTGCCGCCGAGCATGCCGCTGGCGAACTTGATGAAGGTTCGACGGTCGGTGCTCATGCGAGGCTCGTTTCCGGTTCCGCGAACACGAAGGTGGGAACCTCCTCGGGCGTGAGTCCGGCAAGGGGGTCATCCTCGATGGCGGGCGCGCTCGCAACGGCATCCCAGGCGTTGACCTTGCCGATGCGGGAGTACAGGTTGGCGTTGTACGTCCCGAGACCGATGCGAAGGCTGGGGGAGAGGCGGTCCATCGGGAACGTGTAGCTGAACCCCAGGCTGATGACCCACAGGACGCTGACCTTGCCGTAAAGGCCGAGGCCGAGCGTGACGTCCATGTGCCACTGCACGCGCACGGCGGCTTCACCGGAGGGAAGGTCGTGGAACGGACTTGCCGCCGTCGATTTCGTCCCGGTGAGTTTCGTTTCGGTTCGGCTCGAGGCGATGTCGTAGACGACGTTGTCGAGGAGGCCATCGTTGAGGGCGAAGTGGGTGACGCGGAAGGTGGTGGGGAAGATGATGGAGAAGGTGGGTCCGAACTCGATGCCGCTCCCGTACTTCGAGGCTGCCCAGTTCGCCTCGTTCACCTCGGGAATCAGGTTGATCATGTTGACGCGAACCGTGTACTTCGGCTCGAGGCGGTGGGCTGGATCGAGGGCGCCTGCGTCGGCGATGTTGTACCCCTGGTTCACACCGGGAATGGACGTGCCGATGGTGCGTTCGGGCGGCGTCTCGGGCCGAGGCTGGTAATTGACGATGGCGTAGACGATCTTGATCAGGTCGATGGTGATGGAGCTGTTGACGTTGAAGACGCGTCCCCAGTGAAACCCGGCGCTGCAGCCCCAGCGGTGGCAGTGCACGTAGGGGTGCTTGACGTCGACGCGTACGCCGAAGCGGAGGCTCAGCGTGACGCCGTACGTGAGACCGGCGACGACCGTGTCGCGGTCGACGCCGAGGTAGGGCGGTAGTTCTTGCACGGCGAGCTCGAGGTTCTCGCTATTCGCTCCACTCACCTTGGGGGTGAAACGCATGGCCGCACTCCAGGCGGGCCCGCACAGGCCCGCCGTGAAGTTGTAGGACGCGCCAGCGTGGGCGCGGAACACGGCGTGGTTCGTGCTGCCATTGAAGATGACCTTCGAGACGCTGTAGTTGAGGGCATTGAAGCCCGGAGCCGCAGGTGGGAACAGGGGTCGACCGTGGCAGATGTTCAGCTCGTCGCCGCGACTGGCGTTCTGACTGAAGAAGCCGGTCTCGGGAAGGGCGCGGGATTTGACCATGATGGATGGGTTCTCCTCTCGAGAGGGGGCGTAGGGGCGACGGGCGGGACTTGACGTCAAGGCGGGGCGGGGGCAGCGCTCGCCGTGGACGTGGCACAGCGCGTGACGAGGGGGAGGGTGATACCCGTGAGGGTGCGCGGTGGGGGATCGGGGAGAGTGAGCACGACGTGGGCGTCGCGAAGGGTGGTTTGGCAATGGGTAAGTGGGGCCGGTGCGGGCGCTTCGGCTCGAATCACCCGTTGGGTGGCGGGGGACCATTCCGAGCTGCCGGCGTCCACGTCGAGGCGCCACGCACCCGCCTCGTTGCTCTGCGTCCCTTCGACCGTGGGAGTGGCGGCTACTTGCGTTGCGTGGGTCATGGTGATGCGGTGCTGCGCGAGGGGTGGCGTCCCACCCGCATCAAGCCAGAGCGACGTCGCGTGGGGGGTCGCTCCTGCGTGCAGCGTGACGGGAACGTCGAGCAGTCCGGCATGACCCGCGGCCCGGGCGGTCTCGGCGTCGAGCGTCGCGAGGAAGGTCGTGGCCGTTCCGGGTTCGAGGACGACCGGACCGAACCGTTCGAGGGTGACGAAGGGTAGGGGTGTGGTCGCTTCGTCGAGCCTGAGGGGCGTGGGGCCTGCATTCCACACGTCGAACGGGACGGCGTTGCCTCCCGGGTTGGGTGTCACGGTGCGGACGAGGAGCGCAGGCGTTTCGGGGAGAGGCTGCAGGGCGAGCGTACTGAAGCGCCTTGCGTCGAAAATGTTCGAGGCGCAGATGCCGCCGTCGAAACCGAGTGGGGTGCATGGAGTGTAGGTGGTCGCGCTGGCCGAGCGGAGTAGGTCGAGGGCGTGGCCGACGCCGAGTTGCGGGTGTCGTGCCTTGGCGAGCGTGAGGAGGGCGGCGACCCATGGGGTCGCCATCGAGGTGCCATGAAGGGAATCGTAGGTCGGTTCACCCGTGTTCGACGCGAAGGTGCTGAGGATGGGGCGTTGCGGCGTCCCGCCAGGGGCGAATACGTCGACGTGAGCTCCGCGAACGCTGTAGGGCGCGACGAGGCCGACCTCGTCCGTCGCGCCGACGGCAATGACCGTGGGGCAGGAGGCGGGGAGCTGTGGGGTCAGGCTGCCGTCGTTTCCGGCAGCAGCGACGAGAAGCGTGCCCTCGCGCGTAACGTCTGCGAGCAGCGTGGCGAGGGGGGCGTCCTCGCCCGTACAGGTCCCGTCGCTTCCGAGGCTTATGGAGACCACATCGGCAGGGTGAGGATTCGTGGGTACGCCGGGAATGGATCGACCGACCGCCCATTCGATCGCCGAGAGGAGTGCGGCGAGCGTGGCGACGCCTTCCTCGTCGAAAATGCGGATGGGCAGAATCGTGGCGCTGCTCGTGACGCCCCTGACGCCCTTGCCGTTGTCGCGGCAGGCGGCCGCAATGCCGGTGACGTGCGTTCCATGGAAGGTGGCGGCGGGTGACACCGGTTCCGTCGCGCCGAGCGTGGACTCGATGCGCCCATCGCGCTCGATGAACGAGGCGCCGGGGAGGAGCCGGCCGCACGCCAAGTCGGGATGGTACGCCTCGGGTTGTCCTGGATCGGCGGCGACGCCCGAGTCGATGATGGCGAGGATCGCGCCATTCGCGGTGTCGAGCGTGCGCCATGCCGCCTCGCTCCAGCGTGGATCGTAGCGTTCGCTCAAGTGCCACTGTTCCTCAGCGAGTGGATCGGCCTGGGATGCGGTGTCGATGCGCCGGTTACGGATGGCGTGCTGGATGGATGGGTCGGCCGTGAGCGCGGCGGCCATGCCGTCGCGCTGGAGGGTCGCCTGGGTGAGTGCAGGCGCATCCGTGGGGAGGGACTGAACGAGGCGCAGGTGCTCGTTCGCCAGGAGGGGCGTTCCGTGGTTGCGCCATGCCTCCGTGGCGGTGGGTTCGAGCCACACGATGAAGCCGTTTCCATCGCTAGAACGGGGTCGTCTCTCGCCGGGCGTCAAGGGGGAGGGGGCCGCAAGCGTATTCGTTACGTGGCCTGTGACGCGGAGTGCGGGTGCGACGTCAGGAGCGGCTGGGCTGGAGCATGCGGTCAGGACGGCGAGGCAGGCGAAGGGCATCCAGCGGCGCGGCCATGCGTGGCGCGTGCCCGAGGATTGCCGTGCCCTGTCTCGCATGACGCACCTCCGTGCCTGCGGTCGAATGCAATCCTCGATGCGCCGCGCGAAGGGGCGCTTGATGAAGATGGCGTGACGTCTGTCGCAAAAAGTACCACCGCGCAGTAACGCCATGCAATCGTTGCGTTTGTATAAATGGGTCCGTCAAGCGCTCATCGAGACGTCAAACCGCTTCGCGCAGGGCGAGGGCACACCACGCCCGCATTTCAGCATCGAGCTCGAGCTGCTCGAGTGCGGTGGCATCGAACCAGCCCAAGCTGGGGTCGTCCACGGCCGCGGGCAGCATTCCGTCGTACGGCTCCACGGGGCGCGCCAAGTAGATCAGGTCGATGTGCTCATGCCCCGGTTCGATGAACTCCACTTGCACACCACGAGGGCGCAAGAGCTGCACAGGTCCAGGCGCATCGATGGCGCGCTCCCCGAGCAACTCCACGACGAGGCCCGTCTCCTCGAGCACCTCGCGACGGGCCGCTTCATCGGGCAACTCGTCGAGTTCCACGTGCCCGCCCGGGGGTAGCCAACGCTGCAACTTGGCGTGGTGATGAAGGAGCACCTGACCTTGCCACACGACGAACGCCGTGGCGCACCAGTCCCGCGTTGGCGGCTGCCCGTCCGGCGCAGGCGGCCGACTCACGACGCCATGACCAGCGGGACGGCCGTGCGCTCGGCCCCCACCACCGAGCCGTAGAGCGTGTGCGGCGTGGCCTGCTCGATCGTCACGGGGTAAAGCCCCAGGCGCGTCACCTGCTCCTTGGGGACGAGCACCGTGTGGTTCTGGTCGGAATGACCCATGGCGTACGCGCCGTCGCTCTGCACCTCGCGCAGCAATACGCGCACCTCGCGACCCACGTACCGCTGGTTCGCCTCGAACGCAAACCGCTTCTGCAGATCGATGAGGCGCTGCAAACGCTCGATCTTCACCTCGCGCGGCAAATCCTCGAACCGTTCCGCACTCGGCGTTCCGGGACGCGCGGAGTACGCAAACATGTAGGCATGCTCGTAGCCGACCTCCTCGAACAGCGTGAGGGTCTGGTCGAAGTCCTCCTCGCTCTCGCCCGGAAAGCCGACGATGATGTCCGTGCTGATCACCACGTCGTTCACCTTCGCGCGAATCTCACGAATGATGTCGAGGTACCGCTCGCGGCGGTACTCGCGCGCCATGCGCCGCAAGACCCGGTCACTTCCCGACTGGACGGGTAGGTGGATGAAGTTACAGACGTTCGGTTCCTCGGCGATCACGTCGATGATGTCGCTCGTGAAGTTCATCGGGTGACTCGTCGTGAACTTCACCCGCGGAATGCCTACTTGCGCCACGAGGCGCAGCAACTCCGCGAAGCTTGGAAGCGCCTCGTCCTTCAGGCCGTAACTGTTCACGTTCTGACCGAGCAGCATGATCTCCTGCACGCCCGCATCCCGCATCGCCTCAGCCTCCGCGAGGATACTGTCTACGGGCCGTGACACTTCCGGGCCACGCGTGGTGGGGACGATGCAGTAGGTGCAGTGGTGATCGCAGCCGCGCATGATCGTCAGGAAACCGGTCAGCGCGTCGGGCGCGGGGGGAATCAACGTGTCGAGATCGCTCTTGAACCGCAAGCTCTCATACCGCTCGCGCCCCGCATCGATTGCACCAAGCGCATCGTGAATGTCGGTAATCGCGCCCGGGCCAAGCAGAATGTCGACCGCGAACTTGCGGGCAATGTCCTGCCCCTCCTCGAGCTGCGCAAGGCAACCCATCATCCCGACCGTCAGGTCGCGCCCCGCCTGCTTCTCCTTGCGGAACTCGCCGAGCAGGGAGATGACCTTCTCGACCGGCTTGCCGCGCACGGCACACGTGTTGACCAGGATCAACTC
>CAJXWR010000111.1 GCA_913062675.1 uncultured Trueperaceae bacterium
GTTGGTGGCTTCCACGTGCACGGCGTTACCACTGAGGCCATCCAAGTCGCCCACGAGTCCACCGACGCGTTCGCCACCCGTCAATGCGCCCGAGATTCGGACGTTACGAACCTCGACCGTCGTACCGTCCGCGGCAACGTGACCGACGAGACCCCCCAACGACGCCTTGTCATTGGGTGCGTTCACGTCGCCCGTGAACGTCACGTCGTCGATGACGGCCGGATTTCGAATGTTGCCGAACACGCCACCCAGATTGTTGTTTCCGTTCACGGTGGCTGCCACGGTGATGCGTCGAGCATCGAGCAGATCGGAACCTTGGCTTCGACCCACCACGCCCCCCGTCGCAGAGCCTCCCCCATGGATGGTCGTGGAGTCGGCGACCTCGACGTCCCGAAGCGTGAGATTGGCATCGGAGAACCCAACGACGCCACCCGCGAAGTTCCCGCTTGACGTGACCACAAGGTCTTGCACGGTGGCGTTCTCCAACGTCGGGTTGCTGGCGTACCCCACGACGCCCCCCACGTTCTTGTCCGCAAGGATGCTCACGGAGGATACCGTCACGTTCGATATCGTCCCCCCGTCCATGCGCCCGATGAGGCCGCCGACGATCTCTTCGGTCGCCGAGATGGTGGAGCCACCGGTCAACGTGACGCGATCGACAGTACCCCCCGTGACCCTTCCAGCGAGGACGCCCACACGCGTCTTCCCAGAAACGTTGGCGCCATGGAACGTGACGTTCCGAAGCGTCGCGCTTCCCACCTCGCCGAACAGGCCTACGCCACCGCGATCCAGCTGCACGTCGAAGCCGGAAATCGTGTGGTTCTGACCATCGAACGTGCCGCGAAACGGCACGGATTGACTGAAGTCGCTCGGACGCCCGATGGGGTGCCACGTGACGCCCATCAGGTCCACATCGTTCACCATGACAAAGGCAGCGCCCCAGCAGTCATCGGTGCCCGAAACGTCGACATCGGCAATCGAGACGTAGTGATCGGCCATCGACACGAAATGATCCGGGGAGGAGAGTTCATACGGCATATCGTCCGTACCTTCCCCCTGCATGACCGTACCGAGCGGGGCACACACGTCGGTTTGGGCGAATGCGAGGGAGAAGAACGCGAAGGTTGCGGCGGTCAACAAAGCACGGAGAGACATGACGCGATCAGACCGAACGAACCGTTAGAGCAGCGCTAGATGAACGAACCGGCGAAACGGGCCTCACGCGTCGTGAAGTCCAACGGACGACCCATCACGCCGCCTCGGACGGCCAACCGAACGTCTTCACCGCGTACGCATACAGCTCCTTCAAGTCACGCTCGTACGCCGTGAGACCCGCGTCGCGCACGCGAATCAACGCGAGGCGGAACGATCCGGCGATGCGTGGGTCGGCGCCCTCCTGCATGACCTCCAACAAGTACCGGAGGACCTGATAGGCGCGCAATACCTCATTCGATCCCTCGATTTGCGCGCCGACACCAATCCAGCCCAGCACGGACCCCAGCGCACCCTCGAAATCGCCAATCTCCTGGTACTTGCGGGTCGCCTGCTCATACGGCTTCAAGGCCTCCGCCTCCCTGCCTGCAGCGGTAAGGACGTTGGCCACGTTCAAAAGGATGCCCGCACGCGTCGAGGCGTGCGCCTTCTCGTTCACCAGGTCGAGCGCATCATCGAGACGCGCGAGGGCCTCGTCGAACCCCCCACCCAGCGCTTCGAGCGTCGCGAGGTTCATGAGCGTCACGGCGACCTTCTCCGGACGACCGTCCAAGCGGCGCAGTGCAAGTGCCTCCTCGAGGTAGTCCTTCGCTTCCGCACGCCGATCGGCGAGGAAGGCGAAGGTACCCAATGCGTTCAGCACGTCACCCCGCAAGGCGTCGTCCAATCGTTGCGCGACACGCGCCTCGAGCTCCATCAGGCGCGTGAGGGCGCCTTCCGACCTGCCGAACCTTCGGTGCAGGGGCGCGAGCGCCACGGCGGTACGAGTCGCCTCCACGGGGTCGCGTTCCGCGAGATCGTCGAGTGCAGCGTCGACGTCCTCCATGTCCCACGCCACGCTCGACAACAAGCGGGCTCGGTAATGGGCCTCCGATTGGTCGGCAGCCCGTCGCGCCCGCTGCAGGAAGTACGCCGCGTGGTTCGCGCGGTACTCCGCCTCGCGCGACGCATCGAGCTGGTCATCCATCGCCTCCACCGCCCAGGCGTAGATGGGGTGCAACGCGTAGCGTTTCTCCCCTTGCGGTCCGGTCACGGTGCGAATCGAGCCTCGCCTCAGGGCATCCTCGACGAGGCGTCCCGTCAAGCCCTCCTCCCGTGCCTGCAACGCGGCAATGGCCTCGAGCGTGGCGGGTGCACGCAACACGGTCATGGCCTTGAGCAGGGCACGCTGACCTTCACGAATTCCGGTGAAGGCCGTGCGGAGCGCCGCAGCGAGGCTGCGATGCCGGTCGGGCAAGCCGTGGGGCCCTTCGTCGAGGCGTTGCACGGGCGTGTGCTCGTACACATCGGAACGATTGGGTGCCGTGGGGGCGAGCGCATGTCCTGCGAGGACGATCGCGAGGGGGTGACCGTGCGTCCACCGGGTGACCGATTCGAACCACGCGGCGGTCTCCTCCGTCACGTCGATGCGCGTCCCGCGACGCGCCACCACCTCGCTCAAGAGTTGCACGGCGGGGGACGCCCTCAGCGCGTCGATTGGCGCGGCGGTGCGCCCCTCGGGGGGTAGGGCGAGCAAGGGAATCCGCACGACCCGCTCGTCCACCCAGCCAATCGATGCATGACCGGTGACGACGATGCGCAAGCGACCGCATTCGCGCAGCAGGGTGTCCACCCCCTCCACGAGGTCGAGGGCGCCATGCAGGTCATCGAGAAGGAGGAGCGTGGATGCGTCCCCCAGGTGCTCGACGATGTCGTGCACGAGGGTGACGGCACCTTGGCTTGGGTGCAGCGCCATCGCGTCGGCCACGCGGTGCCACGCCTCCGGCCCGCTGCTCGCCCCCTCGAGCGACACGAGGTACCGCGACGGCTCGCTCTCGCCGTCACGAAACGCGACGTGGGCTTCGCGGAGTGCATCGCGCAGGAGCCGCGATGCACCGCTCCCCGGGGGGCCCTGAACGGTCACGAGGCGCACGTCCGGTGCCTCGAGTAGGTCCACCAGATCCCGTAGCGCGGCCTCCTGCCCGTACCGCGTTCCCTCCTGAACCTCGAGGAGGGACGCGTGGACCGTGGCTGGCTCACGTCGTGCGGCCTGCACGACCTGCGCGAGCGCCGGGTCGGGATCGATACCCATGTCCTTGCGTACGGCGCGTGCAAAGCGGTCGTAATGCTGAACCGCCGCCGCATGCCGTCCCTCCTCGACGAGGAGTTCGAGCAGGCGTGCGTGCCGTGCCTCCTCCCAGTAATCGAGGGTCAGGGCCTGCTGCAACAGCGTCACGGCGGTCGTGACCGCTTTCTCGCTTACAGCGCGCTCGACCGCCTGATCGATCGACCCCAGCAACGTCGCGCGCCAGGACTCGCGCTCGGCGACGAGCCAGGCATCGAACGCCGATTCGTTTCGGAGTGCAAAACCATCGAGGAACGGTTCGAGGAGCGCTTCAGGCAGCGGTGCGGTGGAGCCCTCCCGCCAGGCGTCGAACAGCAGGTGGCGGTCGACAGTCACGTCCTGCGCAAGACCCACGGCGTGACGCGTAGCGTCGAGGAGGCCTGGGGCAAGACGGTTGATTTCGGCGAGGACGACCCGCAAGTTGTTCCTAGCGCGCGTCTCGTCATGGTCGGTCCACAACAGGTCGGCGAGCACACCCCGGTCGAGCGGGCCGGGGTTCGACGCGGCGCGGTACACCAGCGCGTACCCCTTCTGGTGCCGCAAGGCGACCGGTGCACCCGCATCGAGAAGCGTGGGGCTGCCAAGCAGCCTGACCTCGTAGCGCCCGCCGGAGCGCATAGGGTGTGACCGCGACATGACGGCAGCCTATCAGCGTCGGCGAAGACGGTCGGCCATCACGCCAACCGTCAATGCAACGAAGACCAGGAGACCCTCAGCTCAGGGTTCTGAGTACCGAACCGTCAATGGCGCACACGCCTGCTCACCGTTCGTCGGCTCGGGTACGAGCGACGAACACACGTCGATCGAGACCGACGCCGTGGAGGGCGCAGGGGCGCCTCCGCCACCCGTCCCACCGCAAGCGGTGAGCAACCCCATGACCATCACCAGGCACGCCATGCGAACCCGCCAAGCGAACCCGGAGTGAACCCAGCGACGCCTCATGGTTGACCTCCTTCAATCAGCAGGGTCACGTCGATCGTCCATGACTCACCTACCACCCATTCCTCTCCCGTCCACCGCCAGGCAACCGCCTCCCGCGTCAACGTTCCCCGCGATGGTTCGACCCGCTCGAGCTCCACGCCATCAGGCACGGCGATCGAGAGCCAGGCATTCCAAACGGGACGATCCTCGTCGTTCCTGACCGACAACGTGAGGCGCACACGCGTCGCATCCCCGACCCGCTCACTCGTGGCGACCCCATCGCCGCCAAGGCTGACCGGCATGACGGGTGCCGCCACCTCGTACGGCGTCACGTTGGCGTTAGGAAGCACGACCGGATCCCCATCACCACGAACCCCCCGCCCCTCGACCTGGTACGTACGATCGTTCGTCAGTCCCTCGATTCGAATGGGGCCGGTGCGCGGATTCCCCTCCAACGCGACCCACGGGCCGCCGTCCAGCCGGTACTCCACGGCCTCCACCAACGCGGGTAGACCCACGGGATACAACCACGCCTTGCCGTTCCCCGGAATCACCGTCAAAGCCGGCTGTACGTTCCCAATCCGCACGCTCGCACGCACCGGGCATGCGCCCGGACACCAGGCCGTCACGTCCGCCGTGCCCTCCATCCCATCAGCCCGCAACTCGGCGCGCGCGACCCCCTCGGCGTCGGTCTCCACCGACCAGACGTCACCCACGGCGGCACCACCGACCCACCACGTGCCCAGCGTCGTCTCGAAGCGAATCGTCTCCCCCACCACACCCACACCTTCAAGATCGGTCAAGCTCACGGTGACGACCGCCGCGTCCACCCCATCCACCTCGATGCGGTCCTTCGACGCAGCAATCTGCATGCGCGTATCCCGCACGCTGATCCCCCCATGCGACGCCTCGAACCCGCCAGCCGAACCCCCCGACGCCGTAGCGGTGAGGATCACGTCGAGACCCGCGTCCTCACTCAACCCTGTATAGAGCACATTCTCGAACGTCACCGACGACTGCCCCTTCACCAACCGGGCGGTCACCGGTTCGCCCTCCTCCGCCGTGTCACCCGCGAACCGCAACGTACCGGGTTCGACACCTCCCGAAGCGGTCAACGTCACGACCGAATCCCGCACCGCAGCAAACGGTTCATCACGATCGTCGAGCAGCGTCACCGTCACGTCGAACGGGACGTTGCGAAGCTGCGCCCGAGAGGGCACGGCGACCGACAACGCATCTCCGAGTTCCACGCCCGTGCAGCCCTGGGGTTCGGGGAGCCACAGCAAGCGAGGCACGCCACCCGCACAGATGCCCCAATCGAACTCAGCGTCATCCTCAGCCCACCCGTTGGTAATCGACCATCCCGCATCGCGGTAGGTTCTCGGGTCGCGCAACTCGGCGAGCGTCTTCGGCTCCGCCCCGGGTGCGAAATCCTCGTTCGGGAGCCCATGCTCGAGGTAAAACACGCCACTCGCGTCGACGCAGCAGCCTCCCGAGACGGCTCCCCACGTGTTGCCGTCACCACTACTGACGCTAGGTCGGACCGTCACGAGGACGTCCTGGACGGTCGGCTTCGGGCCCACTGTCGCTTCCGTACCGCCAAGGACGCCGCCGGCATCGCGGCTCACCGCAAGGATCTCCCCC
>CAJXWR010000112.1 GCA_913062675.1 uncultured Trueperaceae bacterium
CGCGGTGGGCGGGCTCGACGCGGCCCGGCCGGTTGTTCACGCTCCGGTTTCGCCTTCGCTTGCCGGGACCGGTTCGAGCGTCACCTCGACGTCCTCCATCACCGGGTTGGCGAGCACGTCCGCGGCGATCGCGTCCACCTGCGCGCGCACCTCCTCGGGCGTGCCGGGCAGGGTGAACTCGATGACCTTGCCGACCCGCAACCCCTCCACGGCGTCATGGCCAAGCCGGTGCAGCGTGCCTTGCACGGCGCGTCCCTGCGGATCGAGAATGGCGCGTTTGAGGCGCACCGTTACGCGCGCCAACGTGGATGTTTCGCTCATGACGTCTCCTCCAGCGCAATGCGCGCAGCGACTTCCTGATACCCCGCCTCCACGTCCCCGAGATCGAGGCGGAAGCGGTCCTTGTCGAGGCGTTCACCGGACGCGGCGTCCCAGAACCGGCAGGTGTCGGGGCTGATCTCGTCGGCCAGCACGACCGTCCCATCGGGCAGCGTGCCGAACTCCAACTTGAAGTCCACGAGGTCCAAACCGCGCTCGTCAAGGAACGGGAGGAGCGCATCGTTCACCGCGGCCGCCCCCTCGAACAGGTCGTGGAGTTGCTCCTCGGTCGCGAAGCCCAGCGCGACGGCCGTCGCGTCGTTCATGGGCGGGTCGCCCAGCGCATCGGACTTGTAGCACCACTCGATCACGGTCGGTTCCAGCTCGAGGCCGTCCTCCACGCCGTAACGCTTCGCGAAGCTTCCCGACGCGCGGTTGCGAACGATCACCTCGACGGGAATGATGTCCACCCGCTTGACGAGGTGCTCATCGGGCGCAACGCGCGCCACGAAGTGCGTATCGACGCCCGCCTCGGCAACGACCTGCATGAGGCGCTCGGTCACCGCGGCGTTCACGACGCCCTTGCCCTGAATCGTGCCGCGCTTCTGGGCGTTGAACGCCGTCGCGTCATCCTTGAACACGACCCGCACGAGCGTCTCGTCGCTCGTCGAGTAGACGCGTTTGCCTTTCCCTTCGTACAGCAGTTCGCCGCGATCGGGAATCGTCATGCTGCCTCCTCCACGCCACTGCGCGCGTAGATCGCATCCACGTGCCGCAGGTACCAGGCCGGGTCGAACGCCGCGTCGAGCGCCGCTCCTTCGAGCGGCTGGTCCGGGTCGGCGGCCAGCAGGTCGCGCAGGTGCCCCTCACCCTCCCACACGCGCAACGCCGCCTGTTGCACCACGTCGTACGCCGCCTCACGCGTCGCGCCCGCCTCGATCAGGGCGTGGAGCACGCGTTGCGAATACACCAGGCCGTGCAGTGCGTCCATGTTCTCGCGCATGCGCGCCTCGTCCACCACGAGGTCCTCGAGGACGCGCGTCATGCGGCGCAGTGCGTAGCTCGCGAGCGTCGTCGCGTCGGGCAGGATCACCCGCTCGACCGAACTGTGGCTGATGTCGCGCTCGTGCCACAACGCCACGTCCTCGAACGCAGGGGACAGGTAACTGCGCAGCAACCGGGCGACCCCCGTCAGGTTCTCCGACGCGATGGGGTTCTTCTTGTGCGGCATGGACGAGGAGCCGGTCTGCCCCTTCGCGAACCCCTCGCGCGCTTCACGCACCTCGCTGCGTTGCAGGTGCCGGACCTCGAGGGCGAGTCGCTCGATGCTCGTGCCGATCAACGCGAGGGCGGACAGGAGTTCGGCGTGCCGGTCGCGCGCCACCGTCTGATTCGTCACCGGGTCCGGCGTCAACCCGAGCGCAGTGGCCACGTGCTCCTCCACCTGCGGGGGGACGTGCGCGAAGGTGCCCACCGACCCGGACAGCATGGCCACGCCGATCGCCTCGCGCGCGGTAGCAAGCCGCCGGGCGTCGCGCTGCAAGGCGGTCCACACGTTCAGGAACTTGAGGCCGAACGTCATGGGCTCGGCATGCACGCCGTGGGTCCGGCCGATGCAGGGGACGTGCCGATGACGAAGCGCGAGGGTGCGCACGACGTCCGTCAAGGCGGCCAGGTCAGCCTCGATCAGGTGGCAGGCGCGCACGAGCAGCAGGTTCTGTGCAGTGTCCACCACGTCGGTGGAGGTGAGGCCCAAGTGCACGAACCGCGCGGGTTCACCCAGCCGTTCGCTCAATGCGCGCGTGAACGCCACGATGTCGTGCCGCGTCTGCCGCTCGAGCTCCGCCACCCGCTCGGCGAACGCCTCGTCCAGTGGTCGTTCGGCGGCTGCGGCCCGCAGCGACTGGCCGGTCCCCGAGGGGACTTCCCCCAGCGTCTCCCATGCCTCCACGGCGGCGAGTTCCACCTCGAGCCAGGTGCGGTACCGCTCCGCCTCGCTCCACAAGCGCGTCATGTCGGGGGTGGCGTAGCGGGCAATCATGGCGCGCACGCTACCACGCTCCGAACACGGCTTTTCTTGCCCGCTGGACGGCTGCCGGCTGGGGTATCGCGGGGTCTACGGTGGTACAGTATGGGGCATCCGAGGCGCTGCCGGATGCACCATGTGCGCACGCCGCACCGGTCGCGCTGGGCGCCACGCGAGGAGGAATCCCCTTGAACGAAGGACAGGTCGTCCCCGTCCAAATCACGGACGAGATCAAGACCAGCTTCATCAACTACGCCATGTCGGTCATCGTCGACCGGGCCCTGCCCGACGTGCGGGACGGACTCAAACCGGTGCAACGCCGCATCCTCTACGCCATGCATCAGGAGGGGCTCGCCAGCAACCGCAAGCACTCCAAATCGGCAGGGGTGGTCGGCGAGGTCATCAAGAAGTACCACCCGCACGGGGACAGTGCCGTGTACGACGCCATGGTCCGCCTCGCGCAACCGTGGAACGTGCGCTACCCCCTCGTCGACGGGCAGGGAAACTTCGGGTCCATCGACGGTGACCCCGCCGCTGCGTACCGCTACACCGAGGCGCGTCTCACGCGCGTCGCGGAAACCCTGCTCGAGGACATCGACAAGGAAACCGTCGACGAGCGAGAGAACTTCGATGGCACCACCACCGAACCCGAGGTGCTGCCCTCGTCGTTCCCCAACCTGCTCGTCAACGGCGCATCCGGCATTGCCGTCGGCATGGCCACCAACATCGCGCCGCACAACCTGAACGAGATCATCGACGGCCTCGTCGCCCTGATTCGCAACCGCGACATCCCGCTCGACGCGCTCATGCAGCACGTCAAGGGCCCCGACTTCCCCACCGGCGGGATCATCGGCACCGAGGGCATCCGCCAGGCGTACGAAACCGGTCGCGGTTCGATCCGCGTTCGCGGTCGCGCCCGCATCGAGGAGAACGGCAACCGCCACTCCATCGTCGTCACCGAAATCCCGTACCAGGTCAACAAGACCAGCCTCATTCAAACCGCCGCGCAACTCGTGCGCGAGAAGAAGATCGAGGACATCTCCAACCTGCGTGACGAGTCCGACCGGCAAGGCATGCGGATCGTGTTCGAACTCAAGCGCGGTGCGCTGCCCGAACTCGTCCTCAACCAGCTGTACAAGTACACGCAACTGCAGTCCACCTTCGCGATCAACAACGTCTTGATCGTCGGGCGCTCCCCCAAGCTGCTGCCCCTGAAGGACACGATGCAGTTGTTCCTCGACCACCGCGCCGACGTGATTCAACGCCGCAGCGAGTACGAACTGCGCAAGGCGAAGGAACGCGCGCACGTGCTCGAGGGGTACCTCATCGCGCTCGACAACCTCGACGAGGTCATCAAGCTCATCCGCAACTCGCCCGACGGGCCCACCGCCCGCGACGGGTTGATGGAGCGCTTCGGCTTGAGCGAAGCGCAGGCGCAAGCGGTGCTCGACATGCGCCTCCAGCGCCTCACCGGTCTCGAACGCGAGAAGATCGAGAACGAGTACGCCGAACTGCAGAAGCTCATCGCTCGCCTCGAACAGATCCTCAACGACGCGTCGGAACTCTGGGGCGTCGTGGAGACCGAACTGCTCGAGGTGAAGGAACGCTTCGGCGACGAGCGCCGCACGCAAATCGGTCGCTTGAGCGACGAGATCGGCAAGGAGGACCTCATCGCCGAGGCGGCCATGGTCGTCACCCTCACGCGCGGTGGGTACATCAAGCGCACCGCGCTCAGCGCCTACCGCGCCCAGTCGCGCGGCGGGAAGGGCGTGAAGGGGCAGGACGCCAAGGAAGACGACGTGAACAGCCTGCTGCTCGTCGGCTCCACGCACGATTACCTGGCGTTCTTCACGAACCGTGGGCGCGTGTACCGCGAGAAGATCTACGACCTGCCTGAGGCGGGTCGCTCCGGTCGCGGGAATCACATCAAGAACCTCCTCCCGCTCGAGGAGAACGAGTTCGTGCAAACCGTGCTCGCGGTGAAGGACTTCTCGGCGGACGGCTACTTCGTGTTCGCCACGCGCCATGGCCTCCTCAAACGCACCGAGATTCGTGAGTACGCCAACATCAACGTCTCCGGCCTCATCGCCATCAACCTCGTCGAAGGCGACGAACTCGTCGCCGTCCGCATGACGGGAGGGGAGCACGACATCGTCCTCGCCACCCGCGATGGGCAAGCGGTCCGCTTCGAGGAGTCCGCCGCGCGCCCCACCGGCCGCGCCACGCAGGGCGTGATCGGCATTCGCCTCCGCGAGGGGGACGAGGTCGTCAGCCTCGCCACCATCGGCCCCGACGACCGCGAGACGGCCTCACTGCTCGCCGTGAGCGAACGCGGTTACGGCAAGCGCACGAAACTCAGTGAGTACCCGCTGCGTGGACGCGGTGGCCTGGGCGTCATCACCCTCAAGGTGACCGACAAGACCGGCGGCCTCGTCCGCCTCAGCCCCGTCACCGGTGCCGAGGAACTCCTCGTCCTCTCCGAAGGCGGCATCCTCATCCGCACGAAGGTGGATCAGGTGTCCTCCTACGGCCGTTCCTCGCAAGGCGTCACGATCATGAAGCTTGGCGACGATGACCGCGTCGTCTCCGCCATGGTGATGATGGCCGACGAGCAGATCGACGAGGCGGGTGAAGAGGTCAACGCGCAGGAGATGGTGAATGCCGTCCCCGAAGCCGCGGTGAGCGAACCCGGTGACGCCACCGACGCGACGCCCGACGAGACACCCGCAGCCGAAGCTCCGCTCTTCGATGAGGATCCCCTCCTCGACCTCGGTGACCTCGACGACGAGGAGGATGCGTGAGCGAGACGCGTCCCCGCGTCTGGCTTGATTGCGATCCCGGCCACGACGATGCGTTCGCGCTGCTCTACGCCGCGCAGCGCACCGACCTGGTCGGGATCAGCACCGTGTCCGGCAACGTCGGGCTTGCCTCCACGACGCGCAATGCGCGCATCGTGCGCGACCTCGCCGGCAGCACCGTGCCCCTCCACGCCGGTGCCGCAGGCCCGCTCGTGGGGGAACCGCTCCACGCCCCCGACATTCACGGCGATAGTGGCCTCGACGGGCCGGACCTGCCCGAACCGGTCGGCCCGGTCGATCCGCTGCCCGCGGCGCAAGCCATCCTCGCCGCGTCCCACGCGCACGACGACCTTTGGCTCGTCCCCACCGGCCCCCTCACGAACGTCGCGCTCGCGCTTCGCATCGACCCGACGCTCGCCACGCGCTTAGCTGGCATCAGCCTCATGGGCGGCTCGCGCACGTATGGCAACACGACGCCCGCCGCGGAGTTCAACATCCTTGCCGACCCCGAAGCGGCCGACGTGGTCTTCCGAAGTGGTGCGCGCATCCTCATGGCCGGGCTCGACCTCACCCACCAGTTCCGGCTCGGCGCGACACACGTCGCGGACCTTGATGCGCTCGACGGTCCGGTCGGACGGTTCACCGC
>CAJXWR010000113.1 GCA_913062675.1 uncultured Trueperaceae bacterium
TTGCGTTTCGCTACGACCCGCTGAAGGTGCGGTCCACCGCGTAGGTGAGGGGCGGCGCGCGGGCGCCCTCCTCCACGACGCAACCTTCGAGCACGGCATGCGCGCCGATCGTTGCGCCCGCGGCGACGCGCGTGCCTCGCCTGAGGACGACGCCCGGTTCAATCGTCACGTCGGGTGCGAGGTGCACGTCGACGTGCAGGTAGGTCGTCTCGGGCGCGTGGAAGGTGACGCCCGATCGCATCCAGGCGTCCCGAATGCGGGCCTGCAACACCTGTTCGAGCTGGGCAAGTTCAGTCCGGTCGTTGGCCGCCAGGGTCTCGCGCGCATCGGCGAGGGGGACCGCGCGTACGGGATCCCCGTCCTGCAGCGTGAGGGCGGGCAGGTCGGTCAGGTACATCTCGCGCTGGGCATTGTCGTCCCCGAGCCGGTCGAGGCGTGGCCAGGCGTCCGCCCCGACGAGGAACAGGCCGGGGTTCACCTCGCGCACCTTCCGTGTCGCGTCATCGGCGTCCGCTTCCTCGGTGATGCTCACGAAGGTTCCCGCGTCGTCGCGCACGATCCGACCCAGTCCGGTCGGGTCCTCGACGGTCACGGTGGCGAGCGTCACCCCGCGAAGCGGGTGCGGCCCGGCGGCGTGCACCTCGAGGAGGTGCCTGAGCGTCTCGGGTCGCACGAGCGGCCCATCGCCATTCAAGACGAACGTGGCGGAGGGCGCTTCGTCGAACGCCTCGCGTGCCGTAGCGAGCGCGTGTCCCGTACCGCGCTGCTCGACTTGCCGCACGAACGTCACGTCCTCCCCCGCGAGCGCGTCGCGCACCCAATCCTCCCCGTGACCCACGACCACGACGACGCGCACGACACCCGCATCACGGGCCGCCTTCACGACGTGGGCGGCGAGGGCTCGACCGGCAATCTCGTGCGCGACCTTGGGCAGGCTGGAACGCATGCGCGTTCCCTGCCCAGCAGCGAGGATGACCGCTGCGACGTCGCGCACGTCGCTCACCGTTTCGCAGCGCGACGCGTCAAACGGGCACGGCGATCGTCACGATCGGAGCGTGGCGCCAGCAGCGCGTAGGCGGCGACGAGGATGATCGGGATGGAGACGAGTTGCGTGAGCGTGAAGACGCCGACGCCAATCGATGCGTTCTCGTACACCGGCCAGAAGAGCGGGTTGTCACGGAACGGCTCCTCGATGACGCTGCGCAGCAGCGAGTACCACAAGGCGAAGTGCGCGAACACGGCACCAGGCGCCTGCGTCCGGCGGAAGGCAAGCCACAAGATGGGAATGAGCGCCACGCCGACGAGTCCCCCATAGACGGGCGTGAGGTGCACGACGCAGGGCTCCCCCATCGGGACCGTGTTGCACACCGGGGGCGCGTACGCCCACAGGTCGCTCCCGAAAATGACGCGTCCCAAGGCTCCGAACGTTTCGGTGCCCCGCTCGGGCCACGCCACGCCGATGGCGAGGTCGGTGAGGCGCCCGCCGGTGTCACTGCCGTTCATGATGTTGCCAATCCGGCCACCGATGATGCCGAGCGCACCGATGGGCGTCAGCACGTCCATCACCGCCCACGGTTTCATGCCCTTACGAGGGGCGAGGAGAAACACGGCGAGCAGGATGCCGATGATCCCCCCGTGAATGCTGATGCCGCCTTGCCAAACGGCGAAGGCGTCGAGCGGGTTGCCGCCCGGCCCGAAGAACGCGCTGGGACTCGTCACGACGTAGACCAGGCGTGCGCCCACGAGGCCGGCGATGACCAGCCATGGCGCCATGTCGAGCAACGCGTCAGGATCGAGCTTGCGGCGGCGCGCCTCGGCCAAGCCCCACACGGAGCCCCCGAGAACGCCGAGCACGATGAGTAGGCCGTACCACCGAAGGGCGATGGGGCCGAGTTGAATCAAAATGGGATCCACGATTCCCTCACTTCCGTCGTTCGACCGCCGAGTCTAGCAGGGTTCAGAGGAGTACGGGAATCATGACGACGGCCATCGCGACGAGAATCAACGCTTTCGCGGCGACACCCCCAATCGTCCCAACGAACGCGCCGAGGCCCGCACGCCAAGCGTCGGGGAGCGACCGACCCGCCACCACCTCCGCCGCGACGGCGCCGACGAGTGCGCCGAGTAGGAAACCGATGGGCGGAAACCAGATCAGGCCAATGAGGGAACCCAGCACGCCGCCCCAGAACCCGGCACGACCCGCACCCCCCATGCGCGCACCGACGGCGCCCGCAACGAAGTCCACCACTTGCGCGAGGATGGCGAGCACGGCGATCCACACGAGCGGCATGACGCCCACCACGTCGAACCCGCGAATCCACGCGGCGAGGGCGGCACCCACCAGGACGAGGGGGACGCCCGGGAGGACGGGCAGCACGACGCCGGCCACCCCAACCAACAGGAAGACGACGAAGATGGTGAGTGCGAGCCAGCTCATCGCTGCGCCCTACGCGTGCCAAGCCTCGGGATCGCCCGTACCCTCACCCTGCAGCACGTCCAAGGCGTGCGGGAGGACGGGCAGGATCGCCTCGAGGCTTTCACGCGCGCCTTTTTCACTCCCGGGGAGATTCACGATCAAGGTGCCATTGCGCACCCCCGCCAGGCCGCGCGACAAGATGGCCATGGGCGTCTTGCGCGCCCCCTCGGCACGCATCCACTCGGCGAGTCCCGGCACGGTGCGCTCGATCACGTCGCGGGTCGCTTCGGGCGTACGGTCACGTTGCGACAAGCCCGTGCCTCCGCACGTGAGGATCAGATCCACGGCGTCGCCTTCCGACCAGCGCCGCAACTGCGCACGCAGGAGCGCCTGCTCGTCGGGCAGGATTTCGTAGGCGACCTCGCGAAAACGTTCGGTGGGCAGCGCGTCGCGAATGGCGTCCACGGCCGTGTCCTTGCGTTCGCCGGCTGCACCCCGGTCACTCACGGTGAGAAGGGCGGTTCGGTACATGCCGACAGGGTACCGCTCCTCGCGCGCTTGCCGCGTCGAAAGGCGCGCTGAACCCCATGTCGGAGGGGAACGACTGCGGTACCCTGCACCGGTCGTCGCGCTGCAGGCGCGACCCTGATGGAGGTCGAACGTGAAGATTCACGAGTACCAAGCGAAACGCTTGATGGCTGCGAGAGGCATTGCGGTGCCCGAGGGCCGAGTGGCGACCACGCCCGAGGAAGCCGTCGCCGCCGTGCGTCCCCTCGTCGAGGCGAGCGGGTCTCCCGTCGTCGTCGTCAAGTCCCAGATTCATGCCGGTGGGCGTGGCAAGGGCCGCTTCAAGGAGCATGCCGACCTGGGTGGCGTGACCGTCGTGACCGATGGGATTCAGGGCGGCGTGGAAGCCGCCGAGGCGAAGGTGCGCAGCCTCGCCGAGCAGATGCTCGGCAGTACGCTCGTCACGATCCAAACCGGTCCGGAAGGCAAGGCGGTGAACCGCCTCTACGTGGAGCAGGGGGTCGCCATCGCGCGCGAGTTGTACCTCTCTGTCGTCCTTGACCGCGCGACCGGTCGGAACCTCATGATGGCGTCGACGGAGGGGGGCACCGAGATCGAGGAGGTCGCCGCCGAGACGCCGGAGAAGATCCTTCGCGAGACCATCGACCCTGCCGTGGGCCTTGCCGACTTTCAGGCGCGCCGTCTGGCGCTCGGTCTTGGCCTCGAGGGTGACGCGCTGAAGAACGGCGTGCGCTTCATGAAGGCGCTTGCCGCCTTCGCGAGTGACCTGGACACCGACCTGATCGAAATCAATCCACTCGTCGTGACCGAGTCGGGTGACGTCATGGCACTCGACGGGAAGATGGGCTTCGACGACAACGCGCTCGCCCGCCACCCGGACGTCGCGGAACTGCGCGACGAGACCGAGGAGAACGCGGCGGAGCTCGAAGCGAAGGAATTCGGTCTCAGCTTCATCAAGCTCGACGGGTCGATTGGTTGCCTCGTGAACGGTGCAGGCCTGGCCATGGCGACGATGGACACCATCAAGCAGGTGGGCGGGGAACCCGCCAACTTCCTGGACGTGGGTGGCGGTGCGACGACCGAGAACGTGACGGCCGCCTTCAAGATCATCACGCGGGACCCGAACGTGAAGGGCATCTTCGTGAACATCTTCGGCGGCATCATGAAGTGCGACACGATTGCCGATGGCGTCGTGGCGGCGGTCAAGGAAGTCGGGCTTCAGGTACCCCTCGTCGTGCGCCTCGAAGGCACGAACGTGGAGCTGGGCAAGAAGATCATCGACGAGTCGGGCTTGAACGTGGTGAGCGCGACCGACATGAAGGACGGCGCGCAGAAGATCGTGGAGGCAGCACGATGAGCATCATGGTGGGTAAGGACACGCGACTCCTCGTGCAGGGGCTCGGCAGTGCCGGGCGTTTCCACACGGACAAGGCGATCGCCTACGGCACGAACGTCGTGGCGGGCGTGCACCCCGGGAAGGCGGGAACGACGCTGCGCTTCGAGGGAGCAACCGACCATAGTGGCGTGCCGGGACGGCCCGACACGTACGCCGTGGACGTCCCCATGTTCGAAACGGTGCGCGACGCGGTGGCGGCCACGAACGCGAACGCCAGCGTCGTGTACGTCCCCCCGTTTGGTGCGGCCGACGCGATTCTCGAAGCGGTCGAGGCGGGCCTTGAGCTCGTCGTGTGCATCACAGAGGGGATTCCCGTGCAGGACATGGTGGTCGTGAAGCGCGCCATGCAGGGGAGCGGTTCACGTCTCGTGGGCCCGAACTGCCCCGGCGTCATCACGCCGCACGAATGCAAGATTGGCATCATGCCTGGCTACATTCACCAGGGGGGCCGCATTGGCGTGGTGAGTCGCTCTGGGACGCTGACGTACGAAGCGGTGAAGCAGCTCAGTGACGTGGGTCTTGGGCAGACGACCGCCGTGGGGATTGGGGGCGACCCGGTGAACGGCACGAACTTCGTGGACGTGCTCGAAATGTTCGCCAAGGATGACGCGACCGAAGGCGTGATCATGATCGGTGAGATTGGTGGTCAGCTAGAAGTTGAAGCTGCTCGCTGGGTCAAAGAAAACGGTACGAAGCCTGTAGTTGGTTTCATCGCTGGTGAAACTGCTCCTAAAGGAAGAACAATGGGCCATGCCGGTGCAATTGTTTCCGGAGAAGAAGAATCTGCACAAGCGAAAAAACGCATTATGAAAGAATGCGGAATTCACGTTGTTGATTCTCCGGCAGAAATAGGAAAAACAATGGCTGAAGCGCTTAAGTAAGCTTTAGACAATATCATTATATTTTGGAAGCCGTCTCATTTCGAGACGGCTTTTTTTTGCAAAAAAAAACCGCCCTGCGTTCACAAGGCGGCTTTCGGTTCTGACCGTGAATGATTTTCTAGATCAAGTTGGCTTCTTTGAGAGCGATAGTCATTTTATCGAAGGTGCTTTCGATGTCCATGTCTAATCCCACAGACATACGCACAATGCCGTCACTCAAACCCATTTCTTTTTGTTCTTCGTCAGATAACTCAGATGAAGTGGAACTTCCCGGAGCGCTGAACAGTGTTTTGTAAAAACCGAGGCTCACTGCGAGGTAGCCAACATTCTGGTTTTGCATGTACTCCATCAGCTCGTAGGCTTTTTCCTTTGAACCGGCATCGATGAAGAGCATACCACCAAAGCCGTACACTTCATTGTACTGTTGCTTGAGCAACTCGTGTTGCGGGTGATCTTTTAGTCCGGGGTAACGCACTTTCAAGCCCAGTTCCTGGAAGCCTTTTGCGAGGTACATCGCGTTCCGA